>NZ_CP051630.1:2712631-3023272 GCF_012848855.1 Pyruvatibacter mobilis
TTCGCGCTCATGGCTCCCAAGGGCGCCAAGCTTGACGGCATCAAAGTCGCCCAAAGCCACATCATGGCGCTGGGCCAGTGCCGCAAGACGCTGCACGGGCTCGGCATCAAGGCTGAAGCGGCGGCGGACACAGCGGGTTCTGCTCGCCAGGTGGCCGAGCGGGGCGACCTCACGCGGGCTGCCCTGGCGGCGCCGGAAGCTGCCGAGATCTATGGCCTGGATATTCTCAAGACAGAGATGGAGGATGCGAGCCACAACACCACCCGCTTCCTCATCATGGCCAACGAGCCAGACGACGCGACCCCGGAAGAAGAGCCAGTAATCACAAGTTTCGTCTTCCGTGTGCGGAACGTTCCGGCCGCGCTCTACAAGGCCATGGGCGGCTTTGCCACCAATGGCGTCAACATGACCAAGCTCGAGAGCTACCAGGTGGCGGGCTCGTTCAATGCCACGCAGTTCTATGCCGACATCGAAGGCCACCCGGACCGGCGCAATGTGCGGCTGGCGCTGGAGGAACTGCAGTTCTTCTGCAGTGAACTCAAGATCCTCGGCATCTACCCGGCCAGCCCGTATCGGGCCAAGATCGAAAAGGAACTGGCCGCGCCAACTGCGGATTGAGGCGTCAGCCCTGATCCACCCAGTGGCGGATGAGCTGGTGGGCGATGGCGAAGGCGGGCGGGACCCAGAAGCCTTTGTTTTCGCCGGCCAGCACGGCGCGCAACTCATCGCGAGAGAACCAGCGCGCCTCTTCCAGCTCGATGCCGTCCACGGTCACTTCTTCGGTTTCCGCTTCCGCATGGCACCCGATCATCAACTGCGACGGATAGGGCCAGGGCTGGGTCGAGTGGTAGCGCACATTGCGCACCTGGATGCCCGCCTCTTCCATCATCTCGCGGGCCACGGCTTCCTCGATCGATTCGCCCGGCTCGATGAAGCCTGCCAGCGACGAGAACATGCCGCGCGGGAACATGGGCTGGCGGCCCAGCAATGCCTTGTCACCGCGCGTCGCCAGCATGATCACCACGGGGTCCGTGCGGGGGAAGTGCTCCGCCTTGCAGTCGGGGCAGACGCGCTTGTAGCCAGCCTCCATCATGTCGGTCGGATAGCCGCAATTGGCGCAGAAGCCGTGGCGAAGGTGCCAGTCGATCATGCTCTTGCCCTGGGCCATGATGGCAAGCTCGCCCGGCGTGATCTCACCTTTCATGGCCAGGCCGCGCAGGTCCTCGAACTCACCCATGCCCTTGAAGGCGGTCTGTTCCGGGTTCTCACCGGCTGAAAGATCAGTGGCAAACAGCGCCCGGCCGCGCTTGTTGATACCCAGCAGCACTGTCACCGAGTTCGACGTCATCAGCGGCTTCACCATCTGCGGCGGCAGCCAGCCGATATCCTTGCCGTCGCCCGGTGCCACTTCCGGCAGCACGAAGGGCTGCAGATTGTAGAACGGCACATAGCGGCTTTCGGGATCGTCCATCTTCTCCTTCAGCCACGCTTCGTCCGTGCGTTTGTCGCTGACACGGTCCAGCGGGTTGTTGGCGAAGATGTTGGGATTGGGTTCAAGCGCCATGGGGCGGCCTTCCTGTCGTGCGTCTTTGAGCTTTTTCGGGCGGAAACCTGCCATGGCGGGCGCTTGCGGGCAAACACCCATCTCCGGTGCAGGGATACTGCCAGAATCTTCGATGGCCCGGGTTGCCATGCCGCCCCCGGCGTCTGATATAGTGCCTTCGGGAGGTTGGCGGCGGACAAGTCCCTCGCCAACCCGGTCAGGTCCGGAAGGAAGCAGCCGTAACGAGTTCGGCTTGGGTCGTCTGTCCAGCCTCCCACTTCATCACCCAGCATCAGGGTTGCCCCGTTTCAAGGATCATCTCTCGCTCTCATGACGCCGCCATCCGACACAGCGCATGAGGCAGATGAGCCCAATCTCGGCATGACGTCGGACGATGCGGGGTTTGATCTCATGGGCGGCTCGGCAGACGCCCCCGCCCAACCTGCCGAATATCAGGTTCTTGCCCGCAAGTACCGGCCACAGACCTTCGATGACCTCGTCGGTCAGGAGGCGATGGTGCGCACCCTGCGCAATGCGTTCGCCACCGGCCGCATCGCGCATGCTTTCATCCTCACCGGCGTGCGCGGCATCGGTAAGACGACCACCGCCCGCATTCTGGCCCGCGCCCTCAACTATGAAGCCGAGGGCGTTGAAGGGCCGACCATCGACATGCCGGGGCCGGGCGTGCACTGCCCGTCGATCATGGAATCCCGGCACCAGGACGTGCTGGAGATGGATGCGGCCTCTCGCACCGGCATCGACGATATTCGCGAGATCATCGAAAGCGTGCGCTATGCGCCGACGTCCGCACGCTACAAGGTCTACATCATTGACGAAGTGCACATGCTGTCGAAGGCCGCATTCAACGGCCTTCTGAAGACGCTGGAGGAACCGCCGGCGCATGTGAAGTTCATCTTCGCCACCACCGAAATCCGCAAAGTGCCGGTCACGGTGCTGTCGCGCTGCCAGCGCTTCGATCTGCGGCGGCTGGATGCAGACGCGATGAGCCAGCATCTGTCCAACATCGCCGGCAAGGAAGGCGTCTCGATTGACGACGGCGCTTTGGCACTGATCGGCCGGGCCGCCGAAGGCTCCGTGCGTGACGGCCTGTCGCTGCTCGACCAGGCGATTGCACACACTGGTGACGGGACCGCAAACGGCGAAGCGGTGTCCGCCGACAGCGTGCGCGCCATGCTGGGCCTCGCGGATCGCGGACGCGTCTTCGACCTTTATGAGCATGTGATGAAGGGCGACGTGGCCGCGGCCCTCTCCGAACTCACAGCGCAGTATCAGGACGGCGCGGACCCGGCGGTCGTCATCTCTGACATGGCCGAGCTGACCCATTGGCTGACGCGCCTCAAGCTCGTTGAGAGCGCGGCCGATGACAAGACCGTCTCCGACATGGACCGCACGCGCGGCCTGGAGATGGTGGCCAAGCTGCCGGTGAAGACGCTGGCGCGCACCTGGCAGATGCTGCTCAAGGGGCTGGCCGAAGTCGAGCGCGCGCCGTGGCCGCTGGCCGCCGCCGAGATGGTGCTCGTGCGGCTTGCCTATGCGGCAGATCTTCCGTCGCCGGATGAAGTGATCAAGAAGCTGCAGGCTATGCCCGCACCATCCGGCGCTCCTCGGGGTGGCGGCGGCCCAGGTGGCGGCGGGAGTGCCGCTGCGATGCAAGGGACCGCCGGGGGCATGCCCCAGAGCCCTGTGCGCATGGCGCCCGCCGCGCCCAGCTCCGGGCCCAGCATGAGTGCTGGTTCTTCCACAAGTGGAGCTGCAGGCGGCGGCCCTCAGGCCGCGCAGCAGACGGCCCCATCGGCACGGCTTCAGTTGCAGCGCTTCGAAGACGTTGTGGCGATGGCCGAACAGAAGCGCGATGTGATGCTGCAGCACGCGCTTGAAAACGACGTCCAGCTCGTCAATTTCGCCCCCGGCCGCATCGAGCTTGCGGTGGTCAAGGGCAATGGCGACATCATCCAGGAATTGTCGCGCAAGCTGTCTGCCTGGACCAATGAGCGCTGGTTCATATCCCAGGCCCGCAAGGATGTGACGCCCGCCCAGCCGACCATCGGCGATACCAAGCGCGCGGCCCGCGAAGCGGAGCTTGCCGCAATCCGCCAGGAACCGCTGGTGAAGGCGGCGCTCGAGGCCTTTCCCGGTGCGGAAATTCTGGAGATCCGGGATCTCGGCGCGGATGCCGCCGCAGGCGCTGCTGCCGCCCCCGCCCCGCCGGATGATACGGGCGAAGAAGACGGGGACGACTATGGGGGTGGGGACCTCCCGACGACAGAGGATTTCATCTGATGAAGAATCTCACCGGCCTGATGAAACAGGCGAAGGAAATTCAGGCCCGCATGGGCGAGATGCAGGAGCGCGTGGACGCGCTTGAAGTGGATGGCACGTCCGGCGGCGGCATGGTCACTGTGCGTCTCAAGGGCAAGGGTGAACTTGTGGGCGTCAAGATCGACCCCAGCATGATGGCCGCCGACGAGGTGGAGATCCTCGAGGATCTCATCGTGGCAGCGCATACGGATGCCCGCACCAAGCTGGAGGCGAAGCTGCAGGAAGAGATGCAGTCGATCACCGGCGGGCTGCCCCTGCCGCCGGGCTTTTCACTCTAGGCCGCTGCCATCATGGCCGGGCATTCCGCAGGAACCGAGATAGAGCGGCTGATCCAGCTGTTGTCGCGCCTGCCGGGGCTTGGCCCCCGCTCAGCCCGGCGCGCGGCTTTGCAGTTGCTCGGCAAGAAAGAGACGCTGATGCGGCCGCTCGCGGACGCACTGCAGGACGCCGCTGACCATGTGCTGACCTGCACCACCTGCGGCAATCTCGATACGACGGATCCCTGTTCTATCTGCGCCGATGGGCGCCGCGACAAGGGCGTGATCTGTGTGGTGGAGCAGGTGGCCGATCTCTGGGCGCTTGAGCGCGCCGGGGCCAATTCCGGCCAGTATCATGTGCTGGGCGGTACACTGTCGGCGCTGGACGGGGTGGGGCCGGACGATCTCAACATTTCGGGCCTTGTCACCCGCGTCTCCGGTAGCGATGTGCGCGAAGTCGTTCTGGCGCTGAACGCCACGGTCGATGGGCAGGCAACGGCCCATTACATTACCGACCAACTCGAAGGATCCGGCGCCAATGTGAGCCAGGTGGCACATGGCGTGCCCGTCGGCGGTGAGCTTGATTATCTCGACGACGGCACACTGGCCGCGGCCATGAAGGCCCGCCGTCCCTTCTGACTTCTCCCGTGAAAGGCGCATGCATGGCGCAGCAGTTCGACAGACTGGACGAAAGGCTGCGCGGCATGATCGCCCAGCAGCATATTTTCTTCACGGCCACAACGGTCGCGGGCGCGCGCATCAATATCTCGCCGCGAAGCACAGAGTGGTTCCGCGTCGCGGATGACAAAACGGTGCTCTATCTGGATCAAACCGGCAGCGGCAACGAGACAGCCGCACATCTGCCGAAGGACGGACGGATGACCATCATGCTCTGCTCCTTTGCCGAAACTCCGATGATCCTGCGACTGTTCGGCAAGGGCGACGTGACCCCCTATTCGCACCCCAGTTACGCAGCCTTGAGGGATACCTATTTCGATGGCACGGAACCTCCTGGCGCGCGTCAGATCGTCCGCCTACAGATTGATCTTGTCCAGACGTCCTGCGGTTACGGCGTTCCCTTTTTTACCTTTGAGGGGGAGAGGGACACACTCGACAAGTGGGCAGAGGCGCGCACGCCGGAAGACTTGAAAGCATATCGGCGCCAGAAAAATGCCCGGAGCCTGGACGGGATCGAAACATGGGCGGCAAAGGATGCCTGAAAAACGGGCGGCAATCCCGAAGGATGCCGCCCGCTTGGCGTTTCAAGGCCGTGTGGCCGTCATCGGTTGTTCCAGTAGTCCCGCGTCTTGGCGAAGATCACGGGGCCGAGGATCAGCAGGCCGATCAGGTTGGGCAGGGCCATCATGGCGTTCAGCGTGTCGGCGATGAGCCAGATGAGGCCCAGATCGAAGGTAGCCCCCACCGGGATCGCCAGGATCCACACCACGCGATAGGGCCAGATGGCGCCTGCGCCGAAGATGTACTGGATCGACCGTTCGCCGTAATAGCTCCAGCCCAGCACCGTGGTGAAAGCGAAAACCGCCAGCGCCACGGTGACAATTTCAGCCCCCAGCGGCAGCGACGCGGCAAAGCCCGCGCTGGTGAGTGCCGCGCCGGTCTCGCCCGAGGTCCACAGGCCCGAGGTGATGATGACGAGGCCTGTCATGGTGCAGACGATGATGGTGTCGATGAAGGTGCCCAGCATGGCCACATGGCCCTGTGCCACCGGATCATCGGTCTTGGCTGCCGCATGCGCGATGGCCGCGGAGCCCAGGCCCGCCTCATTGGAGAAGACACCACGGGCCACACCGAAGCGGATGGCCGCTGCCACCGTTGCACCGGCAAAGCCGCCGGCAGCCGCCACCGGCTCGAAGGCATACTGGAAGATGAGGGAGAAGGCCGCCGGGATCTCGGCGGCGTTGATGACCAGGATGACGATCGCCGAGCCCACATAGGCAACGATCATCAAGGGCACCAGCGCACCTGCCACATCCGCGATACGCTTGATACCGCCGATCAGCACGAGGCCGACAACGGCCATCATGATGATGCCGGTGACCAGTGGGTCGATGGAGAAACTCGAATCAAGCGCCTGCGCCACCGAGTTGGCCTGCACACCATTACCGATGCCGAAGGCGGCCACGGCTGCGAACAGGGCAAACAAGAAGGCCAGCACCTTCCCCAGCGCCGGGAATCGCTGCCCCACGCCGTCACGCAGGTAATACATCGGCCCGCCCACATGCATGCCGCGGCTGTCCACTTCGCGGTAGGAGACGGCGGCGACCGCCTCGGCATATTTGGTGGCCATGCCGATGAGGGCGATCACCCACATGTAAAAAAGGGCGCCTGGACCGCCGAGGAAGATGGCTGTCGCGACGCCCGCGATGTTACCGGTGCCCACCGTTGCGGCGAGCGCTGTGGCCAGGGCCTTCTGGGGCTGAATATCCCCCTCCCCTAGCCGCTGCGGTGTCAGCAGCAGCGAAAAGGCATGAAACAGCTTGCGCAGCGGCATGAACAGAAGGCCCGCCATCAGGAAAACGCCCGTGGCGGCGATCAGGACGAGCATAGGCACGCCCCAGACGATCGAATTCACGTCGCTGACAATGGATTCAAATAATTCCATGGTTGATTTAGTCCCCCGCTAGAAGATCGCGCTGCCCGGCGGGCGGCGCCAGTGACCCGTTCTCTTCTTCCTCGCCGATATCCAGTTCGGCGATGCGCTCCCCACGCTTGGTTATCTTATCAGTAGAAATTCCGATCTGGCGAATATCCTCCTGGGCCTGGCCGAAATGCTTGCCCAGATTGCTGACGCGGGTGTCCAGCCGGCTGACATCATTCATCAGCTTGTCCACTTCTGCCTGAATGAGATGTGCCTGCTCACGCATCTGCGCATCCTTCAGCACCGCGCGCACCGTGTTGAGGGTCGCCATCAGCGTGGTCGGCGACACGATCCAGACATGCGCCTTGAAGCTGGCCTCCACGGTGGCGGGGAAGTTTGCATGCAGTTCCGCGTAAACGGCCTCGGACGGCAGGAACATCAGCGCGGAATCTGCCGTCTCACCGGGAATGATGTATTTGGCCGCGATGTCCTCCACATGCTTGCGCATGGCATCGCGAAAAAGACGCATCGCCTTTGTCTTCTCATCGTCTGTCTTGGCATCGATAAGGGCGCGGTAGCTTTCCAACGGGAACTTTGAATCCACCGCGATGGCGCCGGGCGGGTTGGGCAGTTTCAGCAGGCAGTCCACCCGAGACCCGTTGCCCAGCGTCGTCTGGAAGGAGTAGGCCGAGGGCGGCAAGGCGGATGTCACGAGGTCATTGAGCTGGATCTCGCCAAACGCACCGCGCGCCTGCTTGTTGGCGAGAATGTCCTGCAGGCCCACCATCTGGCCTGAGAGTTCGCCGATCTTTTTCTGCGCTTCGTCGATCAGCGCCAAACGCGTATGCAGGCTGGAAAGGGTTTCGCTGGTCTTCTTGGTGTTGTCTTCCAGACTGTCACCCAGACGCTTGGAGACAGAGTCCAGGCGCTCATTCAGCGTGCGCGAGAGTTCCGCTTCGCGCTTGGCCTGGGCATCGGCCATGGCGGCCAGGCGGCCGGACAGTTGCAACTGGGCATCCATCAGGCTGGTGAGCGCCTTCTGCTGCGCTTCGGCCGCCTGTGAGGCTGCCGCCGCCGCGGCACCATCATCAGCAGGGCGCCGCAGCACCAGCGCCACGATACCCGCGCCCAGCAGGGCGGCGATGAGGGCAGATGCGATGACGACCCAAGCTTCCATCCCGGCGTATATCCTTACAAAACAAGGGAGAATCGCTCCCACGGGGGCCAAGTATAGCCCCACCTCCTCAGTTGACGCGCCCCGCCCGCTCGCTTATCTGACGCCCCATGGCAATACGCGAAATACTCACAGCCCCGGACCCGCGCCTCAAGCAGGTCTCCGACCCCATCGAGAAGGTGGATGACGAGATCCGCGCGCTGATGGACGACATGCTCGAGACCATGTATGCGGCGCCCGGCATCGGGCTTGCCGCCATCCAGATCGGCGTGCCCAAGCGGGTGATCGTGATTGATCTCGCCCATGAGGGCGAGGAGCCCCGGCCGATGTATTTCGCCAATCCGGAAATCATCGAGAAGGCCGACGACACAGCTCCCTATGAAGAGGGCTGCCTGTCGGTGCCTGACCTTTATGAAGAGGTGGAGCGGCCCGCTACCTGCCGGGTGCGGTTTCTCGACTACCAGAACGAGCTGCGCGAGATGGACTGCGAGGGGCTTCTGGCCACCTGCATCCAGCACGAGATGGACCATCTCGAAGGCGTGCTGTTCATCGACCATCTGTCGCGCCTCAAGCGGCAGATGATGCTCAAGAAGCTTCAGAAGGCGAAGAAGCTCGCCCAGCCGGCGTAAGCCTGGCCTGTCTTTGGGGGATCATGCCGATGACCCTGCGCCTTGCCTTCATGGGCACGCCGGACTTTTCCGTTCCCGCCCTAGCCGAGCTCATTGCCGCCGGTCATGACGTGGTGGCCGTCTATTCGCAGCCGCCGCGCAAGGCGGGCCGCGGTATGGCCGAAACGCCGTCGCCGGTACACGCGTTTGCCGAGGCGCAGGGCATCGAGGTACGCACGCCGGAAAAGCTGCGGGATGCCGCCGCGCAAGAGGCTTTCCGGGCGCTTGATCTGGATGCAGCAATCGTTGCCGCTTATGGGTTGATCCTGCCCCAGCCCATCCTTGATGCACCCCGCCTCGGCTGCCTTAACATCCATGCGTCCCTGCTGCCGCGCTGGCGCGGGGCGGCCCCCATCCAGCGCGCCATCATGGCAGGGGATAGCGAGACAGGCGTTGCCATCATGCAGATGGAGAAGGGCCTCGATACGGGCCCCGTGCTGCTGATGGAGCGCACGCCCATCGGCACACAGGAAACCGCCGGTGAACTGCATGACCGCCTGTCTACGATCGGTGCCGGGCTGATGGTGCGGGCGCTGGCAGCGCTTGAGCGCGACAGCCTGGAAGTAACACCGCAGCCCGAAGACGGGGTTACCTATGCGGACAAGATCGACAAGGCCGAAGCCCACATAGACTGGACACGTCCGGCCCATGAGCTCGACTGCCACATCCGCGGCCTCTCCCCCTTCCCCGGTGCGTGGTGTGAGGTGGGGAAAGACGGCAAGCGCCAGCGGGTGAAGGTGTTGCGGGCGGTGCCCGTTGACGGGTCCGGCACTCCTGGTGCGGCGCTGGATGATGCCCTGACCATCGCCTGCGGTGACGGGGCGCTGCGTCTTACGCAGGTCCAGCGCGCCGGCAAGGGTGTTCAGCAGGCGGAGGAGTTCCTGCGCGGCTTTCCGGTCGCAGCAGGCACTGTCCTCACGTGACCACGCGCTACAAGCTTACTATCGAGTATTTCGGCGCCCCTTTTGTCGGCTGGCAGGAGCAGGCAAACGGGCGCGGCGTGCAGCAGGTCATCGCCGAGGCCATCCATGCCTTTTGCGGCGAGAGGGTGCAGGTGTTCGGCGCGGGCCGGACGGATGCAGGCGTGCACGCAACCGGCCAGGTGGCGCATGTGGACATCGCGCGCGACACCGATGCCAACACGGTGCGCGAGGCGGTAAACCACCATCTGAAGCCAGATCCCATTGCCATCATGGCGGCGGAAGATGTATCCGCTGATTTCGACGCGCGGTTCTCGGCCACCAAACGGCATTATCTCTACCGGATCATCAACCGGCGCGCGCCGCTGACCGTTGAGCGCGGTCGGGCCTGGCAGGTCGCCGTACCGTTGGATGCTACAGCCATGCACGACGCAGCACAGGTGCTGGTGGGCCGCCATGACTTCACGACTTTCCGTGCAGCCCAGTGCCAGGCGGCGTCACCGGTGAAGACGCTAGATGCGCTGGACGTGGCACGTGACGGCGACCTCATTACCATCCGGGCGCGGGCGCGCTCCTTCCTGCACAACCAGATCCGCTCCTTCGCCGGCACGCTCAAAGCTGTGGGTGAGGGACGGATGACCGCACAGGACGTGAAGGACGCGCTGGAAGCATGTGACCGGGCCCTATGCGGGGCGGTGGCGCCACCGGACGGGCTTTATCTCACACGCGTGGATTACAAGGGGCCGGCTGGCAATGATGCCTAGAGGTCAATGATCTCGATCTCGCCCTCATTGATCGGCTGGCCGAAGAAAATCTGCCCGACGCGGGCAAAACGCTCCGGTCCGTCGGTGGCGAGAAACCGGACTGTGCCGTCCCTGCCTTCGGGGGCCGCTTGGTCACCGAGAACCCTGGCAACGGCCTGGGCCGTGGTCGTGGCTGAGTCCACCAGCGTCACACCGTCCGGAAGTTCGGCGCGAATGGCGTCGGCCAGCACCGGGAAGTGCGTGCAGCCGAGCACCAGCGTGTCCGGGTGGTTTGTGCCCGCAAAGAGTGGAGCCAGATAGGCGCGGGCCGCCTCCCGGGTGGGGGCTGTATCGGTCCAGCCTTCTTCGGCGAGGGCAACGAAGACGGTTGCCGGGGTTTGCACCACCGCAGCGTCAGGTGCCCTGGCCTGAATGGCGCGGGGATAGGCCCCGCCGCGCACGGTGCCTTCTGTCGCAATGACAGCGATATGCCTGCCGCTGCTGGCCGCAATGGCCGCCTCAGCCCCCGGCTCCACCACCCCGATGACGGGAACGGGAGCAAACTTCTCAGCAAGCACGGGCGTGCCGACGGCGCTTGCGGTGTTGCAGGCAATCACCAGGAGCTTGATGTCGCGGGCGATCAGCGCGTTGGCGGCCTGGGTGGCATAGCGGACCACCGTCTCAGCGCTCTTGGTGCCATAGGGCAGCCGCGCGGTGTCACCCAGATAGATCAGGTCTTCGCCGGGGAGCAGATCATGGATCGCGCGCAGCACGGTGATGCCGCCGACGCCGCTGTCGAACACGCCGATGGGTCGCGGATCACTCATCCCGCCGGTTGCCCGACAATGAGAGCGGCCACGCCGAGGCTGATGAACAGGCCAAGCAGGATATCCAGCACCACGAAGCCCGCCGCCGTCAGGCCCGGTGCGCCCAGCACATCGGTCGCCAGCGTCCAGCGAAACCAGAGCACGGCAAGCAGGATCATGAAGTTGATGGCAAGCACGATGCCCGGTGGGAAGACGCCGAGCGCAAACAGCAGATAGGGCGGCAGCACGGCAAGCACTATGGCGAGTGACGTCCAGTTGTAGACAATGACATATCCGGCGAAGCGCTTGGCGAGCCCGAATTGCGGTGCCAGCGCAAACATGGCCAGCGGATAAGCCCCCCACGCAATGACGCTGGCGATGAGTTCGGTCACCATCATCACCGTCGCACTCGGGATCTCGGCGACGGGCGCTTCGGACATGGACAGGGCCAGACGGCGCTCGGCCAGCACCAAAATCATCTGGAGCGGCGCAATATAGAGGAATGCGCCGAAAGAGCGCCAGAAACTGTCCGCCGACAGATCAAAGAAACGGTCGGCATTCGGGTCCCGCCGCACAATGGCGATGGCACCCTCGACCGCGCTCTGTGCCTCGGCCCATCTCGGCATTGTCAGCCCCTGCTCTGCTTCTCCGCGGCGAATGCGGCCGCCTCGGCAAAGTAGCCGTCAATCAGCCGGTGATAAATGGCCGTGAGCTGTTCCACGTCCTGCGCGGGTACACGCTCGTCCACCTTGTGCATGGTCTCGCCGACAAGGCCGAATTCCAGCACCGGGCAATGGTTCTTGATGAAACGGGCATCGGACGTGCCGCCGGTGGTGGACAATTCCGGCGCGCGGCCCAGCACATATTCCACAGAGCGGGCGACAAGGTCCACGAACGGCCCCGGCTGGGTGACGAAGCTTTCGCCGGAGATCTTCGCGCTCACCGTCAGCGTTGCATCGCGCTTGGCGGCAACAGCAGAGACGGTGTTCTTGACCAGGTCAATGAGGCTCTGGCCCGTATGCCGGTCGTTGAAGCGGATATTGATGCGGGCGCGGGCCGTGGCGGGAATGACATTGGTGGCCTCGTTCGCAACGTCCACCGTGGTGATCTCGAGGTTGGAGGGCTGGAAATGCTCCGTGCCCTGATCGAGCTCCAACGCATCAAGTGCTGCCAGCGCAGCCACAAGATGCGGCACCGGATTGTCAGCCAGGTGCGGATAGGCCACGTGCCCCTGCTTGCCCTGGGCCGTGATGACCATGTTGACGCTGCCGCGGCGGCCGATCTTGATCATCTCGCCCAGCTCATGCGGGTTGGTGGGTTCGCCTACCACGCAATGGTCAATCTGTTCGTTGTGCCGGTCGAGCCAGTCCAGCATCTTGACCGTGCCGTTGACCGCAGGGCCTTCCTCGTCGCCGGTGATGAGGAAGCTGATGGACCCCGCCTCGGTGCCCTGGGCCTTGATATAGGCAGCCGCCGCCGCAGCGAATGCAGCGATCGAGCCTTTCATGTCCGCAGCACCGCGGCCCCAGATCACGCCATCCTTCACCGTGCCCTCGAAAGGGCCGACCTGCCACTCACTGGCATTGCCGGGCGGTACCACGTCCGTGTGGCCGGCAAAGCAAAGGTTCGGGGCCGCTGTGCCGATGCGGGCATACAGGTTGTCCACCCGGTCCTCGCCCGGCTCCTCGAAAGGCAAGCGGTGACAGGTGAAGCCCAGCGCCGTGAGCCGTTCTTCCAGGAGATCAAGCGCACCGCCTTCTGCCGGGGTGACGCTGGGACAGCGGATCAGCTCGGCAGCAAAGGCAACGGGATCAATCGGCAGGGATTTATCGGTCACGGGCGGCTCAGGTCAGTCACGCAGCAATTCATTGATGGATGTCTTTGAGCGGGTCTGGGCGTCCACGCGCTTGACGATGACGGCGCAGGCCAGGCTCGGGCCGGGAGTTCCGTCCGGCAGCAGCTTGCCGGGCAGCGCGCCGGGCACGACCACCGAATAGGCCGGCACTTCACCCATAAAGATCTCGCCCGTCGTGCGGTCGACGATCTTGGTGGACTGGCCGAGGAAGACGCCCATGGAGAGCACCGAGCCCTCACGCACGATCACGCCTTCGGCCACTTCCGAGCGGGCACCGATGAAGCAATTGTCCTCAATCACCACCGGGTTGGCCTGCAGCGGCTCCAGTACGCCGCCAATGCCGGCGCCACCGGAGATGTGCACGTTCTTGCCGATTTGGGCGCAGGAGCCGACGGTGGCCCAGGTGTCCACCATGGTGCCCTCATCCACATAGGCGCCAAGATTGACGAAGGATGGCATCAGCACCACGCCCGGCGCGATATAGGCAGACTTGCGGACCACGCAGTTGGGCACGGCACGGAAACTGGCCGCGCGCCACTGATTCTCGCCCCAGCCCTCAAACTTGCTGGGCACCTTGTCCCACCAGGTGGTGTTGGCACCGGGACCACCCTCAATGGGGGCCATGTCGTTGAGGCGGAAGGACAGAAGCACGGCCTTCTTGGCCCACTGGTTGACGGTCCAGTCGTCGCCCTGCTTTTCCGCCACGCGCAGCTTGCCGCTGTCGAGCGCATTGAGCGCGTCGTCCACCGCCTCGCGCACCTCGCCGGTGGTGGAAGTTGTCACGCTGTCGCGATTGTCGAAGGCGGTTTCGATGGTGGCAGCAAGATCGGCGAAGCTCATATCTGTCTCTGTCGGCTCGTCTTTTGAGGGAAGGTCATAAGAGGTGGCCGCACGATAGCCACAGGCCCCCTACAGTCAACCTGAATGGGCGTTCCGGCCGGCTCACCTGGCCATTTGGCACTCTTTTGTGCCTCCGTGGGGGTCGTCAGGCTCAGAGGGCGTCGAGAAAGCCCACCAGATCCTCAGTCGTGTGGTGGACGTGGTCACCGTCCTTGCCGTGATGGGCCTTTTCGGTGGCGAAGGCGTCTTCAGTGTGGACCCACACCGTGCGCATGCCCATCTGGTGCGGCACCACGAGATTGCGGGCGATATCCTCGAACATCGCCGCTTTTCTGGCATCCGCTGCCGAACGGCCGATGAAATGGCCGAAAGCATCCGGGTGCGGCTTGGGAATGTAATTGCACGCGGCGATGTCGATGATGCCCTCGAAGCGGTCGAGCACACCAAGCTTTCCGGCCACATTTTCCGCGTGCCGGTGGGAGCCATTGGTGAAAATGAAGCGCTTGCCCGGCAACCGCGCCAGGGCTGCGTCCAGGGCCCGGCTTTCGTCCACCACGGCCAGGTCGATGTCGTGCACGAAATCAAGGAAGGGCGTGGGGTCCATGCCGTGCTCTGCCATCAGGCCGGCCAGGGTGGTGCCGTGATCCACATAATATTGTTTCTGGATGCGGCGGGCTTCCACCGGATCAACATCAAGCTCTCTGGCAATGAATGCGCCCATGCGCTGGTCGATCTGGGCGAAGAGGTTGCAGTGAGCCGGGTAGAGCGTGTTGTCGAGGTCGAAAATCCAGGTGTCCACATGGCCGAAATCGGCATGGGTCACGGGCTGCGCAGACTGTGTTTCGGCATAATCGCTCATGACCGGGAATGTGGCGCGACGACCCGGTGCTGGCAAGGCCGTCGCTCAGCCTGGGGTGCGATTTGGGGTTAATTTCCCGTTAGGCGCAGATGCCTAGACTTGCCTTCAGACGTGGCGGTGCCCCCGCCAGAAGCCCGGGGAAGGCCGGGTGTGGCTGTCGGGGCCATTGCATAAGGAATTCGCGGGATTTTGGGCCATGCTCAAGCTCATTAAGCGCCTGACGGGAGACCGTGCCGCTGCGCGCGGCACGCTGGCCTATGAGGAAGCGCGGGCGTTGCTTGAAACCGAAAAGCCGGCCACCCGCCGCGACCTTGCGCAGCGCACCGACCTCAAGCCTGAGATGCTCTACTACCTGGCGGAAGATTCCGACGAGCGCACCCGCGCGCTTGTTGCGGCCAACCCGTCCACGCCGCACCAGGCCAATGCGCTTCTTGCGGAGGACGAGGCCGCCAGCGTGCGCCAAGAACTGGCGGCGAAGATCGGGCGCCTCCTGCCCGACCTCGAACCTGACGCCGCCGTCCGCCTGCGCGACCAGACCCTTGAGCTGATCGAGAAGCTGGCCCGCGACCAGGAGCCCCGCGTGCGCGCAATCCTGTCGGAAGAAATCAAGTCTTCGCCGCTGGTGCCGCGGGATGTCGTGCAACGGCTGGCCCGCGACGTCGAGATATCGGTCTGCGGGCCGATCCTGCGCTACTCACCGCTGCTGAGTGATGCCGACCTGATCGAACTGATTGCCACCACGCAGATTGCCGGGGTGATCGAGGCAATTGCAGGCCGCGAGGCGCTGAGTGCCGATGTCTCGGATGAGGTTGTGGCCTCGCTGGACATCCCTGCTGTTGCCACGCTGCTGGCGAACAGCAGTGCTGAAATCCGCAACAGCACGATGGACAAGATTGTCAAGAACGCCGCCGAAGTGGCGCAGTGGCACGAGCCGATTTCGCTACGCCCCGACCTGTCGATCCGCGCGGTGCGGCGCATTGCCCAATTTGTCGGGCGTGACCTGCTGCACGGTCTCGCAGACCGGCTGGGCATGGACGAGGAAACCCGCCGCCTGTTGTCAGGCCGGTTGCACGAGCGTCTTGATGAAGGGCCCGAAAGCGAAACGGAAGTAGCAGCCGCCACCATCGTGCAGCGCGCACGCGAGCAGGGACGGTTGGATGCTGCCTTCATCACGGACGCGGCGGAGGAAGGGCACGGAGACCAGGTGGCCTATGCCATGAGCCTGTTATCCGGCCTGCCGCTTGATGATGTGCGGCGCGTGCTGGGAGCAAGCAATGGCAAGGCGATAACGTCGCTTGTCTGGCGTGCGCGGCTGCCGATGCGGGTATCGGTGGTGATCCAGACCCACGTCATGCACCTCAAGCCGCCGGCACTTCTGCCGGCGCGCAATGGCAGCGAATTCCCGATGAGCGAAGACGAGATGACACGGCTTCTCGACTATTTCGGCCTTGCGGCCAAGTCTGCCTGAGGCGCTATCGCAGCCTCATTGTGTGGGTCTCAGTCCCCTCTTCCAGCGTCACTTCCTGAAACGGCACTTCGTCATATCCACGCGCAGCGCAATTGCTCCGCCCCCGGATGAAGAAGCGTGTGGGCTTTGTGCAGAATGTGCGGTCGCCGCCCCAGACCATGGGAACGTCATTGCGCTTGGCAATGTCTCCCCCCTCGGTCACCGCCTCGGCATAGGCATAGTAGGTGGGTTCGTCCAGGGTACTGGTGATGGCAGGCGCGCAATTGCCAGCAGGTACGCGAATCCAGCCTGAAGAGCGCCATTCATCGGATTTGCGGTACCCGATGGCGGCCCACACCAGCAACTCCGTATCGTTGCAGAAGTGAAAGCCCGTGCGGCGCTGGCGCTTCTCGCCGGCGGCTTCCAACGCTGCGAACAGGCCATCGGAAATCTGTCCATTCACAGGCAGGCCGTTGGCTTTCTGGAAATCCTTGATGGCGCGGGTGGTGCGGCCACCTGAAAAGCCATCGACGGAGCCCGGTTCATAGCCAAGCTCCCGAAGAAGCCGCTGGGTCCCGGCCGTGCGGGCGCGTTTGTTGTCGTAGCTGCCGCTTTCGGCAAACACAGCCTTCCAGTCACGGCGCCCTTCGGTATCGATGCGGGCAAACTCCACTTTCTGAAGTCCGCGGCCGGTGCAACCATTGGCGCTGACAAAGCTGAAATCCGCCACATCAATGCACAGCATGCGGTCGCCGGAGGTGAGCCTGCGGCTGGCTCCGTGGGCGGCGCGGGTGCGGGCGAAAGCGTAGTATTCGGCCTCACCGAGGTCCTCGCCGATCACCGTCACGCACTCACCGGGATTGACCTTGAACCAGCCCTGCACGAGGAAGCCTTCCTCCACTTCGTGCGCGGAGGCGGCATCCAGCAGATAGCTCGAGCGGTTGCAGTATTCGAGCTTTGCCTCGGCGGGGGCCGCGGCCAGCACGGACAGAACTGCCGTGACGATAGCGGCGAAGGCAATGGTCAGGCGATCAGCCAATGAGGGACCCCGCACCATGCTCGGTGAAGAGCTCGAGCAGAACCGCATGCGGCACCCGGCCGTCGAGGATGACAGCAGCCTCGGACCCCGCGGCTCGGGCTTGCAGGCAGGTTTCGATCTTCGGGATCATACCGCCTGAGATGGTGCCATCCTTGATCAGCGCTTCCGCATCGGCGGGCGTGATGTTGGTCAGCAGGTTACCGTCCTTGTCGAGCACACCGCGCACATCCGTAAGCATCAGCAGGCGCTTGGCGTTGAGCGCACCGGCGATGGCACCGGCGGCGGTGTCCGCATTGATGTTGTAGGTGTGGCCGTCTTCGGATACGCCGATGGGTGCAATCACGGGGATGAGGGCCGAGCCGAGCAGCACCTTGAGCACGTCCGGGTTCACCTTGGCGGGCTCACCGACAAACCCCAGATCCAGCACGCGCTCGATGTTGCTGTCGGAGTCCTGCACGGTCTTGTGCATCTTCTCTGCAACGATGAGCTTGGCGTCCTTGCCTGACAGGCCCACCGCCTTGCCGCCCGCCTGGTTGATGGCGGTAACCACTTCACCGTTGATCTTGCCCGCCAGCACCATCTCAACGACTTCGACGGTGGCCTTGTCGGTGACACGCAGGCCGCCCTTGAACTCACTTTCGATCGCCAGGCGCTCAAGCATGGAGCCGATCTGCGGACCGCCCCCGTGGACGACGATGACGTTGATTCCCACCTGCTTGAGCAGCACGATGTCGCGCGCGAACTGGGCAGCCAGCTTGTCGTCGCCCATGGCGTGGCCACCATACTTCACCACCACGACCTTGCCTTCGTAGCGCTGCATGTAAGGCAGGGCCTCGGAGAGGATATGGGCCTTTTCAAGCCAGGCTTCGGCCGTTGCGTCTGTCATTTCGCGGATGTCCGCCATGTCCGTCTGGTCAATCTGTTTGCGGGTCCGGTGTGCGCTTGCGCCGCTGCGCGGCCGCACCGCCCGGTTGCTGAAGTCTATAGCGTGAAACCGCCTTCGACTGCCAGAACATGGGTCTCAGCAGCGGTTAATGTTCGCGAAGACCCGCTATCTCCGCGCGCACATGTTCGAGGCCCTCGCCCGTTCGGGAAGCAGTAACCAGCACGCGGGGATGTGCCGCCACATGCTTACGCATCACGGCCTCTGTGCTTTCGATCACCTTCTCAAGCTCACCCTTCTTGGGCTTGTCAGCCTTGGTCAGCACCACCTGATAAGACACAGCGGCCGTGTCCATGAGCTTGAAGATTTCCTCGTCATTGGCCTTCACGCCGTGGCGGCTGTCGATCAGCACGAAGACCCGGCGCAGAGACGCGCGTCCCGCGAGATAGTTCGTGATGAGAGAGTTCCATGCCCGCACCTTGGACTTGCTTTCGCGCGCATAGCCGTAGCCCGGCAGGTCGACCAGATAGACACCGTCGGGATCGTTTTCGGGCAGGGTGAAGAAGTTGATTTCCTGGGTGCGGCCAGGCGTGTTGGACGTGCGGGCCAGATCCTTGCGGCCGGTCAGCGCGTTGATGAGGCTCGACTTGCCAACATTTGACCGGCCCGCAAAGGCGAATTCCGGCCGGTCGCCCATTGGCAGGCCATCCACCTTGACCACGCCCTTGAGAAAGCCGCAGGGCCGCGCGAACAGGAGCCGGCCGGCCTCGATCAGCCGTGCCTGCTCCTCATCATCCGCGTCCGACATATCCCTTTCGCCTTACGAAGCGTCGGTATTGGAACCGGACTTGAAGCGCTTGGTCAGCCACTCAAAATCCTGTCCCCATTCCGGCGACACGCCCTGGCGGCGCATGATCACCCATTGCTGAAGGATCGACAGGGCGTTGTTGAACGTCCAGTAGATCACCAGACCCGCCGGGAAGGTCGCGAGCACGAAAGTGAAGATCACCGGCATCCAACGGAAGATCTGCTGCTGGATCTCGTCAGTCGGTGCCGGGTTCATCTTCATCTGCAGGTACATGGAGATACCCATCAGCACCGGCCAAATGCCGACGGTCAGGAAATCCGGCGTATCCCACGGGATGAGGCCGAACAGGTTGAACAGTGATGTCGGATCCTTCGCCGACAGATCCTCGATCCAACCGAAGAACGGTGCGTGGCGCATTTCGATGGTGACGAACAGCACCTTGTAGAGGGCAAAGAATACCGGGATCTGGATCAGGATGGGCAGGCAGCCGGCGAGCGGGTTCACCTTCTCGCGGCGGTAGAGCTCCATCAGCTCCTGCTGCTGCCGTTGCTTGTCGTCCTTATAGCGGTCACGCAGCTTCATCATTTCCGGCTGCACCTTCTTCATCTTGCTCATCGCCACATAGGACGTGTTGGCAAGCGGGAAGAAGGCAAGCTTGATGAGGATGGTGAGGACGATGATGGCGACACCGAAATTACCGACGATGCCCTGGATGTAGAGCAGCGCCAGGAACAGCGGCTTTGTGATGAAGTAGAACCAGCCCCAGTCGATGGCGAGTTCAAAGTTATCGATACCCAGCGCCCCTTCATAGGCGTCGATGATGCGCACCACCTTGGCACCGGCGAACAGGCGGTCGGTGATGGAGGCGGTGCCATTGGCCGGCACGGTGATTGGATCGCGCAGATAATCGGCCTGGTAGACGTCCTGGCCGCGCAGGGGCGTATCGGAGAACGACATGCGGCTGTTGGCGGACTGGTCGGGCACCAGAGCCGTCATCCAGTATTTGTCGGTGATGCCGATCCAGCCACCGGCAGTGCGGGCCCGCACTGAACCCTGCTCCTGGAGATCGTCATAATCGATCTCCTGCAAGCCGTCCGCATCCGGAAAATAGCCGATCAGGCCTTCATGCAGGATCCAGATGCCCTCGGTCTCCGGCGTGCCGGTGCGCGCCACGAGGCCATAGGGAAACAGGGTGACAGCTGCACCCGTGCTGTTCTCGACGCTCTGTTCGATGGTGAACATGTAGTCGTCGTCGATCGAGATCGTCTTGCGGAAGATGAGACCCGCGCCGTTGTTCCACGACAGGGTGACCGGGTTAGCCGGCGTCAGCGTGCCCTCAGTTTCACGGGTCCAGAGAGTGGAGCTGCCCGGCAGCGCGACATTCGCGGATGCAGGCGCCGTCCAGCCGAACTCGGCGTAATAGGGGTTGTCTGATCCGCGCGGCGACAGCAGAACGATTTCCGCGCTCTCCGGGTCCACCGTCTGGCGATATTCCTTGAGCTGAAGATCATCGATACGTCCACCCACAAGCGAGATCGACCCGTCGATGCTGGGGCTGTCGAAGGCAATGCGCGGGGTCTGCTCAAGGGCGATCGCGCGCGGCAGCACCGGCTGGCCTGCTGCGGGCACGCCTGCGCCGCCGAGTTGCTCATCTACCTGCGGCGCACCACCCGTGTCCGGCACCGGCGTGACGCTGCCGCCTGCTGCACCGGCCGGGGTGCTCTGCCCGGCGGCATCGCCTGGAGTGGCGGCCTGCTGCGTTTCCTGGGTGGCGGGCGCCGGCGGTTCGACGAAGAAGTACTGCCAGCCCACAAGGACGGCGACACACAGAACGGCTGCGAGAATGAAGTTACGGTTTTCGTCGGTCATCGGCGGAGGACGTCTCACTCACGTAAATGCAGGAAGGCGGAAATGCAGCGAGGCAATTGGCTGGCCGATCAGCTTTGGATCGTCAGCCGGTGGATGGGCGGTCAGGTGGCCGCTTGCGCTTGCCCTGTCCATGCACCCTTGCCAGCGCCTGCTCGAGATCGCCCTGCAACAGCGCAAAGGGACGGGTCAGCGTGCCGGCGCGCCCGATAACTACATAATCGCGGCCCGGAAGGCCATAGCAGGGGAGAATTGCCGCAACCGCGGCACGCAGACGGCGCTTGGCCCTGTTGCGGACCACGGCATTGCCGACCTTGCGGGTGACAGTGAAACCGACCCGCAAGGGAGCTTCACCGGGCGTGCCCGCATCTGACCGCTTGCGCATCTGAAGCACGAGTCCGGGCATGGCGACGCGGCGGGCGCGCGCTGCCTTGAGGAAGTCCGCCCGCTGCTTCAGGCGTTCGATCATTTTCTTCAGTGCTGCCGGGGCATACGGGCCCCGAACGGCGCCTTGTTAGGCGGAAAGAACCTTGCGGCCCTTCGCGCGGCGGCGTTGCAGAACCTTGCGGCCGTTCTTGGTGGCAAGGCGCGCGCGGAAGCCGTGACGGCGCTTACGTACGAGGCGGCTGGGCTGGTATGTCCGTTTCACGGCACAAACTCCGGATAAGGCCCCGAATTCTCAGGGAATGGCTCAAAACTGGGTCAGGCGGCTTTCAGGACCGCGCGAAGCGAAGGCAATGGCAAAGCCTCTCCGCCCGCGGCGGGAAATCCCGCAGCGCCGAAGCCGCGGGTTTTAAGCAAGCGGCAGAGGCTTGTCAATCACCGCCCGCACTGTCTCAGGGCTCAAATTCGGCGCAGATTAACGCCTATCACAGGTGAAAACAGCCCATCACAAGGCCGGGAGGCGGGCTTTCAACTGCCCCGGCAATAGGTCACTTAGTGCCACACCAACCGTGACACCGGTCCCCATGTCGTCGGCACCGCCCATCCTGTGACCCAAGGAGCCCTTATGCAGCGTAAGATGAGCATATCGTCCGCCCGTACGGGCCGTCTCCTCAGCGCGGTCGGGCTGGACCGGCGTGACGTCATGGCGGCAACCTGCGGTGTTCTTCTGAGTGGCCTCTTGTTGGGGGCACCGGGAGAAGCCGGGGCGATGGATCTGGCAGAGGCATTCAAGGATCATGACCCGATGAGCACACGCACCGTCGACCACAGCCTGTGGGCTGATCTTCTGTCCGCCCATGTGCGCGAAGGGGACGACGGGGTTACGCGGGTGGATTATGCGGCCCTTGCCGCCAGCAAGGCGGATCTTGAGAAGCTGGGCACCTATCTCGATATCCTGCAGGACACCAAGGTCTCCAGCCTCTCACGCGACGAGCAATTCGCCTATTGGGCCAACCTCTACAACGCGGTGACGGTAGAGGTCATTCTTGACCACTATCCGGTCCGGTCGATCCGCGACATCAACATTTCACCCGGCCTGTTTTCTTCAGGACCCTGGGGCAAACCACTTGTCACCGTTGAGGGTAAGGATCTGTCGCTCGACAATATTGAGCACGACATCCTGCGCAAGAACTGGGATGAACCGCGGGTGCATTACGCGGTCAATTGCGCGTCTTATGGCTGCCCAAACCTGGCAACCGATCCCTACACGGGCAAGACACTTGAAGCCCAGCTTGATGCGGCGGCCCGCGCCTATGTGAACCATCCGCGCGGTGTGCGCTTCGACGGCAGCAAGCTCGTGCTTTCCAAGATCTTCGACTGGTACGGCAAGGATTTCGGTACCACCCGCGACGAGCAGCTTGCGGCCATCGCGGCCCATGCCGCTCCTGATCTTGCCGAAAGGCTTGCAACCCATTCAGGCCGCATCGGTTACGAATATGACTGGACGCTCAATGATACGGCCAACACGGACAGCTGAGCGGACACCCTAGACCACATCTTTCCCACATCTGCCATTCACTCGCGGGGGACTGCGCGATGACTGACCAATCTACTGATCCGACAAAGGACGCGCAGGGCTTCAGCCTGAAACGCTCCCTGCCGCTCGTCGTCCTGGTGGCGCTCATTGGCGCAGCCTTCTATTTCGATCTGCACTCTTATCTGTCGCTTCAGACCATTGCTGAAAACCGTGAGGCACTGACGGGTTTCGTCGCCGGCAACATCCTCGTGGCGGTCGCAGCATTCGTCGCCGTCTATATTGTGGTAGTTGCCCTTTCGCTGCCCGGTGGCGCGCTGCTGACCATCACAGGCGGGTTTCTGTTCGGACCGCTTCTCGGCGGGCTTGCCACGGTGGTGGGCGCAACGATCGGGGCAACCATCATCTTCCTTATCGCCAAGACATCCTTCGGCGAGCCCCTGGCGGCGCGGGCCGGCCCATGGCTTGAGAAGCTGCGTGACGGCTTCCGCAAGGATGCGCTGTCCTATCTCTTGTTCCTGCGGCTGGTGCCCGCCTTCCCCTTCTGGCTGGTGAACCTTGCACCTGCTGTCCTCGGCGTGGGCCTGGGGACCTATGTCATCGGCACCTTTGTCGGCATCATTCCGGGGACCTTTGCCTTTGCCTTTGTCGGCGCGGGCCTCGACTCGATCATCGAAGCGCAGCAGGAGGCCTACAACGCCTGCATCGCCGAGAAGGGCGCTGATGGCGGCTGCTCCTTCGCCCTTGATCCGGGATCGCTGCTGACCCCTGAAATCCTTATCGCCTTCGCCGCGCTGGGCGTGGTGGCGCTGATCCCCGTGGTGATCCGCCGCCTGCGCGACCGCAAATCCGCTGCCTGAGGAAGGATGATCCAATGAACAAGATCACAACGGATATCTGTGTCATCGGCGCCGGATCAGGCGGCCTGTCGGTTGCGGCGGGCGCTGTCCAGATGGGTGCCAAGGTAGTGCTGATCGAAGGCGGCAAGATGGGCGGTGACTGCCTCAACTATGGCTGCGTGCCGTCAAAGGCACTGCTGGCTGCCGGCAAGCACGCACACATGTTCGGCCATTCGGACGAATTCGGCATAGCCCCTGCAGCCCCGCAAGTGGACTTCGCCAGGGTCAATGCGCATGTGAAGAGCGTCATCGCGGCGATTGAGCCCAACGACAGCGTCGAGCGCTTCGAGGGGCTGGGCGTGCACGTGATCCAGGCCTATGCGCGCTTCAAGGATGCCCGCACGGTCATTGCCGGTGACACCGAAATCCGTGCCAAGCGCATTGTTATCGCCACCGGGTCGAGCCCGGTCGAACCTCCGATCCCGGGTCTTGAAGACGTCCCTTATTTCACCAACGAGACTATCTTCGACAATACCGACCTGCCGGACCACCTGATCGTCATCGGCGGCGGGCCCATCGGCATGGAGATGAGCCAGGCGCATCGCCGGCTCGGCGCGAAGGTAACGACACTGGAAGGCGGCACGGCGCTGGGCAAGGACGACCCGGAGCTCACGGCCATCGTCAAGAAGCGCCTGATCGATGAAGGCATAGACCTGCGGGAAAACGCCATGGTGCAGCGGATCGAAAAGACCGATGCAGGCATCCGGGTGGTCTTTGAGAAGGACGGCCAGGAACAGAGCGTGGACGGAACGCACCTGCTGCTGGCCGTTGGCCGCAAGCCCAATGTGGAGCGGCTCGAGCTTGAGAACGCGGGCATCGAGTACACCAAGCGCGGCATCCAGGTGGATGACCGGCTGCGCACGACCAACAAGAAAATATTCGCCATGGGCGACGTTGCAGGCGGCCTGCAGTTCACCCACGTCGCCGGCTATCACGCGGGCATTGTGATCCGTAACGCGCTGTTCAAGGTGCCGGCCAAGGCAGATCATTCGGCGGTGCCGTGGGTCACTTACACGGACCCCGAAATGGCCCATGTTGGCCTGACCGAAGCCGACGCGCGCAAGAACCACGGGGACAGCATCACGGTCCTCAAATGGGGCTTTGACGAAAACGACCGCGCCCAGGCAGAACGGCGGACCGAAGGCCTTATCAAGGTCGTGACGGACAAGAAGGGCGTCATCCTTGGCGCCTCCATCGCCGGCCTCAATGCGGGTGACCTGCTGGCCCCATGGATTCTCGCGGTTGGCCAAAGGCAGAAGATCGGCACCATGGCGCAGTTCATTGCGCCTTATCCCACTCTGACGGAAGTGTCCAAGCGGGCGGCCGGCTCCTATTATACGCCGACGCTGTACAGCAGCCGGATCAGGTTCATCGTGCGGCTGCTGATGCGCCTGTTCGGCTGAGGCCAACCGGCCGCGGGCGGACGTCACGACCACAGGGGATGCAGGCAGGCGATGTCTGAGGAGCAGGACAGGGACGATCCGCAAGGCACGGCCGCACGGCCGAGCCTGCAGACCCTGTTGCCCAGGCGACTTGCCCGCAGCCTTTCAGCGCAGCTTCTGGTGCTGACTGTCGCCTTCGTCATGCTGGCGGAAGTCTTCATCTATGTGCCGTCAATCGCCAATTTCAGGGCGACCTGGCTGATGGACCGCATCAATGCCGCTCAGCTTGCAAGCCTTGCCGTCGAGGCTGCTGCCGAGCGCGGCGTCATGCCGGAGCTTGAAGCTGAATTGCTGCGCAATGCCGAGGTGAAGGCGGTGGCACTCAAGCGTGACAACCGGCGTGAACTGCTCCTGGCAAGCCCCATGCAGGACATGATCGTCGCACGCTATGATCTGCGTGGCGCCACGTGGCTGGAACTGTGTTACGACGCCTTCGAAACCCTGGTTTTCGGGGGCGGCCGCACGGTGGCCGTTGCCGGCAGCCCGCGGTTTCGCGGCGGTGAGTTCATCGAGATCGTGATCGACGACACGCCGCTGCGGCAGGCGATGTTCGTCTATTCCGGAAATGTCCTGTTCCTGTCGATCGTCATTTCCATCTTCACCGCAGCGCTGGTGTTCCTCGCGCTCAACCGGGCGCTGGTGATTCCGATGATGCGTATCACGGAAAACATGGTGCGGTTTCGTCAGCAGCCGGAAGATGCGTCCCGCGTGATGCTGCCGTCCCAACGGCGCGACGAGATCGGCACGGCGGAACGGGAACTTGCGGCCATGCAGGGCGAGATTCGCCAGGCCCTACGCCAGAAGACCCGGCTGGCCGCGCTCGGCACGGCCGTGAGCAAGATCAACCATGACCTGCGCAATATTCTCGCCAGCGCGCAACTGATCTCAGACAGGCTCACCGGTATCGACGACCCTCAGGTGCAGAAGCTGGCACCACGCCTGTTCACCTCAATCGACCGGGCCATCCAGCTTGCGACCGACACGATGAAGTTCGGCAAGGCGGAGGAAGCACCGCCGCGTAAACAATTCGTCCCGCTGGCGGATCTCGTGCACGAGGTGTGCGATGCTGCCGTTCCAGCGGATGACACACGCATCCGGACCGAGATTTCCATCGATCCCGAGGAGCAGGTCTTCGCCGATGCCGATCAGCTCTTCCGTGTGCTGCTCAACCTCGCGCGCAACGGCGTTGAAGCCATGCTGGAGGCAGATGGCGGCGGCACTCTGTCCATAGGCTGTGAGATGGTGCCAGGCGGCGGGCGGCTCTACATAGCTGACACGGGGCCCGGCCTGCCGGTCAGCGCGCGGGCGCACCTGTTCGAGCCTTTTGTTGGATCAGCCCGCAAAGGTGGCACGGGGCTGGGCATGGCGATCGCGGCGGATCTCGTGCGCGCCCATGGCGGCATCATCCGCCTGCACCAGTCCATACCCGGCCATACGGTGTTTCATATCTACTTGCCTGGCCCGGATGGCCAGATGGCGGAACCGGAAGCCGATCTCGCTGCGGAATGACAGGTCAGCCTGTGGCGTGCTATCTGACGCGCCATGAGCTGGGATCCGACGACCTATCTGGGCTTTGCCGACCACCGCACCCGTCCTGCCGCGGAACTGCTGGCCCGCATCGACATGACGTCCCCGGCCCGCGTGGCGGATCTCGGCTGCGGCCCCGGCAACTCCACCGCCCTCCTTGCAACGCGCTGGCCTGAGGCAGCCGTCCACGGCGTCGACAGTTCCCCGGAGATGATTGAGCGAGCCTCACGTGCCGGTCTCAATGCCGCGTTTTCTGTCGGCGACATTGCAGGCTGGTCGGCGGAAGCTCCGTATGACGTCATCTTTTCCAATGCGGCATTGCACTGGCTCGACGGGCACGACGCCCTTCTGCCACACCTGATGAGCCAATTGTCGAAAGGCGGTGTCCTGGCCGTGCAAATGCCCGCCAATTTTTCGGCCCCCAGCCACGTACTTCTTGAGGAGGCCGTTCTTGAGACCGGCAGCAAGGATCTGATCGCCCGCCTGCGAGGCAATCCTGTCAGTCCGATGGCGGAGTATCACCGGATACTTGCACCCCATGCTGCCAATCTGGATATCTGGGAAACGACCTATCTGCAGGTTTTGACCGGGAACGACGCGGTGCTGCAATGGACGAGCGGAACAGCACTTGTGCCCTTTGTCTCAGAACTTGCCGGGCAGCAGCGAGACGACTTCGTTGATGCCTATCGGGGAAAGCTCGCGGCGGCCTACCCGCAACGTGCTGACGGCACGACGCTTTTTCCCTTTACCCGACTTTTCATGGTCGCCCGCTGCGCTTGAGCCAGATCAGAAACGGAAGCCCGTGGACGCTCTGAGGTCATGGTGCATTGCAACCAAAGCGCCGTGGTGCCACCCTTGATCCAGCCCCCACCTTCCACGACGATCACAAGGGTTTCATGTCCACGCTTGATCTTGGTGTTATCGGCAACAGCAGCTTTGGTGCTCTTATCAACCCTCAAGGCCGCATCGTGTGGTGCTGTCTTCCCCGCTTCGATGGCGACCCGGTTTTCTGCGACCTTCTGAATGGCGGCGATGAGGCGCGCGAAGGCGGCGGCTTCGGCTTCTGGGACATCGAGATATCGGATTTCGCGCGTAGTGAGCAGCACTACGCACACAACACGGCGATCCTGAAGACGCGGCTGTATGACAGCGACGGCAACGCGGTGGAGATCACCGATTTCGCGCCGCGTTACATCAGCCTGGGCCGCATGTTCCGCCCCGTGTCGATTATGCGGCGACTCAAGCCGATTGCCGGTACCCCACGCATCACCATCCGCCTGCGCCCGCGCTACAATTGGGGCGACCGCGTGCCGGATGTCAGCCGCGGCTCCAACCATGCACGCTTCTTTCATACCGGCCAGGCCCTTCGGCTCAACACCAATGCCCCGCTGACATACGTGCTTGAGGAGCGCAGCTTCCTGCTGGAAGAGCCAGTGGACATGATGCTGGGGCCGGACGAACCCCTGATCGGCAGTTTGCGCGAGACAGCGAACGCCTTCGAAGAGCGCACGGCGGATTACTGGCGCACCTGGGTACGGCGGCTGGCGTTGCCGCTTGAATGGCAGGACGCCGTGATCCGGGCGGCCATCACGCTCAAGCTGTCCACTTTCGAGGAGACGGGCGCCATCATCGCGGCGATGACGACGTCGATCCCCGAGGCACCGGGCACCCAGCGTAACTGGGACTACCGCTATTGCTGGCTGAGGGACGCGTTCTTCGTGGTGCGCGCTCTCAACTCGCTGGCAGAGAACGAAACGATGGAGAACTATCTCCGCTATCTCAACAATATCGTCGGCGAAGCGAACAACCACCTGCAGCCCGTCTGGGGCATCAGCCGGGAAGCCCAGCTCGTGGAGCGGGAGGTCGAAAGCCTGTCGGGCTATCGCGGCATGGGCCCCGTGCGGGTGGGCAACCAGGCCTATGAGCACTTCCAGCATGACGTATACGGAAACGTAGTGCTCGCCGCGGCGCAGAGTTTTCTGGATCAGCGGCTGTTTCATCCGGGCACGCCGGAAGACTTCCAGCGGCTGGAGCATATGGGCGAGCTGGCTTTCGAGAAGCATAACCAGCCGGATGCGGGCATGTGGGAACTGCGCACGCGTGCGCGGGTTCATACGTCTTCCAGCCTCATGTGCTGGGCTGCATGCGACCGTTTGTCCAAGATTGCCCGTCATATGGGGTTCACAGACCGGGCGTCCTATTGGCAGGGCCGCGCGGACACGATCCACGCAACGATTACAACGGAAGCTTGGAACCCGGACATGGAATCATTCGCTGAAAGCTTTGGCGGCAAGGGTGTGGAGGCCGGTCTGCTGCTGATGGCTGAAGTCGGTTTCCTCAGTCCCGACGATGAGCGGTTCCGCAAGACATTGGATGCCGTTGAGCGCACCCTGCGGCGCGGCAAGCATATGTACCGCTATGCGGAGGCGGATGATTTCGGCGAGCCGGAAACCGCCTTCAATATCTGCACCTTCTGGTACATCGATGCCCTGGCCCGCGTCGGCCGGGAGGAAGAAGCGCGCGAGATCTTCGAGGAGATGCTGGCAGCACGGAATTCGCTGGGGCTGCTGTCGGAAGATACCGACGTCAAGTCCGGTGAATTGTGGGGCAATTACCCACAGACCTATTCGCTGGTGGGCATCATCAACGCTGCCATGCGGCTGTCACGGCGCTGGGAGGAAGAAGTATGAGCAGGCTCATTGTCGTTTCCAACCGCGTGGGACCGATCGGTGATGCAGCACGCGCCGGCGGTCTTGCCGTAGCCCTTGTGGAAGCGCTCAAGTCTTCGGGCGGCATCTGGTTTGGCTGGACCGGCGACGTGATCGAAGAAGCGGACACCCGCCTGAAACTCGAATCCGCCGGACCGCTGACGCTGGCGACCATTGATCTGTCAGCGGATGATTTCGACGCCTACTACAATGGCTTCGCCAACCGCTCCCTGTGGCCGCTTTTCCACTTCCGGACCGGGCTTGTGCAATATGACCGTGACAACTTCGCGGGCTACTCAAGGGTCAATGCAGCCTTCGCCAAGGCATTGCTGCCGCTTGTGCAGCAAGACGACCTGATCTGGGTGCATGATTATCACTTCCTTCTCTTCGCCGAGGAGCTGCGCAAGCTGGGCTGCACCCGACCCATAGGTCATTTCCTGCACATCCCCTTTCCGCCGCGCGAACTTCTGACAACGCTGCCCAACCATGAGGAGCTGGTAAAGGCACTCTTTGCCTTCGACATTCTCGGGTTTCAGACCGAGCATGACCGCGACCGGTTCTTCGATTATGTGCGCATGGAAGTGGGCGGCAGTATCCTTGGTGACAAGGCGCGGTGCTTCAACCGTACGGTGACAGCACGCGCATTCCCTATCGGGATCGACGCCGGCACGTTTGCCAATTTCGCCAGTACGGATGACGGGCAGAAACAATTCGCATCCATGCGTGACATGCTGCGCGGGCGCAGGCAGATCATCGGTGTGGACCGGCTGGACTACACCAAGGGCCTGCCTGAACGCTTCAATGCCTTCGAGCGCATGCTGGAAGACCATGAGGAGCATCGCGGTGAAGTGAGCCTGCTTCAGGTCGCGCCGCCATCACGCACGGATGTGAGCGAGTATCAGGATCTGCGGCTCGAGCTGGAAGGCATGGCAGGCCATATCAATGGCCGTTTTGCCGAATTCAACTGGACACCGATCCGCTATCTCAACCGGTCCTTTGCCCGCCAGGCGCTGGCCGGTCTCTACCGTGCCAGCCATGTGGGGCTGGTGACCCCGCTGCGCGACGGGATGAACCTCGTTGCCAAGGAGTATGTCGCTGCTCAGGACCCGGAGGATCCCGGCGTGCTGGTGCTGTCGCGCTTTGCCGGGGCTGCGAAACAACTGACGGATGCTGTGATCGTCAACCCCTATGACGTGCAGGGCATGGCGGACGCCATGAATGTGGCCCTCACCATGCCGCTGGATGAACGCAAGGACCGCTATACCAAGCTGATGAAAGTCATTTCCGAAGAGGACATCGGTCATTGGCGGACATCCTATCTCGAGGCCCTGTCCAGCGTGGAACATGCGGGGGTGACCGGAGGCAGCCTGCATGGCGACCAGAACGGGGCCGTTGCCTGAATGCCGACGCCGCATGATCTGCCGGTCCTTGTTGCCGATATCGGCGGCACCCATGCCCGCTTCGCCCTGACACAGCCGGGTGCGTCCAGGCCGGACGAGCCCATGGTGCTGATGACGGCGCTTTATCCAACGCTTGAGGCTGCGCTCGAGACCTTTCTCGAGCAGGCGGGCCACCCTGCCCTCGGCGGGGCGGCTCTCTGTGCTGCCGGCCCGGTTCAAGGAGCAGGGGACGAGTGCCACATCGCGATGACCAACCTGCCCTGGGTCGTCAGCGCCCGTGCCGTCACCGCGGCGACCGGCTGCCCGCGTATTTCCATCGTTAATGATTTCACCGCAGCCGCCCTGTCCCTGCCCCATCTGGATGCAGACGACCTCGTGCAGATCGGCGGGGCCACGGCAGATGACGACGCCCCTCGTGGCATTCTCGGTCCGGGTACGGGGCTTGGCGTTTCGGGGCTCATCCCTGATGGCCGGGGCGGGTTCGTGCCATTGTCCGGCGAAGGCGGGCATGTCTCGCTGGCGCCGGGAACCGAGCGTGAGATATCGCTGCTCTTTCAGTTGATGCAGACCCATGGCCATGTCTCCGCAGAGCGGGTGCTGTGCGGGCCGGGCATGGAGGAGCTCTATGGGGCACTTGGAGCGCTTGATGGGTCCCCGGAAATCGGCAGGCCGACAGCGGCGGATATTGCCCGCATGGCCGCAGACGGCTCATCGCCGCTGGCGCGGGAGGTGGTCGAGGTGTTCACGGGGCTTCTGGGATCGGTCGCCGGTGACCTCGCCCTCACCCTGGGCGCGCGCGGCGGCATCTATCTCGCGGGTGGTATCCTGCCGCGCTGGGGTGACATTCTGAACCACCGCCTGCTGCGCTACCGCTTTGAAGCAAAGGGACGCTTCAAGCCCTATCTGGCTGAGATCCCCATCTATCTGATCACCGTGCGGGACATCGCCCTTATCGGCCTCACTGCCCTCGCCCGCCGCAGCTGACACGCTCCCTCAATCCAGCACCACGCCCTCGCGGCGCGGGTCCGCACCGCCCTCGAGGCCACCTTCCACCACGCGGACCCCATGCAAACCGCTGGTTATTTCCTTCACTTCCACGTCGTGCCCACGCATGCGCAGGCTTTCGGCCAAGGTCGCGATGAAGGTGTCTTCCTCAAGCTCAAGTGTGGTGTTGCGGTGCACGTGGCGCGGCATGTTGATCGCCTCCTGCATCGTCATGTTCCAGTCCAGAACGCCCACCAGCGTCTGAGCAACGAAGGCGATGATGCGGCTGCCGCCCGGCGAACCGACCGCAGCATAGAACTCCCCGTCCTCATCCAGCACGATCATCGGTGACATGGAGGACCGGGGCCGCTTGCCGGCTTCCGGCCGGTTGGCGACTGGACGCCCTTCCTTCTCCGGCACGAAGGAGAAATCCGTAAGCTGATTGTTGAGCAGGAAGCCGCCGGTCATCAGATGGCTGCCGAAGGGTGCCTCGATGGACGTCGTCATGGACACCGCATTGCCCCACCTGTCGCGAATGGCGAAATGAGACGTGGAGTGCGCCGGCTTGGGCTCAGCCACTGCGAGGGACGCATCGGATCCGGCCGGAAGCCCCGCCTCCAGCGGCGCGCTGGACTGCGTCTTGTCAGGGTGAATAAGACGGCTGCGCAGGCGCAGATAAGCCCGGTCCAGCATGCCTTCGAGCGGTACGTCCACGAAGTCCGGGTCCGCCAGATATTTGTTGCGGTCCGCATAGGCCAGGCGGCTTGCTTCGGAGATCAGGTGAATTGAATCCGCCGACTGCGGCTCGGCGCGCTGCATGTAGAAGCTTTCAAGGAGCCCCATGATCTGCAACACCGTCGTGCTGCCAGACGTAGGCGGCGGAGCACCGCAAAGAGTGTATGTGCGGTAGGGCGCACACACAGGCTCCCGCTTCACAGGCTCATAGGCAGCGAGGTCAGCCGCCGTCATGCGTCCCGGGTTTCGTGGCGCATTGTTGACCGCTTCGAGGATCTGCGTGGCGATCTCACCTTCATAGAAGGCGCGCGGGCCTTGCGTGGCAATAAGCCTTAGTGTGCGCGCATAGGCCGGGTTTGTGAGGCGAGCGCCGATGGCGAGCGGAACGGGCTTTCCCTCCCCGTCGACCGCGCCCGGCTCGAAGAAGTAGTCTTTCACCACAGGCATCATCGGCAGGGCCGGGGACCAGTTGATGAGCTTGTTGAGGCGGGGTGTGACGTCGAAGCCGTTCTCGGCAAGCGCAATCGCAGGCTCGAACAACTCCTCCCAAGGCAGGCGCCCGTGCTCATCATGCGCGGCGGCCAGCATGGCAATGACACCGGGCACGCCCACAGCATGACCGCCGACGACCGCGTCGAAGAAGCCCATGGGTGTGCCGTCGGATTGCAGGAAATGCCGCTCGGTCACGCTTGCGGGCGCGGTCTCGCGTCCATCCCAAGTTTCGACGCGCTTGGTATCCTCATTCCAGTAGACGAGAAAGGCCCCGCCGCCGATGCCGCTTGACTGCGGCTCCACCAGGGTCAGCACAAGCTGTGTCGCCACGGCTGCATCCACCGCGGAGCCACCACGCTTGAGCATCTCCATGCCCGCCTGGCTTGCCAGCGGATGGGCTGCTGACACCATGTGCACCGGCGGCGGCGTCACGGCGATGGTGACGAGGAAGCCGACAAGGGCAATGCCCAGCAGCGTGCCGGCAAGGGTGAGGACAGTCTTGAGGCGTGCCATGCAGGTTTCTTCCCGGAGGTGTCGGCGGATCAGTCATCGCGTGATCGGTTATCCGCAGAATAGCCAGCCGGCGACCGGACTGGCCAGACTTGAAACAGGACCGTTTCGAACAGGTTTGGGCGTGCCTCACTGAATGCCCGCGCAGCCCTATCGGGTTTTGCGTTTTCGATGACCGGTCGCGCATACTCCGGCACCCCCACTCCGGGACCGGTGCCGTGACACCGGCTCGCCGGCGTTTTCAGGAAGAGCTGCATGACTGTTCAGACACCCGTCCCCTTCGCACCCGGGCCGCGCAATCTCATCACCGATGTCACCGGGCTGCGGGTCGGACAGGCACAGGATGATGCGGTGCGCACGGGCGTAACGGTGATCGCACCGGAAGGCCGCGCCGTGGCCGCGGTGGATGTACGCGGAGGCGGACCGGGCACGCGGGAAACGGATGCATTGTCCGCCGACTGTCTGGTCGACGAGATAGACGCCATCGTTCTGTCCGGTGGCTCCGTCTACGGCCTCGAAGCGGCCTCAGGTGTCACTGCACGGCTGGGGGCGCGGGGGCGTGGCTTCGCCCTGGGGTCAACTCCACTTGTGGCGCCCATCGTGCCATCGGCCATCCTTTTCGACCTTTCGAATGGCGGTGCCAAGGAGTGGGGCGAGACGCCGCCCTACCGGCGTCTGGGCATCGAAGCCATGGAGGCGCTGGACGCGGATGTGAGGCTGGGCAATGCGGGGGCCGGCCTTGGCGCGCGCGCGGGCGCGCTCAAGGGCGGCACGGGGTCCGCTTCTGTTGTTGCGCCGGGCGGTTTCGTCGTCGGTGCTCTGGCCGCAAGCAATCCCTTTGGTTCCTGCGTCATGCCGGGAAGCGGCCGGTTCTGGGCCGCTCCCTTTGAGAAAGCAGGTGAGATGGGTGATCAGGACTCCTTTCCGGGGCCAGCACATCTGCCTGATGATCCGTATGCGGAGACCAAGATCGGTGCATCGCCTGGCATGAACACCACGATTGGCGTCGTTGCGACCGATGCAGCCCTGACGGTGGCCGAGACCCGGCGTCTGGCGATGATGGCGCAGGATGGGTATGCGCGCGCCATCCGCCCTGTCCACACGCCTTTTGACGGTGATGTCGTTTTTGCGCTGGCGACCGGGTCACGGCCTCTGCCGGAGGACACGGCGCGGGCGGGACTGGTAGCGATGCTTGGTGCGCTGGCTGCCGACACGCTGGCACGCGCCGTTGCGCGGGGTGTCTATGAAGCTGAGACCCTGGGGGCAAGCCCCTCTTATCGCGAGCGGTATACGCGCTGAAGCTCCCTGGTCACCTGTCGATCAACTGCCCAGAACCAGCGGCGCTAGGAAGGTGGCCAGCAGCGCGATCAGTACGATCCCGATGATGTTGAGCGCGAACCCGGCCCGCATCATTTGCGGCACGGTTACATAGCCCGACGCGAAGACGATAGCGTTCGGCGGGGTTGCGACTGGCAGCATGAAGGCGCAGGACGCCGACATGACTGCGGCAGCGGCCAGTACCATCGGCGGGTGGCCGGTGGCCGCCGCAATGGCCGCGATGACCGGCAGGAGGGCTGCGACCGTTGCGGTGTTGCTGGTGAGTTCTGTCAGGAAGATGACCATCGCTGCCACCGCCGCGACAAAGGCGAAGAGCGGCAGCCATGACAACGTCCCAAGGCTATCGCCCAGAGCTGCCGCGAGACCGGTGCTCGAAAAGGCCCCGGCGAGCGCCAATCCGCCGCCGAAGAGAATCAGCACGTCCCATGAAATGTTGCGCGCCTGAGCCCAGGACAGGAGACGCTCGGAATGCGGCGCCTCTTCTGAGGACGTCTGTTGCGCCCCGGCCGGCAGGATGAAGAGCGCCAGCGCGCCTGCAATCGCAATGCCCGGATCAGACAGACCGGAGAGAAAGGGAAGATCGTCAAGCAAGGGGCGAATGAGCCAGAGGCCTGCCATGGTGGCAAAGACGATACCCACGCGTTTTTCAGGCGTCGTCATTTTGCCCAGCTCGGCCAGCTGGCTGCGTACTTCTTCCTGACCATGGGCAGCCTCTTCAGCGGACCTGCCGAGATCAAAGGGATAGACGACGCGCGTCATCACCAGCCAGATGACCGGCAGCATGATGACCACCAGCGGCATGGCCAGCAGCATCCAGGCGGCAAACGAAATCTCGATGCCGAATTCCTGCTCGAAGAAGGCGGCCATCAGCGCATTGGGCGGGGTACCTACCAGGGTGCCGATGCCGCCTACGCTGGCGCTGTAGGCAATGGAAAGCATGGTGGCGAGGCCGAAGCGCTGGGCATTCGATTGCGTGGCGTGCGGGCTGTTGAGGATGACCACGCTGACCACGGATGCTGCGATGGGCAGCATCATGATGGTAGTGGCGGTGTTCGACACCCACATGCTGAGAAAGGCTGTCGCAACCATGAAGCCCGCGATCAACCGGGTCGGTTCCGAGCCCGCCCGCGAGGCAATGGTGAGGGCGATGCGCTTGTGCAGGTCCCAGCGCTGCATGGCCTGCGCCACCAGGAAACCGCCCATGAACAGGAAGATGAGCGGATGCGCATAGGATGCAGCCGTCGGGCGGATGGGCTGAATATCCAGGAGCGGAAAGGCAACAAGCGGCACGAGGGCCGTAGCGGCGAGCGGCAGGGCCTCGAGAGCCCACCAGCAGGCCATGAGGGCAGCGACCGCGAGAACGTTCCAGGCGGCGGGCGGCATGCCCTCCGGAGGACCAATGGCGATAAGCACAACAAAGGCCGCAATACCGCCAAAAAGCCCCAGGCGCCTGTGATGCGGCGCCGGTGACCCGGCTGCCGCAGCGGCGGCCAGATGGCCGTGGCTGATTACGTCGGATTGAGCGGCAGAACCCGGCTTGCCGGGGGCTGTGTCGTTATCCGCCATCGCGCTCCCCGGTTCGGTCTCTCAGCGTACTGATTGTCCTCGTCCGGATAAGGACATATCAGCGGACGTAGACGCGCACCTCATTGGCGGTGACATCACCGCGGGTGGTCGCGGAGAGGCGGATGCGGTCCGCCGGGAGGCCCATTTCGTTCATGGTGCGCACCACCGTCTCGGCATTGCGGCGGGACTGGCTCTGTGCCAGCTGCACCCGGTCCGGGCTGCCGGCAGCGGGGCTCACCGCCACCACGTCGAACTGGGCAGCTGGACGCACTTCAAGTGCCCGGCTCAGGGCCGTGTACAGGGCCTGCTGATACTGAACGTCCGGACGGTCAAAGCGGATGGTGACCAGCGCCGGCGTGCCGGCGGCAGGGGCCGGAGCGGCTGCCGCGGTGGCAGCGGGCGGCGCGATGTTGGACACGGCAAGGCCGGACCCGAACAACTCACCGGCCTTGATGGCGTTGGCCAGGGTGGTGAGGCTCGACCGCTCATTGGCCACATAGGTCGTCTGGCGGGCGATGTCGTCGCGCAGCTCCGTAAGCAGGCGTTCGATCAGCACCGTGGTCTGGCGGACTTCGTCCTGCAGGATCCGGAGCTGGCGATGATCGTCTTCGACGGCACCGGACAGCGAGAACGTGGCGGCGGTTGCTTCCAGCAGGTAATTGGCCGTGGACGCGTTGGTCGCGATCTCGGTGGAGAGGCCGGACATGGCGTTGATGTCGGCAGAGACCGCGTCAAGCTGGGCCTGCGCGGTATTCCACTGTGACACCAGTTCCGGGTTGCCCGGCGTGGTGCCGCGTTGCAGGCGGGCGGTGATGGCGGCGCGGGTCGCGTGATAATCGCGCGCATTGGCCGTGGCCTCGGCGCGGGCGGTGTTCACGCGGGAGGTCTGGCCTACCATCGTGTCCTGCAGGCTGCGCAGCTCGTTGCGCAGGCTTTCGACCTTTGCACCAACGCCGGTGCCGGTGGCCCGGCCGCCGGTGACGCTCAGGGCTTCGAAGCTGCGGGCAGAGACGCCCACATCAGTGGAGACGGCAGTGGTGCCTGCGGCATTGGAGGCCGACGTCACGTTGCGGCTGCCTTCACCGAACAGGTCTGAGTCCTGGATCGCCGCGCAGCCACCAAGGAGCAGCGCCGAGGCAGCCAGCGCGCCTGCCGTGCGGACCAGCGAAGTCAATGAGAGGGAGTAGGCGCGGGGAGCAGTTCTGGAAATGGGGGTGGTCATCGCGCGCTCTTGTTACCCTTTGGTTCTGACAGGGAAGCCTGCCTGCATGGCCCGGTTCCAACCGGCATGGTGCGTCCGGCACCGCCATCCAAGAAGATCAGCCCCCTGAAACTGGCCGCAGCCGCCGGGATGGCGGACGACCGGTTGACAACGATTGCCGGTTTTTCCGGGACGAGACCGCATCCTGGCCCCTGTCGCCCCACGCCGGCTCAATGAATGGTGCGGATGAGCACGATGAAAGCCGCCGCAATCGGCTCTCTGACCGCTCCTCCAGCAGTCCTGCCCTGCGTTTAATAGTGCAGCGCGAAACCGAAGTCACTCTAGCCAATGCAGAATCGGCCTACAAGCTTGGCTTTTATGGTGAATTTGAAGGGGTTAAGAGAGTCTTTACATGCCAGATACGGGTCACCGGCACAGGAACCGGGCCCCGTCGGGCAGGCAGCGAATCAGATGGCCTGACACAGCCCCGCGGCACACGGCTCTACGCCGCCGGGAAGACGCAGCTTTGTGAGCTTTTTGTCGGTTTGCCCTTGCACTCCGCCCCCGGGTGCAATAAACGTTCACGCCTTCGCGGGCAGGGCGTGCGTGTAGCTCCCCTGCCAGACGGTCACACACCGTCCCGCCGGGTCACCCGGCAGTCCAATAGCGAAGCCTGCGCCGGTAGCTCAGCTGGATAGAGCACCAGACTACGAATCTGGGGGTCGGGAGTTCGAATCTTCCCCGGCGCGCCACTCCTTCATTGCTTACACATCCGACTGCATGAGCTGCCGATTGCGCGGTGTGAGAGCTCGCCGGAGACGAAGAATAGCCCCTGCCATTCCTGGGTGTTGGTGCGGCTGGTGTCGCGGTCGAGCGGCTTTGCCAGCTCGAACCCGGCGCTTACCTTCTCCGCCAGGGTGAGGCGGATACCGGCCCCGGCTGACGACAGGGACTGTCGGCTGTCTCCGAAGACGATGTTGCGGTTCCAGACGGCGCCCGTGTCATAGAAGAGATAGAGCGCGGGGCCGGTGACCGGACCTAGGCTCAGGGCTCACACTCTGCCACGAGGGGCAAATCGGCGGACCCAAGGGTCGATTTGCGTATTTCAGTCAGCAGGGGCACCCCGGCAGCGTGATCGAGATATCTGACATCAGCGGATCGAAGGGCGATCTCTTTGCACATATCCGCGACACGGCCCGCGGGTGGGATGGGACAGACCCGGTGCGGCGCGTCGGCTAAGTCTCGCCGGCAAGGCTTGATACCCCCAAGGACGCTCTCGCCAAAAAGGACTGACAATATGGATGATCTGACGCAACGCCGCCTGAAGACGGTGCGCGACCACATGGCGCTGGAATGCGACTGTGATTGGGATGCGGTGATCGCGACCTTCGCGCATCCGCGCTACGAGATGTATGGTACCGGGCAGGTATTTGACGGCGAAGACGCCGTGCGCGGCTACTTCGCGGACTCGCGCACGCCTTTCCCCGACCAGGCCAACGAAATCATCTCGCTGGCAGCCGGGGATGACGATACAGTGCATGTGGAGTTCTTTCTCACCGGCACCCATCTCGGCCCGCTCGCCACCCCCATGGGCACCTTCGAGCCGACTGGCCGCAGCTTTCGCGTTCGGATGGCTGCCACATTCGAGTTCGCCACGGGAAGTGACAAGATCATCTGCGAACGCCCCTACTATGATGGCAGCATGGTGCTGCGCGAGCTTGGGCTGATCTAAGCTTCGGCGGGCCGTACAGAATCCGCCCGGCTAGAGACCAAAGACCCGCCTGGCATTTCCGCCCAGGAACAGGGCCCGCGTCTCGTCGCTGAGGCCCAGCGCGTCCAGATCCTTCAAAGCTGCCGCAGGCGGGAACATGGGATAGTTGGTGCCGAACATCACCTTGCGGGCCCCATTGCCGCGCAGATAGGCGACCAGCTGGTCCGGGTAGCGCCTGGCAGTGTAAGCGGATGTGTCGATATAGACATTCTCGTGCTTGGTGGTGACGGCAATGGCTTCATCCGTCCACGGATAACCGATATGGCCGGCCACGATGACCAGTTCAGGGAAATCCAGCGCTACCTGGTCGAGATATATGGGACGGCCAACCTCGGACGGCATCAGCGGGCCGGTGTGGCCGATCTGGGTGCAGAACGGAACGCCCTCTTCCACACAGGCCGCATAGACGGGGTAGAAGCGCCGATCCGTCGGTGGCACTTCCCACAGCCATGGCAGCACGCGAATGGCCCGGAACCCGAGCTCGCGCACGCAGCGTCGAATTTCACGCACGGCATCCATGGGACGGGAGATATCCACGGAGCCCACACCCACGAGCCGGTCCGGCGCCTCGGCAACGAAGCCTGCCACTTCGTCGTTGGAAATCATCACATTACGGGGCGCCACCCAGGCGGAGATCAGCATCCGGTCAATGCCGGCCTGATCCATCATCGCGATAGTGACTGACACGGGCAGTTGCTCGGTCGGCGCTTCTGTTTTCGTCCAGCGCCGCAGGCTGTCAAAAATAGGATCCTGACTGTGGCGGAGCGTGGGGTGCTGGCCCCAGGCATCGATAATCATTGCAGCCTCGCTTGTGGTTGCTAAGGTGTTCATGACTTGGACTATTGCTCTAGAGTGTTACTCCATTATGATCGAAACGACAACCACGAACCGTATCCGCCAAGCTGCGTTCGCGCTGTTCGAACAGGACGGGGTGGACGCGACTTCGGTGGCCGCCATCTGCCGTGCTGCACAGGTGTCGAATGGCAGCTTCTTTCACGCCTACGCCACCAAGGATGCACTGGCAGGCGACATCTACCTGTCGGCCCTGGCCAGCTATCACGCGGCAATGGTGAAGGCGGTCAGCGGGAACCCGTCAGCTGCCGACGGGGTTACAGCGCTGGTGCGGGCCCATGTGAGCTGGGTAGTTCGGGAGCGTGGGCTGGCCACCTTCATCTTCGAGCAGGTGCGCGCGGGATGGCTCGACACCCTGCGCGAGGCGCAGAAGGCGGAGAATGCGCGTTATCGCGATGCCCTGAATGGCTGGCGTCTGCGCCACGTATCGGAGGGGGCGCTGGCCGACCTTGAGGACGAGGTCTTCATGGCGCAGCTCATCGGTCCTGCTCAGATGATATGCCGAGCCTGGCTTTCGGGCCGCCGCAGCCAGTCACCCAAAACACATCTGCCGGATCTTGCCCGGTGTGCGCAGATGGTGCTCTGCACCTGATTGTGCGGAGAGGCTTCAGCCCTTTTTCTTCTGGCCGTATCCGGCGAAGCGCTGCATCACCTCGTCAATCTGCGCATCAGAGAGTATCTTCGCGCCGCCGATCGCCAACGTGCCGTGATAGACAGCCGCTTGCTCCTCGACTTCCGTCGCTACCATCATGGCAAAATCGAGGGTCGGCGCGACGGCGATCTGACCGTGATTGGCCATGAGGCAGGCCAGGCGCCCATCCAGCGTCTCGACGATGGCCTGCGCCAGCTCCTCAGAGCCGAAGGGCTCATAGGGCGCAAGCCGTATCTCGCCGCCGCCGGTGACGGCGGTCATGTAATGCAGGGGCGGGATCGTCCGATGGGCGCAGGCAAGGGTGGTGGCATATCGCGAGTGGCAGTGCACGATGGCGTTCACGTCAGGCCGGGCAGCAAGGATGCTGCCATGCATGCGCCACTCGCTGGTGGGCCGCATCGCGCCTTCATGCTTACCGTCGAAATTCATGCGGACGATGCTGTCCGGCGTCAGAAGATGTGCCGGGACACCTGACGGGGTGACAAGCATGCCGCCCTCGACCCTGGCCGACACATTGCCTGCCGTGCCGTGATTGAGGCCCTTTTCATCCATCGCGACCATGGCGGCGACGATTTCGCGCCGCAGAACCGATTCATCCGCCGTCATGCTGCCGTCTCCATGAGCGCATCAACCTGGGCTGCATTCTCAAGCAGCCCCGTCGTCCCAAGCCCCTGAGCTACCAGAGAGGCCGTGGCGATGCCATAGGCCGCGGCGTCACCTAGCGCCATGCCACGCGCCAGACCGGCAATCGTACCGGCACAAAAGCTGTCGCCGCAGCTGGTTGTGTCGACGACGTCGATCGCGCGGGCGGGAATTGCCGTCACTGTCCCGTTTATCAGGCCAAGCACACCTCCTGCACCACGCTTGATGATACAGGCTCCTGCACCCATGGCGACGAAATGAGCCAAAGCCTCCGCATGGCCCATGCCCGGCAACAGAACATCGACTTCCGCGGCGCTGGGCATGAAGAGATCCGTATGCGGCAGGGTCTGCTCCAGCAGTGCCAACACATTGGGATCTGGCATGATGAGATCGGAGGTGGTGAACACGCCGTCTGCGCGGATCGATGCCAGCGCCTCGACGGCTTGCGGCGTCGACAGCTCCGGGAAGCCGAGGCCCGCAAAATGGAGAAAACGGCTGCCGCGCGCGCGGGTCATCACTTCCCCTGCGAAAGAGGTCAGGATGCTGGCGCCGAGCATGTGGAAATTGGGCCGGCCACCCCTTGTATTGATGGCCAGTACGGTTGTGGAGGTGGGCATGGCTGAAGTGGTGCTGACACAGTCAGCATTCACATTCTCCCGAGCGAGCAGCATGCGCAGAACCGCGCCGTTCACATCCTCACCAATGACCGTTGCCAGCGAAACATCCAGCCCCAACCGGGCTGCGATCACCGCCGCGCCACCGGCTGTGCCCGCAGGCGCAAGGGCAATTTCCTCGATCAGGTTTGTGGTTTCCCCGTCGGGCAGCGCATCGATCGCGCGCGCCAGGATGTCGAGCGTGGTGAGGCCGATGCAGGTGAGGTCGGTCATTGTGCGTGTTCCCCAATGTCGACCCCTGCTTGCAGTGGTCGAATTCATAATTATAGTAATTGCTATTTTTCTGCAATGTACGGTCGATGCCGCATCGTCCAGCGAAGGAGCCTGACCCATGAGTGCAGCACCTGCCACCGGCCCTGCCGACACAGCCCTTCGCGCCCGGGCGCAGAAGGTGATCCCCAACGGCATGTACGGCCATCAGTCGGTTGGCATGTTGCCTGCGGCCGCACCGCAATTCTTTGCCGAGGCTAAAGGGGCCTATCTGTGGGATGTGGACGGCAAACGTTTCGTAGATTTCATGTGCGGTTATGGCCCCAACCTCCTGGGCTACCGGCATGAGGAGATTGACGCCGCCTATATCGACCAGCTCCGGAAGATCGACGCTGCCACCGGGCCGAGCGCCTGCATGGTCGAGCTAGCGGAAGCCTTCTGCGGCCAGGTGGGCCATGCGGACTGGGCATTGTTCTGCAAGAACGGTACGGATGCGACCACCATGGCGCTGATGACGGCGCGGGCGCATCAGGGCAAGCGCAAGGTGCTGATGGCCCAGGGCGCCTATCATGGCGCCTCTACCTGGTGCACCCCGGCGCCGGCGGGCACAACGCCGGAAGACCGGGCGCATTTCATACACTACACCTATAATGACGTGGCGAGCCTCGAGGCGGCGGCGGCCGAGGCCGGAGATGATCTCGCGGGTATCTTCGCCTCCCCCTTCAAGCACGATGTCTTCGTGGACCAGGAGCTTCCGGACCCGGCCTATGCGGAAGCCGCACGGCGCATCTGTGACACGAAGGACGCGCTGCTGATCGTGGATGATATCCGGGCCGGCTTCCGCATGGCGCGCGACTGCAGCTGGCAGGCCATCGGTGTGGCACCGGACCTTTCAAGCTGGGGCAAGGCAATTGCCAACGGCCATCCGCTGTCGTGTCTGCTCGGATCCGAACGCGCCCGGGCGGGAGCCGAGCAGCTTTATGTCACCGGATCGTTCTGGTTTGCCGCCGCGGCCATGGCCGCCTCCCTCAAGACGCTCGAGATCATCCGCACCAGCGACTATCTCGAGACCACCATCGCGCTCGGTGATGCCCTGCGCCAGGGCCTGGCCGAAGTCGGCCGCACCCACAATGTAGGCATTCGCCAGACGGGACCGTCTCAGATGCCGCTCATCATGTTTGATGGAGAGGAAGGACAGGTGGACTACGGACTTGGTGAAGCTTTCTGCAACGGCATGCTTCAGCGCGGTGTCTACTTCCACCCCTTCCACAATATGTTCATCAGTGCGGCGATGACACAAGGTGACATTCAGTATACTGTGGAAACAGCCGATGCGGTGTTGTCTGACCTGCGAGGATGAAGCTGCATCGGGCCACGGCATGATAAGCCCCGGAGGCCTATGCCCGATACGTCACGCCACTCGCCGCCATTGCAGGCGCGGGCGAAGCAGACATATGAAAAGCTTCTCGACGCAGCCCAGACGATCCTTGCGGAGGGCGGCTTCGAAGCCCTGAATTCGAATGCCATCGCGCGGGCGGCAGGCGTTACTCCGCCAGCCTTCTATCGCTACTTCACGGACAAACATGCCGTGATGCTGGTGCTGTGTGATCGACTGATGGCTGCACAGAATGACCTTGTGGCCCCATCACTCGCGGCAGCTAACCAGCGCAGCGCAACCCCGCGCGAGATCATTGCAGCGCTGATGCACGGCCATGTGGCCGCCACGCGCACCTTTCCCGCCGGATTGCAGATCATGGTGCTGATGCGCGCCCTGCCCGAATTGCGGAGCGTGCGGCTTCACTCCCATGCATCTGTTGCAGCCATGGTGGCGCGCAACATCGCGCCGTTGCTGCCGGGCGTACCTCCAGGTGACCTCGCCATCCGCGCACGGGTGGCGACGGACATGTTCTACAGCGTGATCGAAATGCTGTTCGAGAACGGCTTCACAGACGAGGAAGCCGTGATGCACCACGCGTCCATCGGCATTGCCGCAGTACTCGAGGGCCAAGCGCCTGATAGCCAAGCGATCAAGGCCCCACCGCCTCAGGCATGACTTGCCTCCCCACCCCTGATTAATGATAGTTTCTAATAAATCGTATTGCCCCAGCCGCGATGCGCACAGAAACAGGCCGCCCCGTTTCGGCGGACATAACATCAGGGACGGATCGACCATGGCCGACATTCTGGCGCGGGCCGCGCATTACATCGACAACGGGGTCTATGAGGGCGCCGGGCTGATCAACCGGCCGACCACGGAATTGTCGGAGGTTGGTGACGGCGTTGCCCTGATCGAGGCTTTCTCGCATGTGGTTGCGTTCCGGTCCGGTGACGGGCTGGTGCTGTTCGATACCAGCCTCGAAGCCTTCGCAGGCGGCGTGCTGACGTCATTGCGCCGCTGGACGGACGAACCGGTGACCCATGTGTGCTACACGCATGGTCACGCGGACCATGTGGGCGGCACAGGTGCGATCCTCTGCGAGGCCTGCGAGCGAGGTCATACACGGCCCAAGGTGGTGGCCCATGAGAATGTGAGCCCGCGCTTCCGCCGCTATGAGCTGACCAACGGCTACAATTTCACCATCAATGCCCGGCAGTTCGCCCCGGCAACCGAACTCCGCATGGGCGCGGGAGCGGACAACAAGGACGGCCCGCCGGCACCGCGCCGGTTCGGCCCCGACCCCTGGGTTGATCCGGACACGACCTTTCGCGAGGCGATGAGCCTGCGGGCCGGTGACCTGACCTTCCAGCTCAATCACGCCATCGGCGAGACGGATGACCATTTGTGGGCATGGATTCCCGAACACAAGGCCATCTGTTCCGGTGATTTCGTCACCTGGGTGTTTCCCAATGCCGGCAACCCGCAGAAGATTCAGCGCTATCCGCTTGAATGGGCCAAGGCCCTGCGCGACATGGCAGCAAAGGAGCCGGAGCTGCTGCTGCCGGCGCACGGCCTGCCAATCGAAGGCAAGGCTCGCATCGCCGAGGTGCTGGATACCATTGCCACGGCGCTTGAAACGCTGGTGAGCCAATCGCTGGAGATGATGAATAACGGGGCGCGCTTCGATGACATCCTGCACGGGGTGAAGCTGCCGTCGCATTTCATGGACAAGCCCTACCTCAAGCCCGTCTATGATGAGCCGGAATTCATCCTGCACAATGTCTGGCGGCTTTATGGCGGCTGGTATGACGGCAATCCTGCGCGTCTCAAGCCCGCGCCTGATGCGCGTGTAGCACAGGAGATGGTGCAGTTAGCCGGCGGGATCGGGCCGGTCATTGCGCGGGCGCGCATGCTGGCGGAAGCCGGGACGGAGGAAGAAATGCGACTCGCGTGCCACCTTGCCGAAGCGGCGGCCCTGGCCGAACCGGATAACCGGGATGCTCATGCCGCCCGGGCCGATATTTACGGGGCGCGACGGCACGCTGAGCTGTCGCTCATGTCGAAGGGCATTTTCGGCTGGGCGGAACGGGAGTCCCGCCTCAAGTCAGGTGTCAACGACGCCTGACTTGTGCCGCTTCAGGTCCGTACCGCTAAAAGAGGCTCACCACCTTGCGCGGGCTCTCATCTTCGTCGAGCAGGGTCCGCAACTGCACGATCATGGCGGCGTTGGACCGGGTCAGCCCCTCTGCGATGACGATCTGCACACCGCGCTGATCCAGCCGCGGGCGGCCTTCCGCATCCCGGGCGACAATCTTGTAGGTGCCGGTCTCCCGGTCGTGGGCCACGCCCCAGGGGGCGGGCGTGGTATCGATCAGCCATTGCCGATACAGGCTCTTGGTGCGTTCGTCGAGCATCCAGGGATCCACTTCCTGTCTGTCCGGAGGCCCCCGCATGGGCGCTCCCTTCCCGGCGGGACCCGGCATGCGCGCCCTGCCAGGTACCAATGGGTAAGAGAGTCTCTTTGAGATTTCCACAACCAGTCGTGAACAAATCACCGAAAATCACCCGGCTTCGACACGAGGCAGCGGGCCGGACACGCAAAAGGCCCGGATGGGTGTGACCATCCAGGCCTTTGTCATGCGCGGTGCGCCCTTGGACGAATATCCGTCAGGCGGCGCGTTCGTAGGGGAAGGCTGCTTCCGGATAACGGATAATATTGCCCTCCACGCCGGCACCCATGCGATAGGCCGCCAGCGTCGTTTCGTTGATATGAACCCAGCCGCCGACCAGCAGCGTGCCATCGTCGAGCGTGATGGGTTCCCCCAGCATCTCGACAAACTCCGGATTGTTGCGGGACTGGAATTCCAGCAGCTTCGGCGGCATCTCGAAGATGACCCGGTTGGCGCCAACACCAATCAGGAACTCCGCGAAAGCAGCCCCCAGCTCACCCAGGGTCTGACGGCGCTCATCCACCGACAGTTCCGGGGCGGCGCTCATGCGCGTGCCTTCCCAGACCTTGGGATCCTTGGGAATCGGCCGGGTCTGGATGAGATCCGGCCAGACATGCTCGGCCAGGTACGGCTGAGTGGTGGGAATGAGGCGCATGCCCCCCATCACTTCCCCCGTCTCCGGCCGCCGCTTGATCAGATAGACGGTCGCCGGGGTGTCGAACTGGTCATATTCCAGGTTGTCGAAATGCGGAATGTTCCAGCCTTCACGTTCTATGAAGAGCCGGTAGCGCATGCGGTGGTAGTCCACCAATGCATCCCCGAATTCACCTGCGGTTGTGAATGTCATGCATTCAATCATTGTTAAGCCTCCTGCTTTAAACAGGAGCCCATTCCGATCAAAAGCAGTGACGCGGTCACCTAGGCAGGTCGCGGGTTGACGCAGGCACGGCGCACGCCGCAGCCGCTAATGACCTGTTCGATTCCGCAGCGCAGCACGCGCCTTTGAAGCCTCCCTTTCCGGCGCGGGTGCGGATAAACTGCGCACCATGACAAAATCACCGACCAGCTTCATCGGCCCGGCTTCCCGGACCTATTTCTCGCAGCGCCTGAGACTTCATTACGTGGATTGGGGCAACCCGGACGCGCCGCCGCTGCTGCTCGTGCATGGCGGGCGTGACCATTGCCGCAACTGGGACTGGGTGGCTGAGGCCCTGCGCGACGACTATCACATCATCGCACCTGACCTGCGCGGCCACGGCGACAGCCAGTGGATGGTCGGCGGTACCTACATGATCAATGACTATGTCTATGACATCGCCCAGCTTATCCATCAGCTGGATCTGGCGCCGCTGAAGATTCTCGCCCATTCGTTCGGCGGGGCGATCTCCCTTCGCTATGCGGGTGTTTATCCGGATACGGTGCAAAAGCTGATTGCCATTGAGGGTCTTGGCCCGTCGCCCAAGATGCTGGCGGAACGCGCGGAGACAGCGCCCCATGAACGGTTGTCAGGCTGGGTTGACCAGATGCGCAAACTCTCGTCACGCATGCCACGGCGCTACGAGAGCCTGGATGCTGCGTTCAAGCGCATGCAGGAAGAAAACCCGCATCTAAGTCCCGAACGGGCGCGGCATCTGACCGAACACGGCATGAACCAGAATGAGGATGGCACCTGGTCCTGGAAGTTCGACAATTACGTGCGGGCCTTCCCGCCGGACCAGTGGCCGGCCGAGGAAACCCGCGCGCTGTGGGGCCGCATCACATCACCGGTAATGCTGGTACGCGGCACGGAGAGCTGGGCGTCAGACCCGGTGAAGGACGGCAGGATCGAAGCATTCCAGAATGCTACGTCTGTCAATATCGACGGCGCGGGTCACTGGGTGCACCACGACAAGCTGGAAGAGTTCCTCCCCCTCGCCCGCGACTTCCTCAAGGACTGATCCTCCGTATACGGCCAATAACATGACAGAACAGATATTCATTGGCCGTGGCGCGGCTGACCAGCATCTCTCGCTCAAGCTCGCGAACCGGCACGGGCTGATCGCCGGAGCGACGGGCACAGGCAAGACGGTGTCGCTGCAGATCCTGGCGGAAGGCTTTTCCGAAGCAGGTGTCCCCGTCTTCATGGCGGACATCAAGGGCGATCTGTCCGGCATGTCCCAACCCGGCGTGGAGACAGACTTCCTGGAAGAACGCGCCCGGACAATCGGCCTCGAAGACTATCACTACACCCGCTATCCGGTCGTTTTCTGGGACGTGTTCGGGGAACAGGGGCACCCGGTCCGCACCACGATCTCGGAGATGGGCCCGATCCTGCTGTCGCGCCAGCTTGGTCTCAACGATACGCAGGAAGGCGTGCTGACAATCGCCTTCCGGCTGGCAGACGAGGATGGGCTCCTGCTGCTCGACCTGAAGGACCTGCGCGAGATGCTTGTCTTCATGTCGGAGAACGCCAAAGAGATTTCGGCGCGCTACGGCAATGTGACGGCGGCATCCATTGGTGCCATCCAGCGCAGGCTCCTGACGCTGGAAACCCAGGGCGGGGACAAGTTCTTTGGTGAACCGGCATTGAAGCTGCAGGACCTGATGCGGCTCACCTATGACGGGCGTGGACAGGTAAACATTCTGGCAGCCGATATGTTGGTGCGGGCGCCACAGCTCTACGCCACCTTCATGCTGTGGCTGATGTCGGAGTTGTTCGAGGAACTGCCGGAAGTCGGTGACCCGGACAAGCCCAAGCTCGTGTTCTTCTTCGACGAAGCGCATCTGCTGTTCGATGATGCCCCCAAGCATCTGGTGGATCGCATTGCACAGGTGGTGAAGCTGATCCGCTCCAAGGGCGTGGGCATCTATTTTGTGACGCAGAACCCGCTCGACGTGCCTGATGAGGTGCTGGGCCAGCTCGGCAACCGCGTCCAGCACGCGCTGCGCGCGTTTACCCCGCGCGACCAGAAGGCCGTGCGCGTGGCGGCGGAGACCTTCCGGGAGAACCCGGAGCTGAATACCAGGAAGGTGATCACCGAACTCGGGGTCGGCGAAGCGCTGACATCAACCCTCGGCAAGAAGGGCGTGCCGGGCATCGTCCAGCGCACCCTCATCCGCCCTCCCAAGTCGCGGCTGGGTCCGGCCACGCCGGAAGAGCGCAAGGCCGTGATACAGGCCAGCCCGGTAGGTACGTCCTATGACATGGCGGTTGACCGGGAATCCGCTTTCGAAGTGCTGAAAGTGCGCCGCAAGCAGATCGAGGCGGAGCGCGATGCCGCCGAGAAGGCCGCACAGGCGGAAAAGGAGCGAAAGGCACGAGAGAAGGCCGAAGCGCGGATGCGGCCCCGGACCTCCCGCCGACAAGGTGCGACCGAGGCCTTCATCAAATCCATGGTGCGACAGGTCGGCCGCACGCTGGGGCGCGAACTCATTCGCGGCATTCTGGGATCGCTGAAGAAGTAAAAGCCGACCGCTATTACATGCTTTCCAGCATTAGCGCCAAAACACTCGGAAATCTGCGAGTTTCCAAACAGTTTTCACGCCCTTTGCGAGTGTTTCTCTAATACTTCAACTTTTACGCTATTTTTAGAGTCTCGGGTGTCTCATGCGTCTGCTTTCGGAGCGGCCACCGCATGAGAGGGGAGAATCATGGGATTCATGGATCGCGTAAAAGAAACCGCCAAGCGCCGGAATAGTCCTGCGCCAGAGGCGGCTGAGTCAGACGACACGACGGCCACGACTGTTGAACAGGCCCTTGCGACCATGGCCGCCAATACGCCCGTTCGCCTGCCCGAAGGGGCAGCCGAGGGCGAACTGGGCAGCACCTGGCACGCCATTGCGCAAATCGCTTCTACCTTGAGCCAGGCACGCAAGCTGCGCCAGATGGTCGATGTGATGCCGATTAATGTCATGATGTGCGACCCGGAAGACTTCCGGATCAACTATATCAACAAGACCAGCCTGGAGACCCTGCGCTCCATCGAGGAACACCTGCCGATCACGGCTGATGAACTCGAAGGTGCCTGCATCGACGTGTTCCACAAGAACCCGGTCCACCAGCGCACGATGCTCGCCGACCCATCCAACCTGCCGCACAAGGCCTTGATCCAGGTCGGGCCGGAGAAACTCGAACTGAACGTGTCGGCAATTCACAATTCGGACGGCAGCTATGCCGGACCGATGGTGAGCTGGAGCGTCGTGACCTCGCAGATCGCAATCGCCGAGAAGGTGAAGAATGTGGTCGACGTTGTGGCCGCGGCCTCTACGGAACTGGACTCGACTGCCCGCAGCATGACCGGCACGGCTGAGGAAGCCTCCACGCGTTCGGCCACCGTGGCATCGGCATCCGAGGAAGCCTCGACCAATGTGCAAACGGTGGCCGGAGCGGCTGAGGAGTTGGCCAGCTCGGTTCAGGAGATTGGACGCCAGGTAGCCCAGTCGTCCCAGATTGCCGGGCGCGCCGTGGCAGAAGCCACCCGCACCAACGAGACGGTGCAGAGCCTTGCGGAGGCCGCCGGCCGTATTGGCGACGTGGTGAGCCTCATCACCGATATTGCCAGCCAGACCAACCTGCTTGCACTCAACGCCACCATCGAGGCCGCGCGCGCCGGTGAGGCGGGCAAGGGCTTTGCGGTCGTTGCGTCAGAAGTGAAGGCATTAGCCACCCAGACGGCCAAGGCAACGGAAGACATCGGCACCCAGATCACGGCCATTCAGGACGTGACATCGAGTGCCGTGGAAGCCATCGCCTCGATCCAGTCCACCATTGATGAGATCTCCACGATCTCGACGGCGATCGCCAGTGCGGTGGACCAGCAGGGCAGCGCCACTCAGGAGATTGCCCGCAATGTGCAGGAAGCCGCGGCAGGCACCCAGGAAGTGTCGTCCAATATCTCCGGTGTGTCTTCATCGGTGAGCGAGACCGGTGCATCCGCTCAGGAAGTTATGTCAGCTGCCGGGCAGCTGTCGGAACATGCCGTGCAGTTGCGCAACGACGTGGAGGACTTCCTCCGCCAGCTCAACGCCGCCTGATTACCGGAACACTTCGGGACAGCATGAACCGGGGTCTGCACACTGCGGGCCCCGGTTTTTTCGTTTGCCCGCACCTGACCGCAAAATCTTTCCATCTTTGCGGCTAGAGTGCGGACAATCGAGTGTCTCACCGCGTCAGGAAATCTCCCTTGGCTTCATCTCATCACAAGCTCCGTCACGTCTTGCGGCGTGAAGCGCGGGGGTTCCTTTCCCGATTGCGGCGGGGACGGCTGAGCGTCGTTGAATGGTTAGCCACCGGGCTGGTGACCCTGTTCATTGTCCTGCCCGTGGGGCTAACACTGATCTATCGCGTGGTGCCGCCGCCGCTCACAAGCGTTATGGTCATCCGCTTCTTCGAGGGCGACGGCGTGCGGCGCGACTGGGTGCCGCTCGAGGACATCGCCCCAAGCGTGAGGGCTGCGGTTCTTGCGTCGGAGGACAACAGTTTCTGCACCCATTCGGGCGTCGATTGGCCGGCGCTCAAGGCAGCAATGGATGCGGAAGTGAAGGGCGCGGGCAAGGGCGGTGCCAGCACCATCACGATGCAGACCGCGCGGAATCTGATGCTGTGGCCGCAGCGCAGCTATATCCGGAAGGGCCTGGAACTCTATGTGGCGACGCTGATCGAGTTGTTCTGGCCAAAGAAGCGCATTCTGGAGGTCTATCTCAACATCGCGGAATGGGGGCCCGGTGTCTTCGGCATCGAAGCTGCTGCTCAGCACCACTTCGGCGTCAGCGCCGGCGAGCTGACCCAACGTGAGGCCGCGCGGCTGGCGGTCATCCTGCCGAACCCGAGAGAGCTCCACGCGACCGCCTCCACAGGCCATGTTGTGCGCCAGGCGGGTATTGTCGAGCGCCGGATTGGCCAGTTGGGGCCACTTCTCGACTGTGTGAAGTGACTTTTTTCGGGGGTTTGTGACACCCCATTTCTTGATTAACTTTGTTAACCTTCTGCTTCTGGCCTTGGCCCATGGTAGTCGGTAATGCCATGGGCGAGCGCATAACATGCAAGCCTAATGGAACGCGGGACTTTAACGGACTCCCCGTCCCTCTCACCTTTCTCATAGTACTGAATTATTCTGGGTTTTAGCCCAAGTGCTTTTGCCGCATCTTTTTGCGACATGCCCAATGACTTGCGCCACCGCTTGAAATCTTTGGCTTCCATTGTCATCCAGATTCTGCGGTCGCGACCGCGAACACCCTGTTTGCGCACTGTGTGCGCAACTCCATTGACAATTGCGCACCCCGTGCGTATATAGGATGCACATTACGGTTTTATGACATCGCCGATTGGCGGCGAAGCATCAAGACCTGAAAGAATGGAGAGTCGATCATGACCAGGAATATGGTGTTCTGGCTCTCTTTCGGGCTCGTACCCCGGAGGGAGCAGCGCGAAGACCGCCGTGTGTTTAGCGGTCACACTCTTGAAGACGAACGTTCGTTTTCTCGCCGCATGGCCTTCTACAAGGCCCACCCCCACCACTAGGCGCCTGCGTATTTACGGCGACTAGCTGACGAGTAAGAAATCAGGCGGATCAACTTGCAGGTTGATCCGCCTTTTCTTTGCGCTTCGTCAGGTGTTGCAAGTGCGGCTCAGGCTGGCACCAGATCAGCGAGCCTGGCAAAGGCATCCTGGTCATCGCGCGGCACGGCGATCACTGGCACGTCGCCGGTGAAGCGGCGGATGGCGTCGCAGGTGTCCTGAAGGGGGATGCCCGCATCGGGCGTCTCGCTGACCATGATGGCCAGCGGATCAAGACCGCGCGACTGAAGCGCTTCAAGCGCAGTAAGTGTGTGACTGATCGTGCCCAGATAACTGCCCACAACAAGGATAGGCGTGGCGGCAAGGTCTCTCATGAAGTCGCGCATGGTGCGGGTGTCATCCACCGGCACCAGCACACCGCCTGCGCCTTCGACAATCAGCACCGTTCCATCCCCTGCCGCATCACGGTGGCGGGTGCAGAAAGCGATCACCTCGTCATAAGGCACGGCCTTGCCCTCGCGTGCGGCGGCCATGTCAGGGGCGAGTGCCGCCACGTATCGCCACGGTGACAGTTCGGCCATGGCCTCACCGGTCACCTCCCGCCCCAGTGCCTCGAGCATCAGCGCCGTATCACTTGTCGGAGCTGTCTCGTCGGTGAAATCCGTGATGAGCGGCTTAAGGGCTATCACCTCACGGCCCCGGGCGCGCAGCGCACGGATGAGACCGGTGGACACGTAGGTCTTGCCGATCTCAGTGCCGGAAGCGGTGACAAAAAGGGACAGTGCAGTCATGCGGCAGGCCGTTTGATGATCCGGTCACGGATGAGTGACGCCAGACGAGTGATATCGGCCGGGTCGTGTTCGGCCATGAAGGTGAGGCGCAGACGCGCGGTGCCCGGCGGTACCGTCGGCGGACGAATGGCGGTGACGAGATAACCTTCGTCCAGCAACAGGCGAGAGGCGTCGAGCGCCCTGGTCTCTTCACCGATGATGACGGGCACAATGGGGCTCTCAGGCGTCGGCAGGCCCACTTCCCGGCAGAACTGAGCGGCATTGGCCACCGGACGCACCACCCGCTCGGGCTCAGCCTCGATTACATCCAGCGCAGCGAGGGCAGCTGCCACGCTGGCCGGCGGCAGGCCCGTTGAATAGACAAGCGTGCGTGCACGGCTCTTCAGAAGATCGATGACCGGCTGATCCGCGCAGAGATACCCGCCGTAGCCGCCGACAGCTTTTGAGAGCGTGCCCATCTGCAAGGGGACATTCATCTTCTGCGGGCCGAAGGCGAAGGAAGATCCCCGGCCGCCGCCGATGACACCGAGCCCGTGGGCATCATCGGTCATCAGCCAGGCGTCGTGCGCTTCCGCCAGTGCGGTCATCTCCGGCAGTGGCGCCAGGTCCCCATCCATGGAAAACACGCCGTCGGTGACCACAAGGGCGTTGGCACCCTCTGCCCGGTGCGCCGCCAGGAGGCTGCGAAGATCGGCCATGTCGTTGTGCCTGAAGATGACCACTTGGGCGCGCGACATGCGCGCGCCGGAAATGATGCAGGCGTGGCTCAACTCGTCAGCGAAAATGATGTCGCCTTCGCCAAGGAGGCTGGGAATGATGCCGGTGTTGGCCAGATAGCCGGACCCGAAGACAAGTGCTGCTTCCGCGCCCTTGATGCGGGCAAGGCGGGCTTCAAGCTCGGCGAAAAGCGGATTGTTGCCGGTGACAAGGCGCGAGGCGCCGGTGCCCGCGCCATAGGTTTGAAGCGCTTCAGCGGCGGCCGCTTTCACCTGCGGGTGCTGGGAGAGGTTAAGATAATCATTGCAGCAGAAGGAGATGACGTCGCGCCCATCGCGCGTGGCACGCCCTGCCATGCCGCGGCCCGTATCCACCAGCTCACGGCGCTGGCCGCGTGTTTCCAGCTCGGCAAGCTTGCGGCCGGCAAATTCGTTGAGGCTGGGCATGCGGGGATATCTCTCCCTTCTCGTTGTGCGGTCTTTTCAGCTCTGCGCGCTGCGTGACGCAGGCCGGTTGCGGCACTTGTGATGTGCGTGCGGGCCACTATGCTCTGGCGCTTCACCCGCCTCAAGTTGTTCCCGGCAGATGCATGGCAGATACCCCCTTCACCCCGCCCGACTGGCTGCGCCAGGGGTTTGACCATATCTGGTTGCCCTACACCCAGATGCAAGATGCTGCACTCCCTGCGCCCATTGCGCGGACGGAGGGCTGCCGGCTGATCATGGCGGATGGCCGCGAGCTCGTGGATGGCGTTGCGTCCTGGTGGACGGCTGCGCATGGCTACAACCATCCGCATATTCGCCAGGCTGTGCAGCAACAGCTGGAAACCATGCCGCATGTCATGTTTGGCGGCCTGGCTCATGAGCCGGCCTACCGGCTTGCGACGCGGCTGGCGGCCCTCACCCCGGGTGACCTCACACGCGTGTTCTTTTCTGAATCCGGTTCGGTCTCCGTCGAGATCGCCATGAAGATGGCTGTGCAGTATTGGATCAACAAAGGCGAGCGCGGGCATTCCCGCTTCGTGAGCTTCACCGGCGGCTATCACGGCGACACATTCGCCACCATGTCGGTATGCGACCCGGAAGAGGGCATGCATTCTCTTTTCGCTGGTCTGCTGGCGGAGCAGATCCTCACGGATCTCCCGACTAGCGAGGCAGCGCGGCAGGCTTTCGACGACTTGCTGGCGGCGCGCAAGGGCGACATCGCGGCGGTGGTGACCGAACCTCTCGTTCAGGGCGCCGGCGGAATGCTGTTTCACTCCGCGGAGACGCTGCGTTTCATCCGCGAAACATGCGACAGGCATGGTGTGCTGCTGATCGTCGATGAGATCTTCACCGGCTTTGGCCGTACGGGCTCGCTGTTTGCCTGTGACCAGGCGGGGATCGTGCCCGACATCATGACGCTGTCAAAGGCGCTCACCGGCGGAACGCTGCCGCTGGCGGCCACCATCGCGCGGCAGCATGTCTTCGACGCCTTCCTGTCGGACAGCGCCTCCACGGCGCTGATGCACGGGCCAACCTATATGGGCAACGCGATGGGGTGCGCGGCCGCCAATGCGGCGCTGGACCTGTTCGAACAAGACCCGCCAGGCCCCCGCGCCGACAGAATTGCCACGCAGCTGGTCGCTGAGCTGGAGCCGGCGCGGCATCTTCCAGGCGTGCGCGACGTGCGCGTGCTGGGTGCCATCGGTGTCATCGAGCTTGATCCGCATTCGGACCATGACTGGATGAAGGCCGAGTTCATCCGGCGCGGTGTCTGGGTGCGGCCCTACAATTACATCATTTATACGACCCCGCCGCTGGTGATCTCACCAGAGGAGCTGAGCACCCTTACCACCGCCATGGTGGATGTGGTGCGGCTGTGGGGCGGGAAAACGCAACAGGAAGGCTGACGCACATATGGTCAAGGCAGTTATCTGGGATTTCGGCGGGGTTTTCACGACGAGCCCCTTCGAGGCATTCGCGCGCTTTGAGCGGGAGAAGGGTCTGCCGGAGGATTTCATCCGCAAGATCAATTCCACAAATCACCTGGACAATGCCTGGGCAAAGTTCGAGCGCTCGGATGTCAGCATGGATGAATTCGACGAGCTTTTTGCAGAGGAAGCGCGCGCGCTGGGCCACGAGGTGCGTGGCCGTGACGTGATTGCGCTGCTGTCAGGTGATGTGCGACCGGAAATGGTGCGGGCTCTGAAGCTTGTAAAGGAAAACGGCCTGCGGGTTGCGTGCATCACCAACAATGTCTCCGCCGGGGAAGGCGCGGGCATGGCCACGACCCATGAAAAGGCTCTGGCCGTCCAGTCGATAATGGATGAGTTCGAGCACATCATCGAGTCGAGCAAGGCCGGCGTCCGCAAGCCGCATCCGCGCATCTACCAGATGGCGCTTGAGGCGCTCGGGATCGAGGGGCCGGACGCGGTCTATCTCGATGACCTGGGAATCAACTGCAAGGCAGCGCATGAGCAGGGCATGGCGGCCATCAAGGTAACGAGCGCCGAGCAGGCCATCAGCGACCTGGAAAAGGCCGTCGGCTTTTCGCTCCGCTAGGCAATGCTGGAATAGGTGCTGCAATAAGTGCTGCAACAAAGAAGCCCCGGCGCATGCGCCGGGGCTTTTGTCGTTCAAATCGGCAGGAGCCTATTTGCTGATGCCGAGGCGGGCCTGTGCGTCGGCACGGGCCTTTTCAAGCTCTGCATCGCCGAGACCGAGTTGGCGGGCGACGCTCTTGATCTGATGGACTTCGAAACGGTGCAACTCACCGTCCGCATAGGCCACTTCCCACATCATGGAAAGGATGTCGATCTGCTCCTGAGCGGAGAAGTTCTTCTTCACCGCTTCGGTGAACTGCCAATCGGAGTAATTGGCCTTCTGGCGGGCGGCGGCGATGTCGATCAGCGTTTGAGCGTCATCGGCGGCAAGGCCGAAGCGCTCTGCCACAATGCGCTCCATGGCAGCGCGTTCGCTCTCGTCGAAGTCACGGTCAAGGCGGGCACCTTCGACCATCAGTGCCGCGGCAGCGACCTGCTTGACGGAGAACGGATCAGCACTTTCGCCGTCCGGCGCCTTGCGCTGATCAAGAAAAGCAACAATTCGATCCAGCATGGTTTGTTTCCTCTAGCGAGCAATCCGGCTCTTGTATCGGTCCGGTAAGTCCGGGAGTGCAGCAGCCTTGTGTGACAGCTGCACTCCCGTCTCGTGATTATTCCGCCTAATGGGCCAGGATGCCCGACGCGGCCTTCACCGGGGCACGGCGCGGGAACACCATGTCCAGCACCACGGCGATGGCCGGCAGCACGGTGATCGACATGATCATGTTGGTCATGAACATGAAGGTCAGCAGCAGGCCCATATCCGCCTGGAACTTGAGCGGCGAGAACGTCCAGGTGCTGACGCCCACAGCCAGGGTGATGGCGGTGAACACAACGGCCATGCCCGTCTCGAACATCGACTGCTTGAAGCTATCGGTGATGTTGAGGCCTTCGGACAGGTGGAACTGGAGGCGGTTGTAGATATAGAAGGCGTAGTCCACGCCGAGGCCAACGGCCAGCACCATCACCGGCAGGGTGGACACCTTGAGGCCGATTTCCAGCTCCTTCATGAACCAGTAGCCCAGGAAGGTGGCCAGGGTCAGCGGCACACAGCAGCAGATCGTGGCGCGCCAGTCGCGGTAGGTGAGATACACCAGCAGGATGATGGTCACATAGACATAGAGCATCATCGGCAGTTCGGCCGTTTCGATCTCTTCGTTGGTGGCCGCCTGCACGCCCACATTGCCGGAGGCAAGGCGGACATTGACGATGTTGCGGAAGTAGTCGTCCGGATCAGCCTTGGCGGCGGACGCGTCACCATCTTCGGAAGCAGCAGCCTTCTCGGCATCAGCAGCAAGACGCTCACTGACGGCCGCGCGGGCTTCGTCTTCGGTCTGGTATCGGTTGCCCCACTGGTCGACAAAGACGTTGCCGTCCGGATCGACATAGGGATAGGCCGCACGCCACGTCTTCACGCCGGCAATCACGCTTTCAATCGTGGTGGCCTTGGCATCGTCGGTGAAGATCTGAAGCGGCAGGGTGGTGCAATCCACGTCAAGAAGACCTGACGAGGTGGGCACGGGACCAACAGCCTGCACGAGGGCAAACTTATTGCGCGGCAGGGTCTGATATTTGAGGTTGCCCTCGTTCCAACCGGCTGATGAGCCCTTGGCAGCAGTCGGCAGCGAGATCACCGCGGCGACGCCTTCCCGGTTCTGCATGTACCAGGAGAAGCGGGCGAGATAGTTCATGACATTGTGGTCGATACAGGCCTCAGACGGGGTCTCGTTGACGACCGTCAACAGGTTGAGGCCGAGGGCGAACTTGTCGACCACGAAGCGGCTGTCCTCATTGTAGCGCGCTTCGGTACGCAGTTCCGGGGCGCCTGCATGCAGGTCACCCACGTGGCGGCCAAGGCTCTGCCACACGGCGAGACCGAAGAGCACAACACTGCCGGCGAAGATCATGATGGCAACGCGCGGTTCGGCCAGCTTGCCCACATGGGTCATCATTCGGATACGGAAGTCGCGCGCTGCGTTGGCCCGGTCCACGAACTTCTCGTCGAAGGAGAAGTAGGACGCCAGCAGCGGCAGCATCACCAGGTTGGTGACAATCTTGAGCGCCACACCGATGGAGGCGGTGACGGCCAGTTCCTGGATCATGCCGATCGGGATCAGGATCAGGGTACCGAAGCCGACGAGGTCGGTGATCAGCGCCATGGAGCCAGGTATGAACAGCAGGCGGAAGCTGGCGCGCGCCGCTTCCTCGCCGCTGGACCCTGCCGTGATTTCCTTGGTGATCAGGTTGATCTGCTGCACCCCGTGACTCACGCCGATGGCGAAGACAAGGAACGGCACCAGGATGGCCAAAGGATCAAGGCCGTAGCCAAGGATATGCAGCACGCCGAACTGCCATATCAGCGAGGTGAAGGAGCAGAACAGCGCCAGGAAGGTCAGCGTCCAGGATTGGGCGTAGAGGAACACCGACAGGGCCGTGAGCACAAAGGCGATGGCGAAGAATATGACCACCGTCTGGGCGCCGTCGGCGATATCACCAATCAGCTTGGCAAAGCCGATGATGTGGATGGTGTACTGATCGTCCTCGTACTTGCCGCGGATCTTTTCTTCCAGCTGGTCGGCGAGGTCGAAATAGTCGAGGCGCTGCTGGGTCTGCGGGTCGATGTCGAGGAGTTCGGCAACCACCATGGCGGCGGTGGAATCTTCAGCGACGAGACGGCCGAGGAAGTTGCCCCGGATCACGTTGTTCTCGATCCGCGCCAGCGCCGCATCGTCCATGTTGTTGACGGTCACGGTGCCGGGGATCACGTCGTCGGCATTGATGCCTTCCTCGGTGATTTCCAGATAGCGCGTGTTGGGCGTCCACAGCGAGGTCACCGTGCGGCGGTCAACGCCGGGCAGGTAGAACAACTCGTCGGTGACTTCCTTGTAGCGGGTGAAGAAGTCCTTGTTCCAGATGGTGCCTTCACGCTGGGCGAGGACGATGATCACGCGGTTGGAGCCAAACAGCCGGTCCCGGTAATCCTGGAAGGTCTGGATGTATTCGTGGCCGGTGGGCAGCTGCTTCTCGAAGCCGGCGTCCATCCGCAGCTGGAAGGCATAATACGCACAGTAGATTGTGATGACCGCGAAGACGGCCAGGATGATGGCCTTCGCGCTGAACAGCACATTTTCCAGCAGCTTGATCATGTTTTTTCCGTTTCACTCCACGCCACATGAGGTTGCCGTGCTTGGTCGGGCGCGGCAGCCCCGTGAACTCAAAACCAATGTCCTTAGCCGGAAATTGCCTGCGCTCTCGACGCCTGACCATTCGTTGCGAATGATCCGCCTGCGCCCGGATCGGGCCGGCGAGAGTGCGATATCATCCCCGGCTGACGCAGCGCAGGCCCTGGGTGCAGCGCCCCGGCCACGTCAGATTTCCACCACACCAATGTCAGAGGCTTTGATGCCGGTCCTAATGTTGCGACTGTTGCGCTTCAGCGCCCTGGCAATAAGCCGGGCGTCTTCTAGAGCGCGTCGCCCCCCGGTGACCGGCTGCACCAGGATCGCGAGATCCCCGGTGCACCCTCCCCAATGGTTTCTTCCTTATAACGACCAGTTTGTTACCGGCTTCTTTTGACCGGGCCGCCCGTCCCCAACGCTGCTGCGTTCAACCGGAAGGTTTACGCAAGCGGCGCAGGCCATACGTCCCGCAAGCGTCCCCGATAGCACGGGTACGTCGCGGGTGGTACAAAAACCTGACATGAATCTGAGCAAATTTGCCGGAACGTTGCCAGAAATATGCACAGGCGCGGCTTTTTCGTGCGGCAACATGGTTAACCGAACACCCCACCCCACACCCATAAGACAACCCATGGGGGAAGTCGGCGCCACTCGGTCCGAAGCCTGATTGACGTTGCGGGTGTAGGGTTTTGATAAGGAAAGATGACACTGGCGTCACTTTTCGCTTGCGGGACCGCTGACAGAGACCTACCTTTTTGTCAGTAAGAGCGGTGTCAGGGCGGCAAGCCCCGATGCCCCTTGCCTTGTCCAGCCCGCCTCCCTACGCGGATGGACTGACATAGAGCTGTTTGACCGCGCTGCCCGATTGGCCGGGCCGATATGCGGTTTCTTGGAGGAGACAACTCTGCCATGACGCGCCAGATTACCTATGACGCTGCCTATGACGCATGCGCCCCGGACGATTTCGCGGCGATGATTGAAGTGGACCGCTACGGCGCCCGCTCCACCGCGTTCGACAAGATCATTTCCGCGACCCACGACCATTTCTGGGATCCGCTGGACACCAAGTACATCGATTTCTCCGAGCCGTTTGACTACGAGAACGAGATGATCCTGCCGGAGGATATGGTTCCGGAACTGCAGCTGCCGAGCTTCCAGAACCTCTCCGAAAAGGATCGCGTGCGTTTCGTCAACGAAACCGCCCGCTGGATGCTGTCGGCCATTCTGCACGGTGAAGCCGGCGCGCTGGGCCTCTCCGCCTCGCTCTGCCACATTCTCCGTGACCCGGGCGCACAGGAATACGCTGCCAACCAGACCCGCGAAGAAGCCCGCCACGTGACGGCGTTCGCCGCCTATGTGAAGGCCCGCTGGGGCACACCGCTGCCGTGCGGTGAGACGCTGAAGAACCTGCTCGTCGACATCGTCAACGCGCCGGAAGTCTACAAGAAGGTCGTCGGCATGCAGATGCTGGTGGAAGGCCTGGCCATGGGTGCGTTCGCCGCGCTTTACACCAACGCCAAGGACCCGCTTCTTGTCCGCCTGACGCAGCTGGTGATGACCGACGAGGCGTTCCACCACAAGTTCGGCAAGATCTGGGCGGACCGCACGGTGCCGAACCTCTCTGAAGAAGAGCAGCACATCATCGAGGACTGGGCTGCTGAGTGCTTCCAGACCCTGCTGTTCAACCTGGTGAACCCGGAACAGAAGAAGGTGATCTACGCCGACTTCGGTCTCGACTGGCAGCAGGTTCAGGCCGAGATGCTGGAAGCCTTCACCGACGATGACCGCCGCGAACGCATGAAGAACGGCACCGACATTTTCCGTGTGCTGATCAAGACGCTGCTCAAGGCCGGCATCATTACCGACCGCACCAAGCCGTTCTACTCCACCTATGTGGACATGGACGAGTTGAAGTCGGAAGGCGACCACATGGTGGGTGATGACATCGCTGAAGAAGGCATCAAGTACCTTCAGACGATCAATTTCGGCACCAACAAGGACGCCCTCAAGCAGGTTTCCGCTGCCGAGTAAGGCCGCGGGCACTGCCCACTGATCTGACGGCCCGCCGGGGAAACCCGGCGGGCCGTTTTCATTTGGTGTCGCAGACCAGGATGCGGTGCTGGCATTCTTCCCCTGACCGCGCCTAGGCTTCTTCCATGGTGACCGAGACAGCGATACATGCGGGCCTGCCGAATGCCCGGCTGCCTGCCCCACCCTGGCGGCGGATCGGTCACGGTGTTTGGGGAGACGTCTTTGATCTCGGCGATGGCAGCGTCCTCAAGCTGGTGCGTCATCACGGCGGTATCGGGTCCGGGCGTGACATCCTGTTCGGCGAGGTGAGAGCGCTCGACCTCCTGCGCGGATTGACGAGCCCGGTGACCACCGCAGCGCTGCATGGTTTTGGCGAGATCGATGCGGACGCTCCGGCGCTTGAGGATTTCTGCGGGTGGATACGGATGGGCCGCCTGCCGGGGGTGACCGCCTCTGCCCTGCTTGCGGACACGCGGAGCCGCGATGACCGGATTACGATCATGCGGCGTATCGGGGAGGCTGCAGGGCAATTTCATCAGCAAAGCGGCGGCCTCGTGCCCGAAGGTGCCGGTCTGCCGGACCTGACCGCACGGCGGCTGTCGGAAATCACCGATATCGTCCCGGACATGAGGGTTTACTGTGAGCGTGTTGATGCGGTGCTGCATGGGGCAGACCCGCATCCCTTTCTGCACGGGGACATCAATGGCGGGAACGTGCTTTTTGCCGACCCGGCGGCCCCGGCCACCAGTGCCATCGGGCTGATTGATCTGGGCGAAGCGCAATGCGGGGTCACAGAGATCGAGTTGCGCCACCTTCATGACATCGCCAGTTCCGATGCTCGGAGCGACGGCATGGCCGACGCAATGATCGAAGGATATGCCGCTACTACGGGGCACACACCGCGGCCGGAACTGCTTACGGCAGCCTATTGCCTCAATACACTCGGGACATTCGCGATTGCCCGCCTCGGCACCGTACCGGGGCTTGATGAAAGTGGAGCCAGGCAGGCTGCGATGGCAGCGCTTCAAAGCTTGGGTGACGTTCCAGACGAAAAACGGCCCGCCGGGGGAGGATCCCGGCGGGCCGTCTGTCTTTCGCACCATCAGAACACCCTGAGGGATGCGTCCTGACTGCGAGGTCTAATTAGCAGTTCGGGTCTTCCTTGCAGCCCTTGTAGGCACCGGCGCCGGCACCGACCGCGCCGCCGATCACGGCACCTTCGGCGGCAGACCCGCCCGTGGCGGCACCAATCGCGGCACCGGCAGCAGCGCCGATACCTGCGCCACCCAGAGCATTCTTCTCGGTATGGCTCATATTGCTGCACGCGGCGGTCATGCCCAGTACGCCAGCAAGGATTACGGCTTTCGCATAACGCATTGTTCGTCTCCTGCTGTGGTCGATGCGGGGAAAACACAATCGCCCCGCCGGTGGTTCCAAACCGATTTCGGCTGCGCGGCATCAGCGGCTGACACCGGCATACGGGCTGGCCTATCCTGCCTCCATGCCGCACCCGCTTTCCTGGACCGAGCTTGATCTTCCCCCCGACGGACGCCAGTCGGAGCGCGCCCTCAATGTGCAGCGCGGGGTTTGCCGCCACCTGATGGGACTGTCACTCGCGCCTCTGACCGAGTTCACACTCGCCAGCGGCAGGCGCGCGGATGTGATCGCCCTTGCCAGCAATGGCGACATCACCATCATTGAGATCAAGACCAGCCTTGCGGACCTCAGGGCTGACACCAAGTGGCCGGAATATCGCGACTTCTGCGACCGCCTGTTCTTTGCGGTGCCCGAAGACTTCCCGATGCAGCACCTGCCACCGGATGCAGGCCTTATGGTGGCCGACCGGTATGGCGCTGAACCCCTGCGCGATGCGCCGGTTCACAAACTGTCCGCCGCCCGTCGTAAGGCCGTGACCGTGCGTCTTGCCCGTGCGAGCGCATTGCGCCTGTCGCGCCTGGCGGATCCGGAGGCCGGGCTTGTCTGAGAGCCTGCGGCCTGGGGCGGCCCGGGATAGACACTCCCGGATGCGCAGCCTATTAACCGGACTAACGATCCCGGCCTTTGAGCGCCGCCATCGGCGCCCTATGATCCCGGACTTCCGACCGATGCGACCCGAAGGCCCTAAATGAGTGCTTCCAGTTCCGCCTCTGGCGTTCCGTCCACCGACATGAGCGACGAGCTCGACATCCTTGCGCGTTTTCCGCAGGGTCGGGTGGTGTGTCTGGGCGACATCATGCTCGACCGCTATGTCTATGGTCGCGTGGATCGCATTTCGCCGGAAGCGCCGATCCCGGTCATCGCGGTCGAGCGCGAGGCGGCGATGCTTGGTGGTGTGGGGAATGTGGCACGCAATGTAGCCTCCCTGGGCGGCACCGCGGGCCTGCTGGCGACCATCGGCGACGATGAGGCCGGGCGCGAGGTGCTGCGGCTCATCTCGGAAGAAGAGCGCATCGAGCCCGACCTGATTACTGATATCGGCCGCGCGACGACGGTGAAGACGCGGTTCGTGGCAGGCGCGCAGCAATTGCTCCGGGCAGACCAGGAAGTCGCGCTGCCCCTGTCCGGGGAAAGCGTCGACGCGATCGTTGAGGCCGCCCGCGAGGATATGGCCAATGCGGGTGTAATTGTCCTGTCCGACTATGCCAAGGGTTGCCTCTCGGACAATGTGCTGCAGGCCATCATCGGCACGGCCCGCGACATGGGATTGCCGGTGATCGTTGATCCGAAGTCGGCGGATTTCTCGCGCTACAGCGGCGCGACCATGATCAAGCCGAACCTCAAGGAACTGGCATTGGCGACCGGCATGCCCTGTGGCACGGACGCGGAAGTGCTTGATGCGGCAACCGAGGCGCTGGCCCATGCCAATGCGGATGCCATTCTCGTAACCCGGTCGCAGGCAGGCATGACCTTGGTGATGCGCGCGCCTTCCGGTGAGGGGATCGAGGCGCATCATTTCCCGGCCCGCGCGCTTGAAGTGTTCGATGTCTCCGGTGCCGGCGACACGGTTCTTGCAACTCTGGGCCTTGCCATCGCGGCCGGCGCGGACCTGCCCCAGGCCGCCGCCATAGCCAATGCGGCTGCGGGGCTGGTGGTGGCCAAAATCGGGACGGCTGTTGTCTATCCCGGAGAGCTGACCCACGCGCTTCACGAGGCAGATGTCAACAAGGCGGATCAGAAGATCTGTACGCTGACGGAAGCCCTGGACCGGGTGGAACGCTGGCGGGCCCAGGGACAGAGCGTCGGCTTCACCAATGGCTGCTTTGACCTCATTCACCCCGGGCATCTGTCGCTGCTGCGCCAGTCGCGCGCGGAGTGCGACCGGCTTGTCGTCGGGCTCAACTCCGACAGCTCAGTGAAACAATTGAAGGGAGAGAGCCGCCCGCTGCAAGGCGAACTGGCGCGTGCTCTTGTTCTTGCTTCGCTCGAGGACGTGGACATGGTGGTGATCTTTTCGGACGAAACGCCGCTGACGCTGATCTCCACACTCAAACCCGACGTGCTTGTGAAAGGTGCCGACTATACGGTGGAGACCGTTGTGGGGGCCGACATCGTGCAGGCGAATGGCGGCCGAGTGGTTCTGGCCGAACTGGTGGCCGGCCAAAGCACCACAAACACCATCGCGCGCATGACGGGTTCGTGATCCCGAAGAATTCCAGGGCCTCAAGCCCCCCGCCCTCCCGTGAGAGATATACAAGGCTTCCATGATTGTTGTTACCGGCGGCGCCGGCTTCATCGGCTCCAATATTCTAGCTCAACTGTCCGAGGATGGACATACGGGGCTTGTGGTCTGCGACTGGCTGGAGACCGGTGACAAGTGGCGCAATATCGCCAAATGCGAGCTGGAAGATGTGATCGCGCCGGAGGCATTGATGGATTTTTTGGCCCGAAATGCGGGGCAGATCAATGCCGTGATCCACATGGGAGCCATCTCCTCGACCACGGAGACTGACGCGGACCTGATCGTGCGCTCGAACATCCGGCTCACCAACGATTTATGGGACTGGTGCTGCCAGACGGGAACACGCCTGATCTACGCCTCTTCCGCTGCGACCTATGGCGGTGGTGAGGTCGGCTTTGATGACGAAATGAATGCCGAGGCCCTGGCGAAGCTACGCCCGCTCAATGCCTATGGCTGGTCAAAGCACATGGTGGACAGGCGCATTGCGCGCCGGCTTGCCATGGGTGCCACCACGCCGCCGCAATGGGTGGGCCTGAAGTTCTTCAACGTCTATGGGCCGAACGAGTACCACAAGGGTGGCCAGAAAAGCGTTGTCGCGCACATCCATCCGTCGGCACGCGACGGCGGGCCGGTCAGGCTCTTCAGGTCGCACAATCCCGATTACGAGGATGGCGGGCAGCTGCGCGACTTCGTATATGTGAAGGATTGCGCACGGGTGGTCTCATGGCTCCTGGAGACACCGTCCGTGAGCGGATTGTTTAATATTGGAACCGGTGAAGCGCGCAGCTTCAAGGACCTGGCGCATGCAGTGTTTGCCGCGCTGGGCAAGGAGCCATCCATCACTTATGTGGATACGCCCGAGCAGATCCGCGACAAATATCAGTACTTCACCGAAGCCCGCATGGACCGGCTGCGGCAAGCGGGGTATCGCGCGCCTTTCACCTCGCTTGAAGAGGGTGTCGCAGACTACGTTCGCACCTATCTGGAAGCTGAGGACCCATACCGCTAGAGGCTGTTGCGCCGACTGATCAGCGCGGTGACCGCTTGGCGAGGATGCGCTGCAGGGTACGGCGGTGCATGTTGAGGCGGCGGGCGGTCTCGGACACGTTGCGGCCACACAGCTCGTAGACCCGCTGAATATGCTCCCAGCGCACCCGGTCAGCAGACATCGGGTTTTCAGGCGGCTCGGGCAGTGTGTCCGGCTTGGCAAGCAGGGCGGATTCCACATCATCCGCATCTGCGGGCTTGGCGAGATAGTCAACGGCACCAAGCTTTACGGCGGCAACAGCCGTCGTGATATTGCCGTAGCCCGTCAGCATGACAGCACGGGCGTCCTCGCGGGCACCGTGCAGCGCCTGGACCACGTCGAGACCATTGCCATCTTCAAGGCGCAGATCCACCACCGCATAGGCTGGCGCGGCGCGGCGCACTTCAGCGAGCCCCTCACCGACGCTGGAGGCAAGACGCACGTCAAACCCCCGGCGCTCCATGGCGCGGCCAAGGCGGGTCAGGAAGGGCTGGTCATCGTCCACGATCAGCAGCGACTTGTCCGCCAGGGCGTCCACGGCGGAGGTATCGCGGGGCAGATCCGGAGTGTCTGTGGGGGTCATGGGCTGATGCCTTCTTGCTCGTCCTGACGGGCCCGGTGTCGGACGCCGAAACGGCTGCCGACCGGTGCCCGTTTATAGGACCGCTATTATGCACCAATCAATGTAGTTTGCGCATCCCAGACGCCCATTTCCGTCTGACTTCAAAGGGTTAACCCAATTCAGGGCGGATTGTCGCAAGCACGCCCGCAGAGCCTATCCGTGATCCGGCTCAACCCGGTCACGCGGCCAGATGAGACGGATGATGGCCCCGGCCTCCCCGCGTGCCGCGTTGGCCGCAATGAGGCGGCCGCCGGTACGTTCAATCAGGGTCTTGGCAATGAAGAAGCCAAGGCCCATGCCTCCGCCGTCTCCGTCTTCAGACTTGGCTTTTCCGGGCAACGTGCGGCGGGTGGAGACGTAAGGCTCACCGAGTTGATCAATCACATCCGCCGAGAAGCCAGGCCCGTCGTCACTGATAGAAATTTCCACACTGTCCTCTGACCAACGGGCCCCGACGGTGACTTTCTCGCGGGAAAAGGCGACGGCATTCTCGATCAGGTTGCGCAGGGCATACATGATCTCGGTCCGGCGGATGAAATCCGGCGGCTCGCCCGCGCCCGCACCGCTTTCCGGCGACAACTCGATGGCGATATCGCGGCCGCGGCCGCGGAACGGGTCAGCGGCCTCGTCCAGCATGACAGGCAGGGGAATGCGTGCGTGGTGGGCATCGCCTTCCTCACCCCGGGCCGACAATTTGGCGAGGATGTCGCGGCACCGCTCGGCCTGGCTGTGCAGCAAGTCCAAATCATCAACGAGGTCCGGCGACAGATTGCCGGCTTCCTGCTTCAGCTCCTTGGAGACAAGCGAGATCGTGGCCAGCGGCGTGCCCAGTTCGTGGGCTGCAGCTGCAGCCAGACCGTCAAGCGCCGACAGGCGCTGCTCCCGTGCCAGAATGAGCTGGGTAGCGGATAGGGCGGCGGACATGCGCCGTCCCTCCCGCGCAACCCGGAAGGCGTAAGCCGTCATGAAGGCCAGCCCGAGGACCAACGCGACCCACATGCCGAGGATCCACATGGGCTCGAATTGCACATGCTCGCCGGAGAACCATGGCAGCGGCAAGTGATAGGGACCAAGGATGGTGACCAGCACAAGCGCCAGCGCTGCCAGTGCGATGGTGGCGCGCAGAGACAGGGTGGTTGCCGAAATGGTGACCGGCACCAGAAACAGGAAGGCGAAAGGGTTCTCGAGGCCGCCAGTAAGGTAGAGCAGAACGGCCAGCTGAAGAATGTCGTAGCCCAGATAGGCCGCAGCCTCCATCTCGCCCAGGCGGCGCGGTGCGGGATAGCGCAGGGTCAGGATGATGTTTAGCCATGCGGATGCGGCCACCGCAGTAAGGCATAGCTCCAGGGGCAGCTCGAAGCCCAGCACCAGCGCCGTGAAGAGAACGGCTGCTGCCTGTCCGCCCACCGCCAGCCAGCGGAGCAGGATGAGTGTCTGCAGCCGGATGCGGCCCGCTTCGAAGATGTCGGACACATCACGGTTGAGCGCCCCGCCATCATCATCGAGCGATGCCGGGGACATGGGGCGGGCTGGGACTTCGGTCATGGGCCTTCCGGTAGTCGCACTATCGAACCTCGGGCCTTTGCGCCACGCGCCCTGACCCTTCATGATGCCGGGCTTGTTTCGGTCCGGCTCGGTTCCAAACTATGCCACAGCCGTTCGGAACAGCCCATGCGGCATCACGCTGGGTAGCGGTTTTCAGCGACGCAATGAGACAGGGTGGAAGACATGACAGGCGCGGACACACCGGCGCTGGAAATCAGCGGGCTGAGGAAATGCTACGGCCCAGTAACCGCCGTGGACGACATCAGCTTTACGGTGCCGCGTGGCTCTACTACTGCCTTGCTGGGCGGCAACGGCGCAGGCAAGACCACGACCATTGCGATGGTTCTTGGGCTTGTCACGCCGACTGCCGGAAGCCTGCATGCGCTGGGGTATGACCTTGAGACGGAGCGGCGGCAGGCAAATGCCCTGATGAATTTCGAAAGCCCCTATGTAGACATGCCCATGCGGCTGACGGTGCGAGAGAACCTGACCGTCTATGCGCGGCTTTATGGCCTGTCACATGTGCGCGAACGGGTTAGGGCGATTGCCGATGACCTGGCGCTGACCGAGTTCCTGGACCGGCCTTCCGGCAAACTGTCCGCCGGACAGAAGACGCGCGTGGGGCTGGCCAAGGCGCTGATCAACGAGCCGGAATTACTGCTGCTCGATGAACCCACAGCCTCGCTTGATCCGGACACCGCGGATTGGGTGCGCAGCTATTTCGAGGCCTACAAGGCACGTACCGGCGCGACCATTCTGCTTGCGTCCCACAACATGGGAGAAGTTGAGCGGCTGGCGGATAGCGTGCTGATGATGACACGCGGCCGTATTGTCGACCGGGGCAGCCCGGCTGATCTTCTTGCACGATATGGCCGCACCAATATGGAAGAAGTATTTCTTGATGTGGCGCGTGGCACCGGTATCCGCGCCGCCGATCTGGCAACCGCATCGCAGCAGGACACGGAAGGGGCCGCGTCATGAGCATGCACATGCAGGATCTGCCGCCGATTGTCCGGCACAATCCGCCCTTCTCTGCTGCGCGTGTCGGCGCCATGGTGCTGCGGTACTGGTATCTGCTCAAGGGCTCATGGCCGCGCATGCTGGAGTTGGCCTATTGGCCGGCGATGAACCTCGTCATGTGGGGTTTCCTCCAGACATTCCTGGCGCAGACGACAGATGTGTTCGCCCAGGCGGGCGGTGTGCTGGTGGGGTCGGTGCTGCTGTGGGAGCTGATGTTCCGGGGCCAGCTCGGCTTCACGATCTCCTTCTTCGAGGAAATGTGGAGCCGCAATTTCGGTCACCTGATGGTGACACCGCTGCGGCCGCCCGAGTTTGTAACCGCGCTGGTGAGCATGAGCCTGATCCGCATGGTGGTGGGCATGACACCGGCCCTTGCCATCGCGATCTGGTTCTTCGGGTTCAACCTGTTCGACCTGGGGATTGCGCTTGTTGCCTTCTTCGCCAATCTCGTCTTCTTCGGCTGGGCCGTGGCGCTCGTGGTCACCGGCATCATCCTGCGTAACGGGCTGGGGGCGGAGAGCCTGGCATGGGCAGTACCGTTCATCTTCGTGCCGCTATGCGGCATCTATTACCCCGTCAGCGTGATGCCTGACTGGCTCGAGGCAATCGCCCTATGCCTGCCGCCTACCTACGTTTTCGAAGGCATGCGGAGCATTCTATTCGATCAGGTGATCGACTGGAGCCGGCTGGCCTTCGCAGCCGGTCTCAACATCGTCTATTTCGGAGCAGGCTATGCCATCTTCATGGCATTCCTCCGGGCCGCCAAGGAGCGCGGCATGCTGCTGACGATCGGCGAATAGAGAGGGAGAGGCTCAGTCGTTCTCGGCCGTGCCACCGTGCTTGCGGGGCAGAAAGCGTGTTTCGCCGATGCGCATGATCCAGACATCATCATCGGCAAAACCGCGCTCACGACCGGCGCGCAGGAAGCGCTCGGGCGGCTCGAAAGGCGGTTCCTCCGTGAGCACAACCGTACCCCAATGCATGCCCACCAAGGTGCGGGCACCGATATCGATGCCGATCTGCACGGCCTCTTCCGGGTTGGCGTGGCTTGCCTTCATGATGGCGCGAGGCTCATAGGCACCGATGCCGATGAGGGCGAGATCGAATGGGCCTTCCCGGGAGCCGATCTCCTCAAAGACTGGGCCATATGCCGTATCCCCGCCAAAGAACACACGGCCTTCAGGCCCTTCGAAGGAGAACGCCGCCCACAGGGATCTGTTGGTATCCAGGCCGGACCGGCGTGACCAGTGGATGCAGGGCAGCGCCTTGACGGTGAGGTCGTTGACCGTCAGCGACTGGTACCAATCCATGTCCACCACATAGCGGAAACCACGCTCGCGGAAAAAATCACCCAGGCCCAAGGGCGCGACCACCGTCATGGTCTCCTTGCCGGGCAGGCGATGGATCGCCGTCTCGTCCAGATGGTCATAGTGGTTGTGGCTGATGGCGAGAATGTCGATCTCCGGCAGGTCGCGGATGGCGATGCCGGAGGGGACATAGCGCTTGGGGCCAAAACCGACAGGCCCTGCGTAGCTTGTGAGATAGGGGTCGGTGAGGATCGTCTTGCCACCGATACGCAGCAAGAAAGACGCATGGCCCAGCCATGTGACGACGCCGCGGTCCTCATGCTCGCGGGACCGCGCACGATCAAGCGACGCCAGTGCCTGGGGGCGCGGCAGCACATGGTGATCGGGGACGTCTATGTCGCGAAAGCTCTGGCGAAACATGCGCTCCATGAAGGGCAGCATGTCCTTGAGACCGGCAGTGCGGTTGGGGCTGCCCGGCGGATTGCGAAAGCGGCCGTCCGGCAGGTGGTGCCAGGGGGCATCACCCTCGGGTGTCCGGTGTTTTTCGCGTTTGGAGCCGGGTCGCGGCAATTTGGTGGCCATGCCTGCCATATACGCACTTCAGGCGCGTTGACAAGCAGGGGCCTATTCGGCGCCGGCGGCCTCGAGCATGCGGACAACGGCTGTGTGGCGGCGCTCCCGGGCCAAAGTGAGCGGCGTGCGGCCCGTATTGTCCGTATCATTGAGATAGGCATCGGCTTCAATGAGCGCCTCGACCACATTGGCATGGCCCAGCTTGGCGGCGATCAGGACGGGCGTTTCACCGTCAGTGCCTGCCTTGTCCACATCCGCTCCGGCAGTGATCAGGATGCGTGTGAGGTCGGGGCGATTGATGCGCACGGACTCTTCGAGTGCTGTCAGGCGCGAGCGGCGGGCGGCGACGTTGATGCGTGCGCCGCGGTCGATAAAGAGCTCCACAAGAGCCCGGCTGCCAGTCCGCACGGCTTCGATCAGGGCCGTCTCACCTTTCAGGCTCCGCTCATTGGCCGACAGGCCTGCGAGGAAAGCCTCCTCTACCGCGGATACTTCACCAGTGCGGATGGCGACGACCATGTCGTTTTCGGGAACGAGCTGGGCTTGCGCCGCCGGCAGCTGAAGCACCAACGCGCCGGCCATCGCAGAGAAGGCAACAAGTGCGACCGCAAGGGCACGGGCTGCCATGGATCGATACCCTGCGGATGTGCGACGCTTGGTCTGCATGATCGAGGTCCTCACTCGTACTAGACTTCCCAGCCATGGAGGCTGGCAGCGCCCTGTTCTGACGTGACCCAGGGTGCTGACGGACTTCATAAAGACATCTGCGGGCATGGCGTCAAGCCTTCTGCATGGCCCGGTAAAGCCAACCGCATCACGACTATCTGAGGGAAAGGGACTGAACAGCCCATGAACCGCTTGCTGCTGATCGCCACTGCCGTCACCGCCGTCATTGCCCTGACGGGGCTTGGCCTCATTCTCACCGGCGGGCTGTCGAGCCCACAGGTGGCCGAGCTGTCGCAGACAACGCCGGTGCGTTCCACCGGCGTGCCGAATATCGGCGGGCCATTCACCCTGATCGACCATACGGGCCGGGAGGTGACGGAAGCTGACTTCGCCGGCAAGAAGACGCTGATCTATTTCGGCTTCACCTATTGCCCCGATGTCTGCCCGACGGCGCTGCAGGTGATGTCCGTTGCCCTTGGCGACCTCGGCGAAGATGCTGAAAAGGTGACCCCCGTTTTCATCACGGTCGATCCGGAGCGGGACGATGTGGAGACGATGGCCGCCTATGTGCAGCATTTCGGCGATGATTTTGTGGGACTGACCGGCACGCCGGAGCAAGTGGCCGCCGCAGCCAAGGCCTACAAGGTCTACTACCGCAAGGTAGAGGATGCCTCATCGTCTGCGGGCTACACGATGGACCATTCTTCGGTGGTCTATCTGATGAGCGAGGACAATGAGTATCTTGCCAACTTCACCCACGAGACGCAGCCGGAGCGCATGGCGGCAAGGTTGAGGCAGTTTCTCTGAGGCCTATTTGGCGAAAATGTCCGCCTCGTCGCGGAATGCCTTGAACTCAAGCGCATTGCCGGCGGGATCGAGCAGGAACATCGTGGCCTGCTCGCCCGGCTGCCCAGCGAAACGCACATAGGGTTCGATCACGAAGGTGGTGCTGGCCTGTGTGAGGCGGGCGGCGAGATCCTCCCAGGCCGTCCAATCCAGGATAAGACCGAAATGGCGGACGGGCACGTCGTGGCCATCCACATCGTTGCGCGCGGCCGCAGCGCATTCCTCGGGTGCCAGATGGGCGACGATCTGATGGCCGAGGAAATCGAAATCAACCCAGGTATCTGACGAACGCCCCTCGGCACATCCCAGGAGGTCGCCGTAGAAGGCGCGCGCCCGTGCCAGATCATCAACGGGGAAAGCAAGGTGGAAGCGTGGTTGGCGCGTCTGGGCGATGCTCACGGCGCAAGCTCCTGATCTGCTATTATGCTGCTTCGTGTTCTATAGGCCAGTCCCGCCCGCAGCCGCCACCACCTGATGACCCAAACACTCACCCGACGCGACCGCCTGCAGCGCGCCACGCTTTCCATCAAGGGACGCGAGGTGCCTGTCGTCCTGCGTGCCAACAAGCGCGCGCGGCGGATGATCCTCAAGGTGGACCCGGTGTCGCGCGAGGTTGTCATCACCAGTCCAACCATCAAGGGGTTCTCTCAGGCGCTGGCCTTCGCCGCCAAGCATGAAGCCTGGATCGCCCGGCGGCTGGCTGCCGTGCCGGAGCCCGTGCCCTTCGCGCCTGGTGCTCATATTCCCCTGCGCGGGGTGGTGCACGAAATTGTGCATGATGCGACCGGCAGCGCGCGGACGCCAGTACGCATCGAGATGGGAGACGACGCCCCGCCCCGGCTTGTGGTGTCGGGCCAGGCGCCGCATCTGTCGCGCCGGGTAACGGATTGGCTGAAGAAGGAAGCGCGGCGCGATCTGACCGACGCAACCATGGGCCATGCGGCAGCCTTCGGCATGAGCCCCTCGAAGATCAGTCTTCGGGATACGGCAAGCCGCTGGGGATCGTGCTCCACCTCGCGGGTGATCAGCTTCTCCTGGCGGCTCATCTTCGCGCCGCCCTTCGCGCTGAACTACGTGGCGGCACATGAAGCCGCGCATCTCGTCGAGCACAATCATGGCCCCCGTTTCTGGGCGCTGGTGCGCACGCGCATCGATGACATTGAGCAGGCAAAAAACTGGCTCAATGCCAATGGGAGTGCCTTGCATCGCTACGGGGCGGGGCCTATATCCAATTAACTGACCATTGGTCATTATTGGACTGGGTCGAGGAGGGCATCCCATGAATCGGCGCGTACTTGGCAATAATTTCGACGTGTCCGCCCAGGGGCTGGGCTGCATGGGCATGTCGCAATCCTATGGCGAGGCCGACCAGGCAGAGGCGGAAGCGACCCTGCTGCGGGCGCTGGACCTGGGCATCACCTTCTTCGATACCGCCGACGTCTATGGCGCCGGGCACAATGAAGAACTTGTGGGGCGGGTGCTGAAGCCGCACCGGGACCGCATTGAGCTTGCGACCAAGTTTGCGATCCGCCCCGGCGAAGGCGGCAAGCTGATGGGGGTGCGCGGTGATGCTGCGTATGTAAAGGAAGCCTGCGACGCGAGCCTGAAGCGCCTGGGCACCGATGTGATCGACCTCTATTACATGCACCGGCTCGACCCAAATGTGCCCATCGAGGAAACGGTCGGCGCAATGGCGGAGCTGGTGACAGAAGGCAAGGTACGGCATCTGGGCCTATGCGAAGTCTCCTCCAAGACCATCCGCCGGGCACACGAGGTGCACCCCATCACCGCCATCCAATCAGAATACTCCCTATGGACCCGCGAGGTGGAAGACCATGTGCTGCCGGCTTGCCGGGAGCTGGGCATTGGTTTCGTTCCCTTCTCGCCCCTGGGACGCGGCTTCCTAACCGGCGCCGTGAAGAAAGACGATCTGGGCAAGGGCGACCTGCGGAAGATGCTGCCGCGTTTCAGCGACGACAATTTCGATGCGAACCGGGCGCTGGTGACTGCCGTGGAAGAGATGGCCTCAGCGCGTGGCGTGACAGCCGGACAGATAGCACTGGCCTGGGTGATGGCCCGCGGTGACCACATCGTGCCCATTCCCGGCACCAAGCGGCGGACTTATCTCGAAGAGAATGCGGCAGCCGACACCATCGTTCTGTCTGCGGAGGATCTGGGTGAACTCGATGCGATCTTCGCCCGCGATGCAGTGACGGGCGAGCGCTATCCCCAAGCGATCATGGATACGGTTGAGACCGACTGAAGCCGCGTGCCCCGTTCCGGCTGCCCGGCTTCAGTCTGCCCAGTTGCGGCTGCCAAACAGACGGGAGAAGAAACCCGGTTCTTCGTCTTCCTTCGGCGCGCGGCGCTGATAACCGTCCGGCGTGTAACCGGGCGGGCCGAAGCGCGGGTCATAGGCCGGCGCAGTTGCATTGACCTCGACGGGCTGGGGAGCGGCCGCGACGGCCACCGGCGGTTCCCAGTCGCCCGGCAGCGGACGTGCGGGCAGGCCGGTATGGGCTGCGGTCATGAACCCGGCCCAGATCTCTGCGGGTAAGCGACCGCCGGTTATCTCAACCATTGGCGAGCTGTCGTCATTACCGACCCAGACGCCGGCGACCAGATCAGCCGTATAGCCGAGGAACCAGGCATCGCGGTTTTCCTGGCTGGTGCCGGTCTTACCGGCGGCAGGCCTGTCGATCTGCGCGCGGCGGCCGGTGCCGTTCGTCACCGTATAGGCCAGCATGGCATTCATCCGCGCGACATTGGTGCGGGTGAGAACGCGGCCAAGGCCACCTCCCTCACGCTCATAAACCACTTCATCGGCAAGCGGCAGGTCGCCGTCCCGGCCGGACGGCTTTGACCCTTCCGTGGGCTGAGGGTCGAGCTCGAGGCCCAATGTCACCTTGGTGATGATGTGCGGAATGACGCCCCGCCCGCCATTGGCCAGCGGCGCATAGGCCGATGTGAGCTCCATCAAAGTAACTTCAGAAGTGCCGAGCGCCAGGGACAGGTTGGGGGCAAGTTCGGACGTGATGCCCATGCGGCGGGCGGTACGCGCGACGGAGCCCGGCGTCGCCTCATGGGTGAGGCGGACGGCAACAGTGTTGATGCTCCGGGCGAGTGCGTGCATGAGGGAGACATCGCCCTCATAGCTGTCCCTGAAGTTGGACGGTGCATAACCACCGATGCGTACCGGGGCATCGCGGCGGATGGTAAGCGGTGTCATGCCGCGCTCGAGCGCGGTCAGATAGACGAAGGTCTTGAAGGCAGAGCCGGGCTGACGGAGTGCTGTGGTGGCGCGATTGAACTGGCTTTCGCGGTAATTGCGGCCGCCGACAAGGGCGCGCACCGCACCGTCCGGCGTCATTGCGACGAGCGCGCCCTGGCTGACATTGGACACTTCGCCCGACAGCGCGAGACGGCTCTTGATGGCACCAACAGCGGCCATCTGCATGGCGGGATCAAGGGTCGTGTGGACGGTCATGTCGCGGCCGGATGCGCTGACGAAATCAGCCAGCTGCTCTTCGATCCAGTCAACGGCATAACCGGTCTCGGTGCTGGCGCGGGCGGCAAGCTCGGCGGGGAAGGCAGCGGCCGTATCCGCGTCAGGCCCTGCGAGGAAACCGTAGCGGTGCATGGCGTCGATCACCACATTGGCGCGGGCCTGAGCCCCTTCAGGGTTGTTCGTGGGTGCCAGGCGGGAGGGCGCCTTGACGAGACCGGCCAGCATGGCGGCTTCCGGCACGGTCAGGTCTGTGGCTGGCTTGTCGAAGAAGCGCTGGGACGCGGCCTCGAGGCCATAGGCACCGGCACCGAAATAGACGCGGTTGAGATAGAGCGTCAGCAGCTCATCCTTGTCGTACTCGCTCTCCAGCCACAGGGCGAGCATGGTTTCCTGCACCTTGCGCTTCAAGGAGCGCTCCGGCGTGAGGAACAGGTTCTTAGCCAGCTGCTGGGTGATGGTGGAGCCGCCCTGCACCACGTCCATGGCCTTGAGATTGGCCACCATGGCACGGGCAATGCCGAGGGGGTCGATGCCAACATGGTCATAGAACCGGCGGTCTTCGATCGCGATGAAGGCGTGGGCAACATAGGGCGGCAAGGCGTCGATATCGACCGCACCGGCAAAGCCCGAGCCACGCCGGGCCAGGACGGTGCCGTCATGCGCCAGGATCGTGACCGTCGGCGCGCGGGCGGGCACGGCGAGATCGCGCGTGTCCGGAAGCTCAAGCGCCCATGAAAAGGCCAGCAGAGTGGTACCGAGACCACCCCACAGGGCGATAACCGCCGCCCAGTAGCCGACGCGGCGCGGGGTGATCCGGGCACGGAGGGATTGAAGCCAGGGCCCGAAGGGCGATCCGCTGGAACTGCCGCCGCCTCTACGGCCACCGCCGCCGCCGGCGCCCCCACCACTGCCAGATCCGGTACCCGGGCGGCGTGACCGGGGTTTTGCGCCCTGCGTCTTGTGCGTGGCCTTGGGGGCCCTTGCAGTGGCCTGCTTTTTTTTGTCTGACGGCGTTGAGGTAGCTTCAGCTGCCGCCGCGGCTGCAGCCGCCTCCCGGCGGCGGGCAACGTCGTCCAGCATGGCACGCGGTGTGGTGGTGCGGGGGCGAACAATGCGGGGGCCTGAGCTGTTGCGCGAGGTCACGGCCCGGGCAATGCGGGCAGGCGGCACGGCGGACGCGTCGGCGCCGGGCGCCTGCGGGCTTTTTCCATTACCGTTGCGGCGGCGCCCGCCGCCGCGGGAACCGCTGTTTTCTGCCGATTTTCGCGTCGTCATGGCACCGCCGGGCCCGAAGGCCCTTCGCCCTTGGTTAACAAGACCTTATTGTCTGACCGTATCTCTTAACGGGAGGTGAAGGCGTCGGTGCGGCGCCAAAGGGGCAATTTGGGGGCGACCGGAATGCTTGAACTGCGCTTCAGTGATATCCGAACTGCCGTCAGCGGCATCCAGAACGAACTCAAAAGGATAAACGAAGGACGCTGGATCGGCGACTTCCAAGAATTCTACCTGCAAAGCATGCTGGCTCGGTCGCTTGCACTGTCCAAGAACTGCTCATTCATGCTCGAAGTTACCGACAGCAATCTGCCCCACGAGTTATCTAACCAGTCCATGACCAAAGAGACTGAGAAATCTGGATCAGACCACGAGCGTACCGACATTGTCCTCTATCAAAGTGGTGTTTGCATTCCGATTGAAGTGAAAAAAGTGTGGCAAGAAACTGCGTGGAGACGTGACCTGGAACGTATTTCCAACTTCGTCAGTCGGAAGCCAAATGTCAAGCAAGGGTGGTTCGTCGGCTTTCAGCAACAAAGGAAGGGTAAAGCCGCCATCGAAGCAAACATTACGGCACTCAGGCGTGCAGCGTGTGAACTCGGCGGCTGCTACGACCCGCAACCAAGCGCCCCTGAATCCTATGACGGTACCCGCCAGAAATGGCTAAGTCAGGAATGGTCCGGCCAGGTTTCCATCGTCAGATTCGGCAAGGGAAACCCCTAGACATCCAAATTGGCGACCTGAAGGGCGTTGTCCTGGATGAATTCGCGGCGGGGTTCGACGACGTCGCCCATCAGCTTTTCGAACAGGTCGTTTGCTTCGTCCATGTGCTCGACACGGACCTGCAACAGGGTGCGGGCGGAGGGGTCTAGCGTGGTTTCCCAAAGCTGCTCCGGGTTCATCTCACCCAGCCCCTTGTAGCGGCTGACGGCGATTCCCTTGCGGCCGGCATCGAAGATGGCCTCAAGCAACGCCATGGGGCCGCGGATCTCGGTCTTCATGTCCTTGCGCTCGAAGGTGGCGGCCTTGAGATAGACGTCCTGCAGGCGGGTCGACATGCCGTCGAGACGACGGGCATCCGCGGAGCCCATGAGGCGGCCGTCAATGACGTGGATTTCACGCACACCACGCACTTCGCGCTCAAAGGTGAGACCACCATCATCCGTGGGCTGACCTTCCCAGCCGCGTTCAGTTTCTTCCGACAAGAGGTCAAGGCGGCGGGCGATGTAGTCTGCTGCACCCTGCGCCTTCTCCGCATCCGCCATGAGATCGGTGTTGAGGGCGCCTGCTATGGCAGCCTGCTCGACGATGAAGACCGGGTAGCGGGCGCGTACGGCGTCGAGGGCGGACCTAGCCTTGCGGGCTTCCTGCACCACCGCCTCAAGGTCGGCACCGGCGAGTTGCTCGCCTGAATCAAGTGTCAGCACGGCGCCATCGAGACCCGTTGCGATGAGATAATCTTCCAGTCCGCGCTCGTCCTTCACATAGGTTTCAGACTGGCCGCGCTTGATCTTGTAGAGCGGCGGCTGGGCGATATAGAGGTATCCGCCTTCGATCACTTCCGGCATCTGCCGGTAGAAGAAGGTGAGCAGCAGGGTGCGGATATGTGCACCGTCCACGTCGGCGTCAGTCATGATGACGATCTTGTGGTAGCGCAGCTTCTCGATGTTGAAGTCGTCGCGACCGATGCCGGTGCCGAGAGCCGTGATCAGCGTGCCGATTTCGTTGGATGACAGCATCTTATCGAAACGGGCGCGCTCCACATTGAGAATCTTGCCGCGCAGGGGCAATACGGCCTGGTTGGCGCGATCACGCGCCTGCTTGGCAGAGCCACCGGCGCTGTCGCCCTCCACCAGGAAGAGTTCGGAGACGGCCGGGTCGCGCGACTGGCAGTCCGCAAGCTTGCCCGGCAGGGACGACACATCCAGCGCGCCCTTGCGGCGCGTCAGCTCGCGTGCCTTGCGGGCGGCTTCGCGGGCCGCGGCGGCATCAACAACCTTGCCGATGATGTTTTTGGCTTCGGCCGGATGCTCTTCGAACCAGCTGGACAGCTGTTCGTTGACGACACTCTCGACCACGGGCCGCACTTCGGACGAGACAAGCTTGTCCTTCGTCTGCGAGGAGAATTTCGGGTCCGGCACCTTCACCGAGACGATGCAGGTGAGGCCTTCGCGGGCATCGTCGCCGGTAAGGGATACCTTTTCGCGCTTCAGGAGGCCGTGCTCATTGGCATAGCCGTTGATGACGCGGGTTAGCGCACCGCGGAAGCCAGCCAGATGGGTGCCGCCGTCGCGCTGGGGAATATTGTTGGTGAAGCACAGCACGTTTTCATGGAAGCTGTCGTTCCACCACAGGGCGACGTCGACCGTGATGTCGTCCTTCTCCGCATGGATGGCAATCGGCGCTTCAAAGAGGCCCGCCTTGCTGCGGTCCAGATAACGCACGAATGCCTCGATGCCACCTTCGTAGAACAGGTCCACTTCCTTCGGTTCCACGCCGCGATGGTCGGCCAGAGTGATGCGGACGCCGGAATTGAGGAAGGCGAGCTCACGCAGGCGGTGCTCAAGCGTCGAAAAGTCGAACTCGGTCATCGTGAACGTGTCCGTCGACGGCAGGAACGAGATCTGCGTGCCGGTGCGCGGCTTGTTGCGCGCGTCATCATGGGGTGCGTCACCCGTGACGGTCAGCGGACCTTCGCTGTCGCCATGGACGAAACGCATTTCGTGGGTCTTGCCATCACGCCAGATGGTGAGATCAAGGCGGACGGACAGCGCATTCACCACAGACACGCCCACGCCATGCAGGCCACCGGACACCTTGTAGGAGTTCTGGTCGAATTTCCCGCCCGCATGCAGCTGGGTCATGATGACTTCGGCAGCGGACACGCCTTCCTCGGCGTGCATCTGGGTGGGAATGCCGCGGCCATTGTCGCGCACGGAAACAGACCCATCCGCATTGAGGGTGACGTTGACCGTGTCGCAATGGCCGGCCAGCGCTTCGTCAATGGCATTGTCCACCACCTCATAGACCATGTGGTGAAGCCCCGAGCCGTCATCGGTGTCGCCGATATACATGCCCGGACGCTTGCGCACGGCATCAAGGCCCTTGAGGACCTTGATGCTGTCGGCGCCATATTCATCCGGGTTAGGGGTTTCGTCGCTCATGGTCTTGTCTTTCATTCTTCCGTGAACGGAGGAAATGCGCGGGCGTCTGTTCAGAGCTCGCTGATGTTGGTGATGATGCGCGAGACGACCCCGTAATCCTTGGCTTCCTCGGCGCTCATCCAGTAGTCGCGGTGAGTGTCCTTGACGATCTGCTCGTAGGACTGGCCGGTGGCTTCGGCGAAGATGCGGTTGAGACGTTCGCGCATCTTGATGACCTCGCGGGCCTGGATGTCGATGTCCGAGGCGGAACCGCCAACGCCGCCGCGCGGTTCGTGCAGCAGGAAACGCGTATTGGGCAGGCAGACGCGGTTTTCCTTCTTGGCTGCCACATAGATCAGCGCACCGGCAGATGCGCACCAGCCAGAGCCGACCATGCGCACTTCCGGCTTAATGAACTTCACCATGTCGTGGATCATGTCGCCGGATTCCACATGGCCGCCGGGGGAAGATACGATCATGGTGATCGGGTCATCGCTTTCGGCAGACATCGCCAGCAGGCGCTCGGTGGTGGCGCGGGCAATACGATCGTTGATCTCGCCGACCACCAGCACGGTGCGCGAATTGAACAGCGCGTTTTCCATCAGCGGGGTGGTGAAGGACTTGGCGATATCGGCGGGGTCGGTATCAAGCGTCATGTTGGACATCGGTGTCTCCGGTAGAAGTCGGGCGGTATGTGTCGGTGTCGGTTCGATGGACCGTCAGGCCTGGCTCAAAGGCCCTAGGCCTGGGGCGTGATTTCTCCATGGGCGACGTTAAAAAGCTGTGCGCGGTCACCCAGATTTTCAAACAGGCTGGCGTCGGTTCCGGTCATCCAGGCCTGGGCCCCGAGACGCTCGAGCTCGTCGAACAGGGCGGTACGACGGCGGGCGTCCAGATGGGCAGCCACTTCGTCCAGCAGAAGCAAGGGCGGGGCGCCGAAGCTGGCACAGTGAAGCCGTGCATTGGCCAGAACGAGGCCGATCAGCAGCGCCTTTTGTTCGCCGGTCGAGCAGGCCTGGGCGTCCATGTTCTTGGGCGCGTGGCGCACCAGCATGTCGGCCCGGTGCGGGCCTTCCAGCGCGCGCCCCGCAGCAGCATCCCGGCCGCGCGCGGATTTGAGCCGCGCCGCATAGGCGTCTTCCACATCGACAGACGCCGCGCTGCCGAGACGCGCATCGACCTCATCGGAGAAGCCGGATGCAAGCGCCACCTGCGCCTTGGGAAAGGCCGTGTCCGACGGGCCCTCATGCTCCGCAATGGCGGCCTTGAGCTGCCCTATCAGATGGGTACGGGCGAGCGCGATGGCAACGCCGTGTTCGGCCATCTGGCCTTCGAGTGCCGACAGCCAGGAGGCGTTCCAGTTGTCCTCGGCCAAAAGCCGCGTGCGCTCGCGCATGGCTTTTTCATAGGACGACACGCGCGAGGAATGACCCGCATCGAAGCCCAGCACCATGCGGTCGAGGAAGCGGCGGCGTCCGCCCGCGCCCTCAATGAACAGGCGGTCCATCTGCGGGGTGAGCCACAGGCCGCGCACGAACTGCCCAAGCACGCCGGAGCCTGACTTCGCAGCCCCATCCACCTTGACGACGCGCTTGTCACCATCGCTGGTGCGGCCAATGCCCGTGCCAAGATCGACGGTGCCATCTGGCGTCATCACGGTGGCAGCGACGCCCCAGGGCTGGGTTGTTTGCCCGGCTTCGTCACGCGACATGTCGCGCGTGGACACATCCGACAGGCGCACGCCGCGCAGGCCACGTCCCGGGGTGAGGAAGGACAGGGCCTCGAGGATATTGGTCTTGCCGGCACCGTTCTCGCCCACAAGAACCACCGGGCGGGCATCCAGCGCCATCGCGGCACGGCCGTAATTCCGAAAGCCCGTCACTACCAGCCGCAACACTGCAAGCCGCGCAGCCGCATGCGCCCCCTCAGACATGGAAACCATGTCCGGGGTCAGAGCATCGGTCTTGTGCGTGGTGTCGGCAAAGGTCAATCAAGCGATGTCCGGATTGGCGCGCCGGGGACACGGGATCGCCCCCCTGCCCCTGACGCGATTTCAGGTGGTGCGTCAGACGCGCATGGGCATCAGCACGTAGAGCGCCTCGGGATCGTCCCCGTCCCGCACGACGGTGGGCGAGCCTGAATCCGACAATTCGAAATGGGCGGTCGGGCCATCGAGCTGCTGGGTGATGTCGAGCAGGTACCGGGCGTTGAAGCCGATCTCCAGGGCATCGCCCTTGTAGTCGATGCCGAGCTCTTCGGTGGCGGATCCGGAATCCGGATTGTTGACAGCCAGCGTCACCTTGCCTTCGTCGAGATCAAGCTTCACAGCGCGGCTGCGCTCGGTGGAGATGGTGGAGACGCGATCCACGGCGGAGGCGAAGAGCTTGCCGTCCACTTCCATGGACTTGTTGTTCTCGGACGGGATCACCCGGCCGTAATCGGGGAACGTGCCGTCGATGAGCTTGGAGGTCAGCGTGACATTGCCGAGATCGAAGCGGATCTTGGTGTCTGAGACAGCGATCTTGACGCTCTCCTCGCCGGCCTCGAGGAGCTTCAGCAACTCGGTCACGGTCTTGCGCGGCACGATGATGCCGGGCATGCCGTCGGCGCCGGAAGGCAGCGGCATGTCCACCCGCGCCAGGCGATGGCCGTCAGTGGCCACGGCGCGCAGTTTGCCGTCCACCGTGTGGAGGTAGATGCCGTTCAGGTAATAGCGCGTCTCCTCGGTGGAGATGGCGAAGCGGGTCTTTTCGACCAGGCGGAACAGGTCCTTGGCGGACACCTCGAAACTGTAGGGCAGATCGCCGGCGGCTGCTGCCGGGAAGTCCTCACGCGGCAGGCTTTGCAGGGCGAAGCGGGACCGACCGGCCACAACGGTGACCTTGCCGGTCTCGGTATCGTGGTTCACTTCCACCTGGGCGCCGTCCGGCAGCTTACGGACAATGTCGTACATGGTGTGGGCGGGCGCCGTGGTGCCGCCGCCGACTGCTACATCGGCAGGCACGCCTTCGACGATCTCGATGTCCAGGTCAGTAGCGGTAAGGCTCAACTGGCCGTCTTCCGCCGTCAGCAGCACATTGGCGAGAATGGGAATGGTATTCCGCCGCTCCACCACGCTCTGCACGTGATTGAGGGCCTTGAGGAGCGCGCCGCGTTCGATCGTGATCTTCATGGGGTCGGATTATCCATTCTTGCGGAGCCGGAAACGGCTTGTCGGGCGGGGTCTCTTCCGGCGGAAAGGGATGCGGACAGGCCGGGATTCTCCCGTTTGCGGCACGGGACCCGTCCGGGCCCCGGTGATGCCTGCAACAGCCTGCTTGACTTCCCCCGCAGCCTTTCACCAGAAGGGCAGAATCAGCCCCAAACTTATAGCAGTTTCAATACGCGAATGTACAAAAACCGCTGTTGGTTACTGGGTTTTCCGGGGAAGCGGGCTGCCGGGCGCAAGGGCCATTAACCCCACCTTGCGGCAGCCGCACCGGGAGCCCGTCACAGCCCTGCCATGCCGGGATGCGCTTGCCAATCCACCACCGGAGGCGTAGGACCTGTGGCAAGGGACAAGGCCCCTGCCGCCCGCGGGCAGACAGCCCATGGTGAAGCCTTGAGGATTATTGCGAAAACGCACCGGAAAAGTGCGTCTTCTCCCCATGCAGCTCATGTCACGTCATGCTGCCTGGTGGCAATGCGGGCCCCATCAGACCTTGCCAGCCGCGCACCGGCCACGCCCGGATGCAGCATGACCCAGGATATGTGAGGCATTTCGCATGGTCGATACGACACCAATTCCCCCTCAGCCCGCCGCCGGCGCGACACCCCTCGCTGCGGCTGATCTCCCATCGCCCGACGCGCTCAAGCACCAGGCCCGGCGCCTGCGCCAGGAGCTGGACAAGTCAGGCACCAAGATCAGTCACGCCAAGGCGCTGGAACTTGTTGCTCACCAGCTCGGCTACCGGGACTGGAACACGTTAAGTGCGGCCTCCGCCGCTTCAGCAGCGGAAGCCGTCCGGCGGCATAATCAAATGCAGCTGCAGATTGGCGACCGGGTTGCCGGAACCTATCTGGGCCAGGCCTTTAATGGCGAAGTGCTTGCTGTCCAGCGGATGGGTGGTGGCCATGTACGGGTCACCCTGCATTTTGACAGCCCTGTTGACGTCGTCAGGTTCGACAGTTTTTCGGCCTTCCGTCAGCGTGTCTCTTGCACGCTGGACGAAGAGCTGACAGCTCCTGCCCGGACCTCGGACGGCAGGCCGCACATGCGCATCGAAAGGCGGCTGCCATCCTGACCACCAAGGTGCGGCCTAGCCGCCAGCACAAAACAAGAAGGCCGGGGCTGCCTTGCGGCCCCGGCCTTTTCGTTTGATCGGGACTGAAAGCGGCTGTGCTTACTGCTCCTCGATGGCGCGGCGGATGAGACCGATATCCTCATCCAGCGCCTTGTCCTCAGCGCGGAGCTGTTCGATCTTGTTGACCCCGTGCAGCACGGTGGTGTGATCGCGGCCGCCGAACTTGCGGCCGATTTCAGGCAGCGAACGGGTGGTGAGGTGCTTGCAGAGATACATCGCTACCTGGCGCGGACGTGCTACCGACCGCGACCGGCGCGGCGATGACATGTCGACCAGACGCAGATTGTAGTAGTCCGCGACCTTGCGCTGGATGTCGTCGATGGTGATGCGCTTTTCGTTGGCGCGCACCAGATGGCGCAGAATGTCCTGGGCGTGCTCGACGGTCATCGGGCGACCGATCAATTCAGCATGGGCGATGAGCGTCGTCAGCGCACCTTCGAGTTCGCGAATGGACGACGAGATCGAGCTGGCCAGGAAGTTGATCACGTCATCGCTGAGTTGCACGCCGGGGTGGTTCGGCAGCATGGTTTCGGCCTTGGCGTGCAGGATGCCAAGACGCAATTCATAGTCGGTCGGCAGGATATCGCAGGCCAGGCCGTGACCAAGGCGGGACCGGATGCGTTCCTCGATCCCTTCAAGATCCGACGGCGAACGGTCGGCGGAAATGATGATCTGGCGGTTGTGGTCCACCAGCGCATTGAAGGTGTGGAAGAACTCTTCCTGAGTGGAATCCTTGCCGCCGATGAACTGGACATCATCCACCATCAGCACATCCACCGACCGGTAAGCGTGCTTGAAGGCCACCGTGTCCTTGTGCCGGAGCGCATTGACGAAGTGGTACATGAAACGCTCGGCGGACAGGTAGACAACCCGCTTGCCAGGATCGCGGCGGAGAATTTCCGCGCCGATCGCATGCATCAGGTGGGTCTTGCCGAGACCGACCGGCCCGTAGAGATAGAGCGGGTTGAAGGGCACAGCCCCATCGGCCTCGGCCACACGGCGGGCGGCGGCATAAGCGAGCTGGTTGGACTTACCGACAACAAAATTGTCGAAGGTCAAGTGCGGCAGCAGCGGCGTGCCAAGCGGCACATCCCCGCCGGTTGCGGATCCCGCATCCATGGTCTGGAACGGGTTGCTGGCAGCGGCGCGCGGTGCCCCCGGCTGGGCGGATACGGCGTCGAGGCCCGCGGCAGGCCCATTAAGACCGTCATTGCGCGATGCACCGTTGACCGCCGACCCGGCAGACGGTGTGGCGGCAGCATCGGCCGCCAGGGCGCGGGCCGCCTCAGCCGCAGTCGCCGTGCCTTCGGCAATCAGGGTGATGCGGCGAACAGAAGGATCCTCCTGCCGCCACAGGGCGAGAAGATGGTCGCCGAACTCGCGCTGGATGTAATCGCGCGCGAATGACGTCGGGACCGCGTAGCTGACCGCGCCATCGCCGACGCCGATAAGCTGCACCTGGCCGAACCAACTCTTGAAGCGGGCCTCACCAAGATTGCCGCGCAGCTTCGCCTGCACAGCAGCCCACTGGGCAGCCACGCCGGATTGACCATCCGACTGGCCGTCGGCCGCGTCGAATCCGGGCATCATCTGCTGGGAGCGGACATCGCCCGCCTCGACTGCGTGCGCCTCTGCGTGGGAGTCCGCATGCTCCTGCGCGTGGCCCTGGCTGCCTGCCTTGCTGTTGATCATCTGTTTCCCCTGCTCCCCGTGCCGCCCGGGGAGGCCAATTCGTCAATAACCAATTCCGTGTCCGGCGCCTGCAGCAGGCTTCATGCCCAGCAAGCGCTCAAGCTGCCGCCGGTGCGACTAGCTTTGCCGCCAGGGAAGACCTGCCGCCTTCCATCCGCCGGCTTGGCCGCGATGCCCGTCCGCATCGAGCGGCCCTTCGAACCCGCCAGCCACATTGAAGCAGGCGGTGTAGCCCAGGGCCGTAAGTGCCGTCGCCGCACCGATGCTGCGCTGGCCGGACCGGCACAGGCACAGAATAGGCGCATCCTTTGCCACGCCCGCCGCATCGAGCCTGGCCGCCACAGCGTCCGCGAAACGCGGATTGGGCGTGCCGCCGGGATAGCCCCGCCACTCCTCCGTCAGGAGCGGCCGCCCGGTGGCGCTGATATCCGGCAGACCCACAAAGGCCCACTCGGCCTCGGTCCGCACATCGATGAGTACACTCTGGCTGTTCTCGTTGAGGAGGCGCCAGGCCTCCTGCACGTCAACATCCCCTGCATAACCGCCGCTCATGGACAGCCTAATCCCCTCACTCACGCCCGGACCGCGGCCCGGCTCCGCCGTCCGGCAGAGACAAAACCTCTCTTCGCCCACGAGACCGAAGACCGGCCAAGCGATGCTGGTTGCGACACCAAATTTTGAGAGGTGTGAGCGCTAAACACTCACCACGGTACTTTTAAAAGCAGGGTGAAAACTTGACTTAAAACCGGTCAACCAAACCTTGGCCTTTACACAACCGGAAAGTACAGAGCGATATCTGTTCTTGATCACCAAGTACTTATCACCACCACAAGAGACGCCTAGATTAACCCCCCTGCGCTCCAAACATCAACCGGACCATTTGGTGAACGTCGCGAATCTTTAATCCGACTGTCACCACCCGCCCTGCCGGCGCGCCTCGGGGCACACATTGCCTGACCGCAGAAAACCCAGTGTAAGCAAGGCGTTTGGGGCGGTGCAAGACTGATTCGTCCACAGGCAGGAAAAATTAACCATCGTGGCCAAATACGCACAGAGAGCGCCTTTGCCGCGCGCCGGCAGAGACCGCCACAGAAGGGCGGAACGACGAGCCGCCTTTAAGTCAAGTGCAAATAAAACCGTTCCCCAGTGGAAACGACCCGCTCTTTGCGGCGTATGTCCTGAAGGCCTGCCGCAACGAAAAAGCGCCTCCCCGCGTTCGGGAAGGCGCCTTTGAAATCGGTGCTTGGTGTCGGCCGCGCAGAAGCGCCGGGCCGATCAGCCTCAGGCCTGGCCCAGGGCCTTCACGCGGCTGGCAAGGCGGGAGACCTTACGGGACGCGGTGTTCTTGTGCAGGATGCCCTTGGACGCGGCACGCATGATTTCCGGCTGAGCAGCCTTGAGCGCGGCTTGGGAGGCAGCCTGATCACCGCTGGCGATGGCTTCCTCAACCTTGCGGATGAAGGTGCGCATGCGGCTGCGACGGTTGCGGTTGACCTCGGTGCGGGCTGCGATCTTGCGCACCATCTTCTTGGCGGACGACGTGTTAGCCATAGGGCTTCAAACCATTTCTTGCCAGCGGCCTGGTCGGGCGGCCCGGATTACCGGAATAGGCCGCGCCAACAGCGCTTGGACGTTGGGAATTAAAGAGGCGGCGTTATAGCCGCGTGCCCCTGCCCGGTCAAGCGTGGTTTCAGGCGGTGTTTGAGGCGCGGACCCCGGACTCCTGACACAGAGTTTATCCCACTCAATCAGCGGCAATGGGAACCTATGGCCAGCGAGGGGTTCCCCCTACGGGCCTGCACACACGCGGCCCCTGATTTTGCGCCCCTGACCTGCCTGATGTCTGCCGGCGCCACGCTCCCATCACGCCAGGAAAAGGGCCAGACCCATGCTGAACGACCTTCAATCCAAGCAGTGCGATGAGAACGAGACGGATTTTTCGGATCTGTCCGCCCTGTTTCTCAACTGCACCCTGAAGAAAAGCCCTGAGAAATCGCACACCTGCGGGCTTATCGACATGTCGCGCACGATCATGGAACGCAATGGGGTGTCGGTTGAGGTCCTGCGGCCGGTGGACCACGCCATTGCCTTTGGTGTGAGCCCGGACATGACCGAGCACGGCTGGAGCAAGGATGCCTGGCCGGGCATCCTGGAAAAAGTGCTGGCTTCCGACATCCTGGTGCTGACGACGCCCATCTGGCTCGGCGACAAGTCGTCCGTCTGTACGCAGGTGATCGAGCGGCTCTATTCAGCGTCCGGCCAGCGCAATGACCAGGGGCAGTCCATCTATTATGGCCGTGTCGGCGGCTGCTTGATCACGGGCAATGAGGACGGCGCCAAGCATTGCGCTATGAACATGCTCTATTCGCTCGGCCATCTGGGATATGCGATCCCGCCGCAGGCAGACGCTGCCTGGCTCGGCGAGATCGGCCCCGGGCCGAGCTATCTGGATGAGGAGTCAGGCGGGCCGGAGAACGACTTCACCAACCGCAACACCACTTTCATGACGTGGAACCTGATGCACATGGCCCGGATGCTGAAGGATGCAGGCGGCATCCCCGCACACGGCAATCAACGCGACAAATGGGAAGATGGCTGCCGGTTCGACGCCCCCAACCCGGAATATCGATAGCCGGTTGTAGCTGTCTATTTGTGCTTGAAGGTGGGCTTGCGCTTGTCGATGAAGGCGGCCATGCCCTCTTTCTGGTCTTCCATCGCAAACAGGGAATGGAAGACACGGCGCTCGAAGCGCAGGCCCTCGGACAGGGTGGTTTCGTAGGACCGATTGACCGCTTCCTTGGTGAGGGCTGCGACGGGCCGTGACATGCCGGCGATCTTTTCAGCCGTCTTCACGGCTTCTTCCACTAGGTCGGCTGCGGGGATGATGCGGCTGACGAGGCCTGAACGCTCAGCCTCCTCGGCATCCATCATGCGGCCGGTCAGGCACATTTCCATGGATTTCGATTTGCCGACGAAGCGGGTGAGCCGCTGAGATCCACCGATACCGGGCATGACGCCCAGGGAGATTTCCGGCTGACCGAATTTCGCGGTATCTGCTGCCAAAATGAAATCGCAGATCATGGCCAGCTCGCAGCCACCACCAAGGGCATAGCCACCCACCGCAGCGATGATCGGCTTGCGGGCCTCGGCGATGCGGTTGGCCTTTTCGAACAGGTCTTCCTTATAGGCATCCATATAGGTCTTGGGCTGCATCTCCTTGATGTCAGCACCTGCGGCGAATGCCTTTTCGGAGCCCGTCAGCACCATGCAGCCGATGGCGTCATCCGCGTCGAAGGCCTGCACCGCATCAATCAGCTCATCCACCAGCTGAGAATTGAGGGCATTGAGCGCGTCGGGCCGGTTGAGGGTGATGAGCGCAACATTGCCGCGTTTTTCGGTCTTGATGGTGTCGTAAGCCATGTGCTGGACGTCTCCTGGTCACGCCGCCCGTCAAGGCCGGCGGAAATTCCGTGCCGCTACCTTTGGCATTTCCCGCAATAGAATGTCGAGCGTCCTGATTGGGTGATGCGGCGAATATCAGTGTCGCAGCCCAGCGTCGTGCAAGGCATGCCTTCGCGGTCATAAACCCGGAAGGTGTGCTGGAAATAGCCGAGTGACCCGTCTGCCTGAGCGTGGTCGCGCAGGGAACTGCCACCGGCCTCAATAGCTTCAGCCAGGACTTCGCGGATGGCCTTGTGCAGCTTCTTGAGCCGGTCGGTCGGTTCGCCTGACTGTTTGACGAGCGTGGCCGCAACGCGCTTGGGCGATATGCCCGACCGGAAAAGCGCCTCGCACACATAGATATTGCCGAGACCCGCCACCACGGCCTGATCCAGCAGAGCAGTCTTGATGGGGGATTTGCGCTTGTGCAGACCTGCTGCGAGCACCGACGGCTTGAAGGTCTTCTCTAGCGGCTCGGGGCCAAGCACGCGCAGGAACTGGTTTTGCCTTTCGTCGCCAGTTTCCTCGATGGTCATAAAGCCGAAGCGGCGCGGGTCCGAATAGCGGACGACGCCCCCGCCTTCCATGCGGAAGATGATGTGCTCGTGCAGGGCGTGGGCGTTGGCGCCGGTATCGAGATGAAAGGCACCGGGGCGCGTTGCATCGCGGTCAGGGGTGTCAGGCATCTCAACCACAAAGCGGCCGGACATGCCCAGATGCATGATGAGCAATGCCCCGTCTGTCAGCCGCCCTACCAGATATTTGCCGCGCCGCGCGAGGCTCTCGAGTGCCTGTCCCTCAAGCCGGCCGGTAAAGCCCTCCGGCAGCGGGAACCGCAAGTCCGGGCGCTTGGCCTCCACATGCAGGAAGCGGCGGCCTTCCATTGCGGGCGCAATGCCGCGGCGGACGGTTTCAACCTCGGGCAGTTCGGGCATGGGCGGGTGTGGCTTCCTGCAGCGACATTTTTACCGGTCGGACCCGCGTCTCATAGCGCAAAGCGGGCGGGATGCGCTATTGTCCGCCGCAATGACAGACATGAAGACAGATGCGGCCGCAGGCGGAACCGGCCCGACCACCCCGCCCAGCAACGCCACCCATTTCGGTTTCCGTGACGTGGCCCCTGACGAAAAGCAGGGGCTGGTCAATGGCGTGTTCCGGAATGTGGCGGGCAATTACGACCTGATGAACGACTTCATGTCGGTGGGGGTTCACCGGCTGTGGAAGGACGCCATGGTTTCGTGGCTGGCGCCGCGAAAATCGGGCGCGCCGTTCACCTCCCTCGACATGGCGGGCGGCACCGGCGACATCGCGCTCAGGATCGCTCATCGCTCGGGCGGCCATGCGCGGGTGATGGTGGCCGACATCAATGATGCCATGCTGGGCGAAGGTAAGAAGCGCGCTGCGACCGACCCGATGGGCGACCGGCTGTCCTTTGCCTGCATGAACGCGGAGAAGCTGCCGCTGGAGCCGCGCCAGTTCGACGCCTACACGATTGCCTTCGGCATCCGCAACGTACCGGATCTTGATGCCGCGCTCAGCGAGGCCCATCGCGTGCTGAAGCCGGGCGGGCGCTTCATGTGCCTGGAGTTCAGCCAGGTGGTGGTGCCTATCCTGGACGATATCTATGAGCGCTGGTCGTTCGACGTCATTCCCTGGCTCGGGCAGATGGTGGCGGGCGACCGCGACAGCTACCAGTATCTCGTGGAGAGCATCCGCAAATTTCCGGACCAGAAAGCGTTTGAGGGGCGCATTCGTGATGCAGGCTTCTCGCGCGTGACCCACCGCAATTTCACCGGCGGCATCGCGGCCATCCATTCCGGCTACAAGATCTAACGGCGCAGAGGCAGCTGAGACGATGATCCGCCACATGCGCAATCTTGGACGGCTGATGCGCGCAGCCTGGGTGCTGTCGCGCTATGACGCGTTGTTCGCCATTGATGCGGGCGAGCCGCCAGCACCGGTGCGCGCTGCGCGTGCGGTTGCCAGGCTGAGGCAGACCTTCGGCCGGACCCATGGTGCCGACAGCTCTGAAGGTGACCGGCTGGCAGCAGCGATGACGGAGCTTGGGCCCAGCTACATCAAGCTTGGCCAATTCCTCGCCACCCGGCCGGATGTCATCGACCCGGCGCTGGCCAAGGACCTGACCCAGCTGCAGGACCGGCTGCCGCCATTTGATACGGCGACCGCCAAAGCGATCATCGAGGATGATCTCGGCAAGCCGGCGGACAGTCTCTTCGCCGGGATGGGGGACGCCATTGCGGCAGCTTCGATCGCGCAGGTCCACAAGGGCACCGTGCCCGCCCCCGACGGGTCCACCCGTGATGTGGCGATCAAGGTGCTGCGGCCGGACGTAGAGCGCCGCTTCGCCAACGACCTCGACGCTTTCTTCTGGGTGGCCCGGCTGGTTGATCGCACGCTGCCCTCGGCCCGCCGTCTGAAGCTGGTGGATACGGTTCAGACCCTTGCTGACTCCGTCAAGCTCGAGATGGACCTGCGGCTCGAGGCGGCCGCCATGTCTGAAATGGCGGAGCGGACGCGGGGCGACGCGGGTTTCCGCACCCCCGCAATCGACTGGGAGCGCACCTCCAAGCGGGTGATGACGCTTGAATGGATCAACGGCATTCCCATTGGCGACAAGGCACAGCTTGCGGCAGCCGGCCTCGACCTCAAGGCGGTGGCTGCCAATGTGATCAACACCTTCCTCACCCACGCGGTGCGCGAAGGCTATTTTCACGCCGACATGCATCCGGGCAATCTGTTCGTTGAGGCGGACGGCTCACCCGCTGGCACGCTTGTGGCTGTGGATTACGGGATCATGGGACGCCTGTCGCCGAAGGAAAGCCGGTTCCTCGCCGAGATCCTGTTCGGCTTTGTGATGCGCGACTACCGCCGGGTGGCGGAGGTGCATTTTGAGGCGGGCTATGTGCCGGAGACCAAGTCGGTTGATGCCTTCGCGCAGGCCTTACGCGCCATCGGTGAACCAATTCTGGGCCGCGAGGCGAACGAGATCTCGATGGCGCGGCTCCTTGGTCAGCTCTTTGAGGTGACGGACCAGTTCGACATGGCGACGCGGCCTGAACTGATCATGCTGCAGAAGACCATGGTGGTGGTGGAAGGGGTCGCGCGCGATCTCGACCCGGACTTCAACATGTGGACCACCGCAGAACCGATCCTCCGCCAGTGGCTTGAGAGCCGCATCGGGCCGGAAGGCCGCTTGCAGGATGCGGTGCGTGGCGCGGAGCGCATGGGGCGGCTGATGGGCGACCTGCCGGAATTGCTGGAAACCGCCGAGCGGGCCGCCCGCAGCCTCGCCGGACCGGACGGCAACAGCATGGGCGAAGGATTGCGCCTGCATCCGGATACGGCGCGGGCCATTGCCGAGGCGCAGGCCCGCCAAGAGCGCCCCGGGCGGATCGCCCTATGGATCGGGGCCATCGCGCTTACGGTAATTGCCGTTTCAGCGGTGATTTAACAAGCTATCTACACATCCGGTCCGTAAATACCTATATTCGCCGACATGGATGCGGGGAATATGCAGTTTTCCGCGGAATTCCAACGTGGAAGGCGGTGTTGGGTGCTGACCGGCAAGCGTATTCTTTTGATTATCGGCGGCGGCATTGCCGCCTACAAGTCGCTGGAGCTGTCGCGCCTGCTGCGGCGGCGCGGGGCGTCTGTCCGGGCCATCCTGACCAAGGCCGGCCAGGAATTCGTGACGCCGCTCTCGGTCGGCGGGCTGACGCATGACAAGGTCTATACAGATCTGTTCGACCTCACCGCCGAAGCCGACATGGGCCATATCCAGCTATCGCGAGATGCGGACCTTCTCGTGGTGTGTCCGGCGACCGCCGACCTGATGGCCAAGATGGCGCAGGGCCGGGCGGACGACCTTGCCTCGACCGCGCTTCTGGCGACCGACAAGCCGGTGATGATTGTGCCGGCCATGAATGTGCGCATGTGGCTGCACCCGGCGACCCAGCGGAATCTCAAGCAGCTTCAGGCAGACGGCGTCACAGTTGTCGGCCCGCGCGAAGGCGACATGGCCTGCGGCGAGTTCGGGCCCGGGCGGCTGGTGGAGCCGGACGAGATCGTCGACGCCATCGAGGCGCAGTTTTCCGGCCACGCTCTTTTGGCCGGGCGCAAGGCGGTTGTCACTGCCGGGCCGACCCATGAGCCGATCGACCCGGTGCGCTATATCGCCAACCGCTCTTCCGGCAAGCAGGGCTATGCCATTGCCGAGGCGCTGGCACGGCTGGGAGCCGAGACGCATCTTGTTTCCGGGCCAACCGCCCTGCCCGATCCGGCGGGCGTACAGGTGACCCGCATTGAGACCGCGCGCGAAATGCTGGCAGCCACCGAGGCGGCACTGCCGGCCGACATTGCCATCTGCTGTGCGGCAGTTGCCGACTGGCGGGCGGACACCTCCACCAATTCCAAGCTCAAAAAGGACGGGTCCGGACAGATTCCGCCGCTGGGACTTGTCGAGAACCCGGACATTCTCGCAACCATCTCCGTTGCCGGACCGAAGCGCCCACGCCTTGTTGTGGGGTTTGCGGCGGAGACGGACGACGTTATTGGCTATGCGACGGCAAAGCGGCAGCGCAAGGGCTGCGACTGGATCGTGGCCAATGACGTATCGCCCGGCACCGGCATCATGGGTGGTGACGACAATACGGTGCATCTCATCACCGCAGGCGACCCTGAACACTGGGACCCGATGCCGAAGGCGCAGGTGGCCATGAAGCTGGCCGAGCGCGTGGCGGACGCCCTGACCGACAAGCAATAACAGCAGCCCCGGGACCGAACCCGGACGGCGCAGTGAAGGAAAACGCGTGACGACTTCTATCGACGTGAAAGTGATGCAGCTGCCGCATGGCAAGGGCCTGGACCTGCCGGCCTATGAAAGCCAGCACGCAGCCGGCATGGATCTGCGGGCCGCCATCGACGAAGGCGATGACATTGTGCTGGCACCGGGCGAGCGCGCCATGGTGCCGACGGGTCTTGCCATCGCGTTGCCGGTTGGGTTCGAGGCGCAGGTGCGGCCGCGCTCGGGCCTGGCGGCCAAGCAAGGCGTCACGGTGCTCAACAGTCCAGGTACGGTGGATGCTGATTATCGCGGCGAAGTGAAAGTCATCCTGATCAATCACGGGGCCGAGCCTGTCACCGTCACCCGCGGCATGCGCATTGCGCAGATGCTGTTTGCGCCGGTGACGCGGGGCGTCTTTGCCGTGGTGGACGCGCTTGATGAAACAGCGCGCGGCAGCGGCGGCTTCGGCTCTACCGGAACAGATACGACAGCAGAACCAAGAAAGGCCGGGTAACGGCATGTTACGTCTTTCCAAGAAAACGCTCCTGGCGCTCGAGGCCGTGGTGGATGTTGCTTACAACGCCCGCCCTGACCCTGTGCAATCCAAGGAGATCACCAAGCGGCAGGGTATTCCCCAGCGCTATCTGGAACAGGTGATGCAGCAGCTTGTGCGCGAAGGCGTGCTGAAAGGTGTGCGCGGGCCGCGCGGCGGCTATCGCCTCGCGCGCGAACGGCGGCGCATCACGGTCGGTGAGATCGTGCGGATCGTCGGCGCCATGGAAGCGGCAGACGATGCCCGCGATGAGGCAAAGCAGGCGGCCCGAGAGGCGCGCTCCGCCGGCATGTCAGCCAATGGCGCATCAAATGGCGCCGCCAGCGGGACCGGCCATAATTCCGGCGACGTGCCCGCTTCCAATGGCGGCAACGGCAGCGCCGGCGGCTCGCCGCTTGGCGAGCAGGTGGTGCGTCCCATGTGGGATGCGTTTCAGGCGGAGATGATGGAGAAGCTTGAGGCGATCACCATCGAAGATCTCTGCCGGGAAGCCGAGACAAAGAACATCAGGCCGGCCCAGCAGGTGGGCATGGACTTTACAATCTAGAACCAGCACCCCACGTCGAGGACAGCATGACGATGGGCAAGGCTGACAGCAGGAGGGAGGCTTTCATGACGGACAAACCCGGCCGCGGCCGCATTTACAACAGCATTACCGAGACCATCGGCAACACGCCGCTGGTGCGCCTCAACCGCATGAACAAGAACGCCAAGGCGGACGTGCTGCTGAAGCTTGAGTTCTTCAACCCGCTGTCGAGCGTGAAGGACCGCATCGGCGTGGCGATGATCGAAGCACTCGAAGCCGAGGGCAAGATCAACGAAAACACCGTCCTGATCGAGCCGACCTCGGGCAATACGGGCATTGCGCTGGCCTTCGTGGCCGCGGCCAAGGGCTACCGCCTCATCCTCGTGATGCCGGAAAGCATGTCGCTGGAACGGCGCAAGATGCTGGCGCTGCTGGGTGCCGAACTGGAGCTGACGGATGCCGCCAAGGGCATGAAGGGCGCTGTTGCCCGTGCCGAGGAACTGCTGCAGTCCACGCCCAATGCGGTGATGCCGCAGCAGTTCGACAATCCGGCCAACCCTGATATCCACCGCAAGACGACCGCGGAAGAAATCTGGAACGACACCGACGGCAAGGTGGACGTGGTGATCTCCGGCGTCGGCACGGCGGGCACCTTTACCGGTGTCGGATCTGTACTCAAGGCGAAGAAGCCGAGCGTGAAGATGATCGCCATCGAACCGGAAGACTCCCCCATTCTCTCCGGCGGCCAGCCGGGCCCGCACAAGATCCAGGGCATCGGCGCAGGCTTCGTGCCGGGCAACATGGACAAGAGCCTGATTGATGAAGTGATCACCATCGGCAACGAGACGGCGTTCGAATATTCCCGCCGGGCTGCGCGCGAAGAAGGCATTGCGGGCGGCATCTCGTCGGGGGCCGCCATTGCCGCGGCACTCGAAGTGGCCGAGCGGCCGGAGATGGAAGGCAAGACCATTGTTGCCATCATTCCGAGCTTCGCCGAACGCTATCTGTCGACGGCGCTGTTCGACGGCATCTAGAGGGTTTCCGCCATGGCGCTGTCCGGCGACCAGCTCGAGCGCTATGCGCGGCATATCCTCCTGAAGGAAATCGGCGGGCCGGGGCAGCAGGCGCTGCTCGCGGCCCGCGTCCTCATCATCGGCGCCGGCGGGCTCGGCTCGCCGGCAGCTCTCTATCTGGCAGCTTCCGGCGTGGGGACCATCGGGCTTGTGGATGATGACCATGTGTCGCTGTCCAACCTGCAGCGGCAGATAGCGCATACGACCGCTGCGGTGGGCGAACCAAAGACTGAAAGCGCAGCCCGCACGCTGACCGCCCTCAACCCGGACACCAGAATCAATCAGCATACGGAACGCCTGACGTCAGGCAATGTGGACGCGCTTGTCTCGGGCTATGACATGGTGCTGGACGGCTGCGACAATTTCGAAACGCGGTTTCTGGTGAGTGATGCCTGCGAGCGCGCGCAGATACCGCTGGTGTCCGGCGCCGTCGGCCGGTTCGATGGGCAGCTCGCGGTCTTCCATCCGTGGGAGACCGACGCGGATGGCACACCGGGACCGGGCTATCGCGACCTGGTGCCGGAGATGCCGCCGCCGGGCAGCGTGCCCACCTGTGAGGAAGCCGGTGTGGTGGGCGCGCTTACCGGCGTCATCGGATCGATGATGGCAATGGAAGCGATCAAGGAAATCACCGGCGCCGGCACCAGCATGGCGGGCAGCCTGCTGCTTTACGATGCGCTGGATACCCGTATTCGGCGGGTGAAGCTGCGTCGCGACCCGCATCGCGGGTAATCGCGGGGACAACCTCCCTTTATACGCGCTTGATACACGTCAAAGTTTTGATTGAGGGCCTTTCAGCAAGGTCCTGTTTACGGATCAGGCGCAGACTTCTCCCCTGACGCGCATTCATTCACAAGCACCAACGATCGTTAGGGGGTCGCCATGCTTGAGACGCCAACGCGCCTGTGCCCGCTTGAAAGCGGCGCCAATCTGCCGTCGAAAGCCTTTTCGGCCTTCTACGCGCAGTGGAACGCCGCCCGCGGCAGCCAGGACATGCCGGATGTGAGCCGCCTCGTTCCGACCGCTTTGCCACCGCATCTTCTGCCCTCCACGGCAATCATCGGCGTGGACCATGAACCCGACCGGCTGGTGGTCCGGCTCGCGGGATCACGGGTGCTGGACGCAACCGGGGTCGAGTTCACCAATTGGGAAATCGGCTCGCTGTCCGCCCTGCCGCGCCATTTCAGGGCAAATGAGATCGGCACCAGCCGGTTCGACACAGCGGTTGCCAAGCTCAACTGGGTGGTGGAACGGGGGCAGCCGGCCTGCGGCGGCGGCAGCATCCCCTGGGCCCGCAAGGCGCATATGCAGCAGCGCACGCTGATGTTGCCCTACAAGGATGCCTCCGGCCGGGTGGCCCGGTTGCTGACACTGTCGGATTTCATGGTGACGGATCCGTGCGACGGCTGTGGCCGGAACTGCCCGGAGCAGAAGGACGCGCGGTTTGCGACGCGGGCGCTCAGGACCGCGGCCACGGCCCTCAGCCTGCCGGTCTAGCGGCTCAGACGTCGCCGGGCAGGACACGGTCCGGCGGCGGATTGCCGTCGATGAAGCTGCGGATATTGATCACCACCTTCTCGCCCATCTCGGTGCGGCTTTCGATGGTGGCCGAGCCCATATGCGGCAGCAGCACGACGTTGGGGCGGTTGAGCAGCTTGGGGTTTACCGCGGGTTCGTTCTCGAACACGTCGAGCCCTGCTCCGGCAATGCCGCCCTCCTCGATCACCTTGGCCAGTGCTGCCTCATCAATGATCTCACCGCGCGCGGTATTCACGATATAGGCCTCAGGCTTCATCAGGTTGAGGCGGCGGGCGTTGAGCAGGTGGAAGGTGGCGGGCGTGTGCGGGCAGTTGACCGACACGATGTCCATGCGTGCAAGCATCTGGTCGAGGCTGTCCCAATAGGTAGCCTCAAGCTCTTCCTCGATGCCCGGATTGACCGGCTTGCGGTTGTGATAGTGGATCGACAAGCCAAATGCCTTGGCGCGGTGTGCAACCGCCTGGCCGATGCGGCCCATGCCGATGATGCCAAGACGCTTGCCGTGGATGCGGCGCCCCATCATCCAGGTGGGGGCCCAGCCCTGCCACTGATTGTCTTCACTGATGATTGTGGCGCCCTCTGTGAGACGCCGGGGCACCGCGAGGATCAGTGCCATGGCCAGATCCGCCGTGTCCTCGGTGAGCACATTGGGCGTATTTGTGACCATGATGCCGCGCTGGTGAGCCGCATCCACATCGATATTGTCGACACCGGCACCGAAATTGGCGATCAGCTTCAGCTTTGGCCCGGCCTTGCCGATGAGGTCCGCATCGATCCGATCGGTCACGGTGGGGACCAGCACATCGCTTTCCGCCACCGCCTTTTCCAGCTGCTCCCGGCTCAGGGGCGCGTCCTCGATGTTGAGACGCGCATTGAAGAGCTCGCGCATGCGCGTCTCGACGATGTCGGGCAGTTTGCGGGTTACGGTGACAAGCGGCTTGGCGTGGGGCACGAAGGAAGACCCTGTCTGATGGTCCCGGCGGACGGCCCGACGGACATATTCTGCGGACAATTCTGCATGCGGTGTCTCATTCCTAGCACCCCTGCGGGCGCGCGTCCAAGCGCCTGATGCGGGCTGAAAACGGCGCTCTCCTGCCGCCTCGCACCACAGACCCATGTACCGCAGCGCGGCTTGACCGGGCTTTGACCGCCTTGCCATAAGGGTGGATCAAATCATGCTTAACGTGCCCCCGCAGCGGAGCTCTTCCGCCCTGGGCTGCAAAGAACAAGAAACCCGGTTTGCCCAGTCTCCCTGCCCGCCTGTTCAAGTTCATCGCCGCCTCCCTGACCATCTGCCGGACGGCTATTGCCGTGACCGCCGGCCGGACATGGTCAGCACGCGGGGCCGGCATTTACGCGATGGGCATTCGCGCGACAGGCATTGTGCTTGCGGTGGCCCTGACAGCGACAGCCGGGCCCTCCAGCCTTGCGCAGTCGGCACGCAGCGTGCTGGGCGGGGCGCAGCTTGGCCCGGTCACAGGCCTGCCGATGCCCCGTTTTGTCTCGATCAAGTCGAGCCCTGTGAATGTGCGCGGCGGGCCCTCGACCAATCACCAGGTGGCCTGGGTGTTCGTGCGCCGGGGCGTGCCGGTGGAAGTGACGGCCGAGTTCGAGAACTGGCGGCGCATCCGCGACGTGGATGGCGATCAGGGCTGGGTGTTTCACACCCTGATCGACGGTGAGCGGATGGTTATGGTGGTGGGGCCGGACAAGGCGGCACCGCGCGAGGGAGACCTTGCCAAGCTGCACTTTGCTCCCGACGGCGCCAGCGATGTGGTGGCGCTGGTTGAGCCGGGGGTGATCGGCACTCTGGTCAATTGCGGGCAAGGCTGGTGCGCCGTACGCATGGGCCCGCATGAAGGTTTCATGCGGGCCACATCGCTATACGGCATCTATGAGCGGGAAGCAGGCTGAGGCGCGGATTCAGGCACGCGCTTTCTCAGCGCTTCCAGTCTGTATCCATCAGGCGAAGTCACCAGCAAGACGCTGCGCCATGGCGTCCGACATCACGGCCAGGTGCTGATAGTTTTCGTGAGCAAAGCCCACCATGATCTTCGCGCCCGGCTTCTTGAACTTCGCCACCTGATCCTCCGTGAACGGAAAATGCAGGAAGTGGACGGAGGATGACTTGCCGTCTTCCGACGTCCGGTCCACATCGTGTTCGGGATTGGACATGACGCGCTCACCATCGATCTCGATGAAGGCCGTCTCCTCAATGCCCGCAAGCTTGTAGAGCACGTTCTTGCGGCGGACCTCGTCGTCGATCTCGAACATGATAGTCGCCACCAGCTCACGCCCCTTGGGGATCAACGGGTTGTAGGCCGACAGTTCATCCTCGATCTGCTCTTCACCACCCTTTTCGATGTAGAGCATCTCGTGGATCTGGTGCCACATGGTATCGAAGGACTCGAAATAGAACGTGGCGTGCGGGCCCACTTCAATGCGGCGCTCTCGCTTGACCGGCATCATGTCCTTGCGGCGCTGGGCACGTATCTTGACGTACTCATCCAGCGGCATGATGTCGGCGCGGGTAATCTCGGTCGGGTTCGGCATTGCTGTCATTTCCGTTCTCAACTCAACTGGGCCGCCCGGCCCGGAGTGCCGGTCGCGACCGGCTAGAGACCATAGGCCTGGGCGATCAACTCGATGGGATGGGCCGAGGCTGGGGGCTGCTTGCCTTCTTCGACTAGGCCCAGTTCCTCGATTTCCTGCATCAGGTGCTTGAGAGCCAGCGGGCATTCACTGACCACATGCTCCGGCTTTGCCTTTGAGATATTGCGCGCGGCCGTCTTGCCAACCTTCATGGCCACATCGTGCGTGCTCTTGAGCACACCGAAGGTGCCGCCATGGCCGGCGCAGCGCTCGACCGGGGTGACCTTGGCCTCCGGGATGAGACGCAGAAGCTCCACCGCCTTGGCCCCCATATTCTGGGCGCGGGCGTGGCAGGCCAGGTGCACGGCCACGTCGCCGGAGAGCGGCTTCATGCCCTCGGCCAGGCCTTCGTTCCTGGCGATATCGACGATGTATTCATCGATGTCCTTCACCGCCTTCGACAGGGCCTGCACGTTTTCGTCGTCCGGCAGGATCAGCGGCCATTCGAATTTCATCATCAGGCCGCAGGAGGCGATGAGGGTGACGATGTCCCAGCCCTCATCCACCAGCGGGCGAAGGTCTTTTGACACCTTGCGAGCCTGCTCGGCAACGCGCTCAAGATCAGCCTGCTCAAGGAAGGGCATCCCGCAACAGCCGGGATAGACGGGCTTGGCCGTCACGCCCTGGCGGGCCAGTACCTTGAGGGCGGCTTCGCCCATTTGCGGATTGTTGTAATTGCCGTTGCAGGTGGCAAAGAGTGCCGCCTTGCGGCCGGTGGCCTTGCCATCAGCGGCGGGCGTCAGGGTCCCCTGCTTTTCGGCCTGCTTTGCCCGCATCATCAGCGTCTTACCGGCGAATGTCGGCAGCTCCGCCGTCGCATCGATGCCGGCGACCTTTTCCATCACCGGGCGGGTGACCTTGTTGTCCTTCCTGGAGGCCCAGTTGGCGAGCCCGGCGACCGGCCGGATCATCTTGCCGTTGCGATCCATCTCGGCGAGCTGGCCGGCTGTGAAGTCGCTGTGGCCGTTCTTCTTGCGGACCATGCGGTAGCGCAGCATGAGATGAGGGAAGTCGAGATTGAATTCGTGCGGCGGCACATAGGGGCACTTCGTCATGAAGCACATGTCGCAGAGGGTGCAGGCCTCTTCCACCGGCGGGAACTGATCAGACGAGACGCTATCGAGCTCTCCCGTATCGCTTTCGTCGATCATGTCGAACAGGCGCGGGAAGGAGTCGCACAGATTGAAGCAGCGGCGGCAGCCGTGGCAGATGTCGAAGACGCGCCTCAGCTCTTCATCGAGCTTTGCCTCGTCATAGAAATCGTCGCTGTGCCAGTCGAGCGGGTGACGGATGGGCGCTTCAAGGCTGCCTTCTGCCATGGGGATGCCTGCCTCTTTCGGGGTCTCGTTGACGAAAGGCGCCGGATGTCCGGCGGCGGACGGCAGAAGGGCCGGGACATTGCAGCCCGGCCCTTCGCGTCAGCAGTCGTTAGGCGTCGAGATTGTCGAGCGCCTTCTGGAAACGGCCGGCGTGGCTCTTTTCAGCCTTCGCCAGAGTCTCGAACCAGTCGGCGATTTCGTCGAAGCCTTCTTCGCGCGCCGTGCGGGCCATGCCCGGATACATGTCGGTGTATTCGTGGGTTTCACCGGCGATGGCGGCCTTCAGGTTCTCGGAAGTGGAACCGATGGGCTCACCGGTGGCCGGGTCGCCGACCTCTTCCATGAATTCCAGATGGCCATGGGCGTGGCCGGTTTCGCCTTCCGCGGTGGAGCGGAACACGGCAGCCACATCATTGTAGCCTTCCACGTCGGCCTTCTGGGCGAAATAGAGGTAACGGCGGTTGGCCTGGCTTTCACCGGAGAAAGCGGCCTTCAGATTTTCGAGTGTCTTGGATTCGGCGAGAGACATTTAGGGGATCCTCCTGAAACGACGTGACTGGATACGCATCTGGGGGGATCGCTGGACAGCGCCTTCCCCTCCGCTAATCCGTCGGTGCCCATCCGGAAAATGCGGACGCACACCACGCGATTAACGTAATGAGGGGGCAAGGGCTGTCAAGACTGGAACGCATCTAAAGTGATGCAAAAGTCTTTGTTTTTGCAGGACTTTTTGAGACTGGTTCTCAATCACGACTGGCCGGATGCCGTGCCCCTGGGCGTGGTTTCCGGCAAGTGGCTGATCGCAAACGCTTTCTCTCAGCCAACTCAGCGCATGTGCAGGCCCGGAGACCGGAACCTGCCGTCAGGCCTTGTCGACCCGGACGATGACCTCGACACGTTCCAGCGCCGTGCCTTCCGGCACGTCCGGCAGGCCGGTCACGGAGATGCCGTGGCCGGGGATGTCCTCAAGGCGCGCATCCCCCACGTGGTAGAAGTGGTGATGGTCCTCGAGGTTGGTATCGAAATAGGTGCAGCCGCCATCGACCACGACCTGCCGCAGCAGGCCAGCATCGGTGAACTGATGCAGGGTGTTGTAGACCGTTGCGAGGGATACCTTGACGCCGGCACGGGCCGCTTCGCCGTGCAGGGCTTCGGCCGTCACATGGCGATCGCCGCCGTCAAACAGCAGCCGGCCAAGCGCCAGGCGCTGACGCGTCGGGCGCAGGCCTTTGTCGCGCAGGGCCTGAAGCGTTTGCGCATAGGGGCGGTCCGAGGGGCTGGCCGAACCACGTTCGGCGGCAGCTGAATTGCTCGTGTCGGTCATGGCGTTTCCAAGGCTTGCGCCCGAAAAGCGCTGGCCATCTCTTTGGAACTGTTACAACAACACCTAAAATGTGGTGTGTGACAAGGACTTGTCAAGAAGTCAGCCGTCGAACCACGCGCGCGAGATCAGGCGGATAAACTGAATCTGCGGTTTTTTCGAGCGCCGGCACCGTCCACCAGCGCATTTCCTGCAGGGCCGCACGCTCTTCGGGCTCTGTTCCGCCGATGAATCTCGGTGCGTCCGATGCGCAGGAGGCTGAAAAGAACACGTCCTGACCAAACCAATGGCGGCCATCTACCTCGAAGGTGCTTTCGAAGTAGTGGACGGGGCCCGTCAGGGGCACGGCGAGCCCAAGTTCCTCGTCGAGCTCGCGGAGGGCTGCGTCCTGGTCGCCTTCGCCCGGCTCGACGCCGCCGCCCGGGGTTGCCCAGAATTCGAACGGCCTGCCGCCCCGGGTGAGGCGGAAGCGCAGCAGCAGGACCCGGCCCGCAGGGTCGAGCAGGATGACCCGCGCCGAGCGGCGGGGGACCGGTCCGTCTGCTGCGCCGCCGTCCTGCATCAGTCCTTGCGGGTGCGGATCAGTTCGTACGGGCCGCCCTTCTCAAGACCGCGCTGATAGGCGGGGCGGTCGTGCATGCGCGCGGCGTATGCCTCGAGCTTGGGGTAGTTCTTGAGGCCGATGCGGCTTTCAGCGGCTTCTACGATGAAGGTCAGCATGATGTCGGCACCGGTAAGGTCGTCGCCGACGAAGAACAGATTGTCGCCGAGCTGGCTTTCCATGTAGCCCAAATGCAGGTCGATCTCGGCGTCGATGATGGGCTGGATGGGCTCGCCGCCCTCGCCCAGCAGCGAGGTGAAAAGCTTCATGAGCAGCGGCACCATGGCGGAGCCTTCCGCATAGTGCATCCACTCATTGTAGCGCTCATAGCTGTCGGTCCCGATGGCAGGCATAAACTTGCCGCCGCCATAGGTCCGGATCAGGTAGTCAACAGCCGCGCCGGATTCGGCGATCTTGAAGTTGCCGTCCTCGATGATCGGCGACTTGCCGAGCGGATGGGCTTGCTTCAGCTCAGGCGGGGCGCGGTTGATCTCGTTGCGCTGATAGAACTTGATCTCGTAGTCGGCGCCGAGCTCCTCCAGCAGCCAGAGAATGCGCTGGGAGCGCGAATTGTTGAGATGGTGGATGATGATCACTGGATGTGCCTCCCGATTGCGGCGTCAAAACCGGTCTGCCGCCGCCTCTGGTTGATGTGTCTGTCGGCCCCAATATGGCCATGTTCACGCTGATTTTGCTCGCTTTTGATAATGGGCGGCGTGTGCTACCAACGCGGGCTAAAGATCGAGGTAAGCGTCAGGACCATGGAAACAAACGAAAAGAAGTCGAGCTTCAGCTACGAAGACCTTATTGAGTGCGGTCACTCCCGCCTCTTTGGCCCCGGCAATGCGCAGCTGCCGCTGCCGCCGATGCTGATGTTCGACCGCGTCACGCGCATCAACGAGGATGGCGGCGACCACGGCAAGGGCGAAATGGTGGCCGAGCAGGACATCAAGCCGGACATGTGGTTCTTCAAATGCCATTTCGAAGGCAACCCGGTGATGCCCGGCTGCCTGGGCCTTGATGCCCTGTGGCAGATGGTCGGCTTCTATCTGGGCTGGACCGGCGCCAAGGGCGCGGGGTTCGCGCTGGGGGTCGGCGAAGTGAAATTCCGCGGCAAGATCATCCCCACCACCAAGCTCGTCGAGTATCACGTGAAGTTCAAGCGCGTGGTCAACCGCCGGCTGGTGCTCGGCATCGCGGACGGTATCGTCAAGGCGGACGGGGAAGAGATCTTCTCGGCCAAGGACCTGCGGGTGGGCCTGTCCACCGCCTAGTCACGCCGCCGCACGGCTTCAGGCAATTCGAACAGACGACGAGGTAAGTGAATGAGGCGAGTGGTCGTAACCGGCATGGGTATCGTGTCCTCGATCGGCAACAATGTCGAAGAGGTGACCGCCTCCCTGCGCGCGGGCAAGTCCGGCATCGTGGCGGAGCCCACCTATGCCGAGATGGGCTTCCGCAGCCAGGTGGCCGGCACGCTGAAGATCGACCTCGAGGAAGCGCTCGACCGCAAGACCCGCCGCTTCATGGGCGACGGGGCGGCCTATGCCTATCTCGCCATGCAGCAGGCGATTGCCGATGCGGGGCTGGAAGACGCCGAGATTTCCAATGAGCGCACCGGCGCCATCCTGGGGTCCGGCGGGCCGACGACGCAGGCCATCGTGGCAGCCGCTGACGTGACTCGCGAGAAGGGTCCGCGCAAGATCGGCCCGACGAGCGTGCCCAAGGCGATGTCGTCGACGATCTCCGCCAATCTCTCGACCCTGTTCAAGATCAAGGGCCCGAGCTACTCGATCGCATCCGCCTGCACGACCTCAACGCATTGCATCGGCAACGCTGCCGAGCAGATCCAGTGGGGCAAGCAGGACCGGATGTTCGCCGGCGGCGGCGAGGAGCTGGCATGGTCGCTGTCGAACCTGTTCGACGCCATGGGTGCCATGTCGTCCAAGTACAATGACACACCCGCCAAGGCCTCGCGCGCCTATGACGCCAATCGCGACGGCTTCGTGATCACCGGCGGCGGCGGTGTTGTCGTGCTGGAAGAACTCGAAGTGGCCAAGGCCCGTGGCGCAAAGATCTATGCGGAAGTCGCAGGCTATGGCGCGACCTCCGATGGTGCCGACATGGTGGCACCGTCCGGTGAAGGCGGCGAGCGTGCCATGCGGCTGGCGCTGGAAACCGTGGGCGAGAAGATCGACTACATCAATCCGCACGCGACCTCGACGCCGGTGGGCGACATTCCGGAAGTGAAAGCGATCCAGAATGTGTTCGGCGCGGACATGCCGCCGATCTCAGCCACAAAGTCGATGACCGGCCATGCGCAGGGCGCAGCGGGCGTCCATGAAGCGATCTATTCCCTGATCATGATGGACCAGGGTTTCATCTGCGAAAGCATCAATATCGACGAAATCGACCCGGAACTGGCGGACGCGAATATCGTGCGCCAGCGGATCGATGACGTGGAACTTAACTGTGTCCTCTCAAACAGCTTTGGTTTTGGCGGCACAAATGGTTCGCTTGTTTTCAAGCGGTATAACGGTTAACGGGCCAATGGCCCGCCTATTGGGGATGGGGGACACCCGCTGATGTCGGCAACCGGTACTCTAATGCAAGGCAAGCGCGGCCTCGTGATGGGCGTCGCCAATGATCACTCGATCGCCTGGGGCATTGCCAAGGCCTGCGCCGCACAGGGCGCGGATCTGGCCTTTACCTATCAGGGCGAGGCGTTCGGCCGGCGGGTGACCCCGCTGGCGGAGAGCGTCGGCTCGAAGCTGGTGCTGCCGGCGGATGTGGAAGACGAGGCATCGCTGGATGCCGTCTTCAAGTCGCTGGAAGACGCCTGGGGCAGCTTCGATTTCCTCGTGCATGCCATCGCCTATTCGGACAAGAGCGAGCTCAAGGGCCGCTACCTGGATACGACGCGCGCCAATTTTGCGCGCACGATGGATATTTCCTGCTTCTCCTTCGTGGACATTGCGCGCCGTGCGGCACCGCTGATGCGGCCGGGCGGCTCCATGGTGACGCTGACCTATGCGGGCGCGGAACGGGTGATGCCCAACTACAATGTGATGGGCGTGGCCAAGGCGGCGCTTGAAGCCTCGGTGCGCTACATGGCGGTTGATCTCGGCCGTGACGGCATTCGCGTCAACGCGATTTCCGCAGGTCCCATGCGCACGCTGGCGGGCTCTGCCATTGCCGACGCCAAGACCGTGTTCAACTGGAACCTGACCCATGCCCCGCTGAAGCAGGCGATTGAGCTTGATGATGTGGGCGGCGCCGGGCTTTACCTGCTTTCCGATCTGTCGCGCAGCGTGACGGGCGAAGTGCATCACGTGGACGCCGGCTACAACGTAATCGGCATGCCGCAGGCCCGTGACCTGGACAAGGACCTGGTCGGCAAGGGCTATGCGAAGGTCGCCAAGTCCCGCAACGGCAAGGGGAAACCCGCCGCGGACAACGACACCCGCGCCGCTGCCGCGCCGGCCAGCGCTTCGGATGCTGCCGAGTAGGATTGCCTACTCGGCGGCAACCGCCGCTTCAGCACGCACCACTTCCGGCACGTAATGCCCGTAACGCGGGAAGCATTTGATCAGCCTGCGGAGGGTTTGTGCGTCCGCTGACGCGGATACCCGCCCATCGCCAAGGGCTGCCTCCAGATCGAAGTCCTGACGGAACATGGCCATGAAGTCGGCCTGGGAACAGGTAACGGTCATGTCCGCTTCCGGAGCGTGCCAGAACAGGGCTTCGAAACGCCCGTCGGCAATGCGGAGGCTCGCTTCCATGGGGGCCGTGTCGCTGTCCGCGCCGGCCATCACCAGATTGACGGTCACGTTCATGCCCTTGGCCTGGCGGCGCTGGAAGGTGAGCGTGAGGTTGACCAGGAAGCTGAAGATGTCACGCGGGTTGAGCGCCCAGCCGACACGGATCGCCGTCTTTGACGGGTACCGCTTGGGCACCGAGTCTTCGGCATCCGACCCCGGCAGCACATAGACCCGTTCGCGGATGTCCTTGTAGGGGGCGACATATTCCTTGTTGAAGGCAATGCGGTCGTCGAGGAACTCGCCCATGACATCTTCGCCCGCCGGGCAGACGGAGACGCAATAGGCCGCCTTGTAGTTGGGTTTATAGGACAGGCTCTGCCAGACGGAGGCTGTTTCCGATTCATGCACGCGGCTACGGAAATCATCGCGGTCCTTGGCTTCGACGATCTGATCCACCCAATCGACGAAGCCGCCCATGAAGTCGCGGTAATTGTGGGTGTAGCAGGCGGAAAAATTGAAGGTCCCATCCATGCCGATGGCCTCGACCGGGCAAACGGAGACACACAGCTTGCAATCCAGGCAGGGGCTGTAATCCAGAGCCTGGCTCTGCTCCGTCACCTCATGGGCAATGAGAACGCTGTCGAGCAGGACAAAATTGCCGAACTTCGGATGGATCACGTTGCGGTGCAGCCCCATCTTGCCAAGCCCTGCCGCCTCGGCGATGGGCTTGTGATGGATGGGGATCGTGTCGCCGGGGAAATTCTGCATTTCCATGGGGAAGGCCGCGACGGCGTTCATGGCGCTGTAGCCCGCGTCACTCAGCTTGCGGACAAGCCTGCGGGCCACGTGGTTCACCTCGTCATAGGTCTCATGGAACTCGTGATTGACGACGGAGCGCGTGGTGCTCTGCACGGCGGACCGGTTCATGCGGCAGACAAGGCTTATGACCGTCTGCACCTTGGGCATCAGCTTGGTGAGCTTGAGGATCTGCGGCTGCAGCTCCTCCCGGGTGATGGCGACGAAGCCCACATCATCGGCGCCGCATTCAAGCGCCAGCTCGCGCAGCCATGCGGAGTCGACCGGGCCTGTCCGGGCGGGGCGCTGCGCCTGCTTTTCACGGAAGCGGATGACCGCCTGCTGATCCTCAAGAGCCATGGTCGCACCTCTTTTGTATCTACATATTTGATTGCAAAAAATCAGGCCGGCAGAGCCGACAGATCGGTCAGGAGGCTGCGCGCCTCCTGCCAGCGGGCCTTGCCGAGATGGGCCGTCACGCGGGCCTGGGCGTCGCGCCAGATGGGAATGGCACTGGCCAGGATGTCCTCGCCCCTGTCTGTCAGTACCGGCACCTTGGTGCGCGGCTCCTTGCCCTTCTTCATCTCGATGAGCCCCATTTCAGCCAGCAGCTTGAGATTACGCGTCAGCGTCGAGCGCTCCATGGCCAGAAAATCCGCCATGTCGCCAATCGACCGGCTGCCGTCATATTTGGCGGAGACCAGAAGGGTGAACTGGGTGATCTTGATGCCCAGCGGGCGCAGGGCGTTGTCATAGGCCCGCGTCACGCCGCGCGCGGCCATACGCGTCCGCAAGGCAGCGCAGTTGCTGCCGATGTCGATCAGATCTTTGCGCGTCGCTGTTTTCTGCGTCATGAACGCCTCCTGCCTTCATTAAATATGTATATGCATATTTAAAGTCAAGGCGCGCCCTGCAGGCTTCGATCAGCCGGTTACCTGTCGCGCCGGAACTCGATGATGTCGTAGGTGCTTTCGCGGGCCGGCCAGGGGAAGGTGAAGCGCAGCCAGTCGGGGCCCAGCATCTCGGCGACGGCCACCTTGTCGCGGTTGTCCGGCGACATGCCGTCGGCGCTGTCCGGTGCCTGGTAGGGGCGCGGCTTTTCGTAGCCATGGAAGCCCCCTGCAAGAAGGATGCGGCGGTTGGGGCCATCCGTATACAGACGGCCCTTGAAGTTCTGTGATCCCGTCAGTTTCTCGACCACCAGTCCGCCGCTGTCACGGGTGATGCGGCATTTGAACCAGTCATAGACCACAAGCCGCGCCAGGCTGCCGCCGACCTTGATGGTGCGGCATTGCCAGGCCCCGATGGCGGCTTGATCATCGAAAGTCCCGACCGGGGCATTGATGAACTGGATGGCGACCGCCTGCTCGTAGCCCGACCCATGGCCTTCCGCCTCGTCATTGCCCTGAGCAATGGCAGCGCCGAGTGTTTCAATCCGTTCCACGTCATAGGCATGGGCTGTCTCCCGCCATTCGGCCGCCATTGCCATGGTGGCCGCTGGTATCGCCATGGCGAATGCGAGACAGGTGGCAAGAGCGCGGGCGGCAAGAGGGCGGGCGGGCATGGCGCGGCTTTCCGTTGGGGACGCTGGAGACGCGTCACTCAAACACAGCACGCACCCATTTCAAAGCACCGGGCTCCATGCCCTTGAATTTGGGCGCGTCCGCCAGCGGGGCCATCAGGAGCCCGGCATCCGGGGCGAGGTGGCGCTTGATACGGTGATAGATCTTCGAGCGGGTCTCATCGGTCTGTACCAGGTAAAGCCCGTCGCGGAGGCGGCATGTAGGTGCGGCTGTTTCGACGCCTTCAATGTCAGCGCCGGCACAGTCGAAATAGGCCAGAAAGATAGTCATGGGGCCTCCTTCCCGACCGTAAAACCGGCAAGGGGCGTGAGAGTTCCGCCATGAAAAAGGGCGCCCCCATGGGGGCGCCCTCGTTTCGTCGTTGTGTGGTGAGGCTGACAGACGCTTAGGCGTCGTCGGCCTTGTCTTTGGCTTCCAGGTCTTCGCCGGTTTCCTGGTCGACGACCTTCATGGACAGGCGAACTTTGCCGCGGTCATCGAAGCCCAGAAGCTTCACCTTCACGGTGTCGCCCTCATTCACCACATCGGTGACCTTCTCGACGCGGTTGGCGGCGAGCTGGGAGATGTGGACGAGACCGTCCTTCGGACCGAAGAAGTTCACGAAGGCACCGAAGTCCATGACCTTCACGACCTTGCCTTCGTAGATCTCACCCACTTCCGGCTCGGCGGTGATGCCGCGGATCCAGTCCAGCGCCGCCTTGATGGAGGCCGCATCGCTGGAGGCGACGGAGATGGTGCCGTCGTCCTCGATGTTCACCTTGGCGCCCGTCTCTTCGACGATCTGGCGCACGACCTTGCCGCCGGTGCCGATCACGTCGCGGATCTTGTCCTTGGGCACGGTAATGACTTCGATGCGCGGGGCGAATTCACCCACTTCCTCGCGGCCGGAGGTCAGCGCCTTGGCCATTTCACCGAGGATGTGCATGCGGCCGCCCTTGGCCTGCTCCAGCGCGGTCTTCATGATCTCTTCGGTGATACCGGTGATCTTGATGTCCATCTGGAGGGAGGTGATGCCGGCTTCGGAGCCCGCCACCTTGAAGTCCATGTCGCCGAGGTGATCTTCATCACCCAGGATGTCGGACAGGACGGCGAAGCGGTCGCCTTCCTTGATGAGGCCCATGGCGATGCCCGAGCACGGACGCTTGAGCGGCACGCCCGCATCCATCATAGCGAGCGACGAGCCGCAGACCGTGGCCATGGAGGAGGAGCCATTGGACTCGGTGATCTCCGACACGATGCGGATCGTGTAGGGGAACTCTTCCTTGGCCGGCAGCAGCGCGCGCAGGGCACGCCAGGCGAGCTTGCCGTGGCCGATTTCACGGCGGCCGGTAAAGCCAACACGCCCCGTCTCACCCACCGAGAACGGCGGGAAGTTGTAGTGGAGCATGAAGCCTTCCTTGTAGGTGCCCGACAGCGCGTCGATCATCTGCTCGTCGTCGCCGGTGCCCAGCGTGGTAACCACGAGAGCCTGCGTCTCACCACGGGTGAAGAGCGAGGAACCGTGGGTGCGGGGCAGCACGGAGACTTCCGACACGATCGGACGCACATCGGAGAGGCCGCGGCCGTCGATGCGCTTGCCGGTGTCGAGGATCGAGTTGCGGACAATGTCGGCTTCGATGTTCTTGAACACACCGCCGACCGCATTTGCTTCAGGCGCACCCTCTTCGCCGGTGCACAGGGCCTCGATGGCCTTGTCCTTGGCAGTGGCAACGGCTTCCTGACGCTCGGCCTTGTTGGCGATCGCGTAAGCGGCGCGGAGGTCATCCTCAACGAGGCCGCGCACCTTGCCTTCCAGGTCGGAGGTGTCCGGCGGGGTGAAGTCGCGCGGCTCCTTGGCGGCCTTTTCGGCCAGCTTGATGATCATGTCGAGAACCGGCTGCATTTCCTTGTGGCCATGCATGACGGCGCCGAGCATGACCTCTTCGGAGAGCTCGCTGGCTTCGGATTCCACCATCAGGACGGCATCAGCCGTGCCGGCGACAACGAGATCGAGCTCGCTGTCTTCCATCTCTTCAACGGTGGGGTTGAGGGTGTAGGCGCCGTCCTTGTAGCCGACGCGGGCGCCGCCAATGGGGCCGAGGAACGGCACGCCGGAGATGGTGAGCGCGGCAGACACGGCGACCATGGCCACGATGTCCGGATCGTTTTCGAGGTCATGGCTCAGGACATTGGCGATGACCTGGGTCTCGTTCTTGAAGCCCTTGACGAAGAGCGGGCGGATCGGACGGTCGATCAGGCGCGAGGTCAGCGTCTCTTTTTCGGTCGGGCGGCCTTCGCGCTTGAAGAAGCCGCCGGGGATCTTGCCGGCAGCGTAGTATTTTTCCTGGTAGTTCACCGTCAGCGGGAAGAAGTCCAGGCCCGGCTTGGGCTGGCGGTCCGCCACGACGGTGGCGAGAACCGTGGTCTCACCATAGGTCGCCAGCACGGCGCCGTCGGCCTGACGGGCCATGCGGCCGGTTTCGAGGGTGAGCGTGCGCCCGCCCCATTCAATCTCTTCTTTGTGGATATCGAACATCATCTTTTCCTATTCGACTGCCGCCGTATGCGGCAGGGCGGTGGCATTCGTTTGCCTGGGACCGCCGGTATGCCGGACGATGCGGGCCCTCCCGTCCGTCCGGACCATGCACGGCTTCCCGGGCCTTCCCGGATTTCCGTACACGGATTAGCAAGAACGCCCGCCCGAGTTGTCCGGGGCGGGCGTCCTGTTGTCTCGTTAGCGGCGGATGCCGAGGCGCTGGATCAAATCCTTGTAGCGCGGCTCGTCCTTTGCCTTCACATAGTCCAGAAGCCGGCGGCGCTGGCTCACCAGCTTCAGAAGGCCGCGGCGGGAGTGATTGTCCTTCGCGTGACCCTTGAAGTGGTCGGTCAGGTTGGAAATCCGCTCGGTGAGGATGGCCACCTGAACTTCGGGTGACCCTGTGTCACCGTCCTTGGTGGCAAAATCCTTGATCAGCTCGGCTTTGCGCTCGGGCGTAATCGACATCGGGTATCCTTTCGATAAAACGTCCCAGTCAGTGCGGGAGGTTGAAAACACGCGTGGGCCGAAGCTCCCCCTGCGCTGCTTCACACAGGGCGATGGGTTGCCCGTGCAGCATGGCGCAAACCGTGCCTTTGACGATGGGGGCATCCCGTCCACGCGACAGGATCGCCTGACCTTGCTTCAATCGCGCCGCATCATTTCCGCTCACGGCCAGCGCCGGGATGTCGTCCAGCGCGGTCTCAAGCGGCAACAAAAAAGGCGCCTTGGGGTCTGGCGCGGGCGGACTATTGTCCAATTTTTCCACTTTGTCCAATTTTTCCAGCGGTTTATCGCCGCCTGGCGCGGTAAGCATTTCCAGCGCCACGGCGTCAGCTTCGCTGAAGGGGCCAACGCGCAGGCGGCGCAGCATGGCCACATGGCCGACCGTGCCCAGATCAAGGGCCAGGTCGCGGGCCAGGGAGCGCACATAGGTGCCCTTGCCACAGGTCATTTCGAAAGTGGCTTCGTCGTCCGACGGCATGTCGATGAGGCGGATATCGTGGATTTCCACGGTCCGTGCCTTGAGTTCCACCGTCTCGCCGTCCCGGGCAAGGTCATAGGCGCGCTCTCCATTGACCTTGATGGCCGAAAAGCGCGGGGGAACCTGTTCGATATGGCCGATATAGGCAGGAATGGCGTTGAGAATGGCCTCGCGGGCGGGGCGGACATCGCTGGTGGCGGTCACCTCCCCTTCCCTGTCGTCGGTATCGCGCGCCTCGCCCCAGCGCACGGTAAACCGGTATTCCTTGGTGGCATCCACCAGATAGGGAACGGTCTTGGTCGCTTCGCCCAGGGCCACGGGCAGAATGCCGGAGCCCAGAGGGTCGAGCGTGCCGGCGTGGCCCGCCTTCTGCGCATTGAAGGCGCGCCGGACCTTGGAGACCACATGGGTCGAGGTCGGGCCAATGGGCTTGTCGACCACCACCCATCCGGAGACGGGCAGGCCCTTCTTGCGGCGTCCCATGGGCTCAGTCCTCGTCGGCGGGGTCTTGGGTGTCAGCGGTTTCGACACCGGTGTCGCGGGCGACTGTGGGCGAGCGCAGGATCGCGTCGATGCGCGACCCTTCCGCAAAGCTCTCATCGATCTCGAAGGCGAGATCGGGGGTGTATTTGGACGTCATGCGCTTGCCCAGCTCACCGCGCAGATATTTGCGGTTGCGGTTGAGCGCTGCCAGCACCTCTTTTTCATTCTGGCCGCCAAGGGGCTCGATCGCCACGCGGGCATGACGCAGATCGGGCGAGGTGCGGACTTCCGTGACGGTGACGATGGTGGTCTCAAGAACCGGGTCGTGCACATCACCGCGGGCCAGCAGCTCGCTCAGCACATGGCGCACGAGTTCGCCCACCCGCAACTGACGCTGGGATGGCCCGCGCGAGCCCGCGCCGGACGCATGACTGGACCTGACCATGAGCAACTGACCTCTTGGCGGATGGTGCCCTGCCGGCTGGCGGCTAGAGCACGCGCTCCACTTCCGTCACGTCGAAGCATTCGATGACGTCGCCGGGGCGGATGTCCTGGTAATTCTCGAAGGACATGCCGCATTCCTGGCCCGACTGAACCTCCTTCACTTCGTCCTTGAAGCGCTTGAGGGTCGAGAGCGTGCCTTCGTGGATCACCACGTCGTCGCGCAGCAGACGCACCTTGGCGCCGCGCTTGACGGTGCCTTCGGAGATACGGCAACCGGCCACCTTGCCGACCTTCGACACGTTGAAGACCTCGAGGATCTCCGCATTGCCGAGGAAGGTTTCGCGCAGCTCCGGACCAAGGACACCGGCCATGGCGGCCTTCACGTCGTCCACCAGGTCGTAGATGACCGAGTAGTAGCGAATGTCCACGCCCTGCTGACGGGCCGCATCGCGGGCCGGGGCATTGGCGCGCACATTGAAGCCGAGGATGGCCGCGTTGGAGGCGGCCGCCAGCGTCACGTCGCTTTCGGTGATGCCGCCGACGCCTGCATGCAGCACGCGGGCGATGATGTCGTCGGTGCCGGCCTTGTCGAGCGCACCGATGATGGCTTCGACGGAACCCTGCACGTCGCCCTTGACCAGCAGCGGAAGCTCCTTCTTGTCGCTTTCCTTCAGCTGGCTGAACATCTGCTCCAGCGAGCCGCGCGCGGCACCGGCAGCGCGCTTGTCGCGCAGCACACGCTGGCGGTAATCGGTGATCTCGCGGGCACGGGCTTCGTCCTCGACGACCGAGAACACATCACCGGCTTCCGGCGTGCCGTTGAGGCCAAGGACCTCGACCGGCTCGGAGGGACCAGCCTCCTTGACCTGTTCGCCACGGTCATTGACCAAGGCACGCACCTTGCCCCACTCGGTACCGGCAACCAGCACGTCGCCGACGCGCAGGGTGCCGCGCTGCACGAGCACGGTGGCCACGGGGCCGCGACCCTTGTCGAGCTGGGCTTCGATGACGATACCGTCGGCGCTGCGGTCCGGGTTGGCCTTCAGCTCCAGAAGCTCCGACTGCAGAAGAATGGCTTCTTCCAGCTTGTCGAGATTCATCTTCTGGGTGGCGGACACTTCCACGTCCTGCACGTCACCGGACATGCTTTCGACGATTACCTCGTGCTGCAGCAGCTCGGTGCGGACACGGTTGGGATCCACATCGGGCTTATCCATCTTGTTGATGGCCACGATGATCGGCACTTCCGCCGCCTTGGCGTGGTTGATGGCTTCGATGGTCTGCGGCATGACGCCGTCATCACCGGCCACCACGAGGATGACGATATCCGTCGCCTTGGCACCGCGGGCGCGCATGGTGGTGAAAGCCTCATGGCCCGGCGTATCAAGGAAGGTGATGCGCTCACCGCCCGCCATGCGCACCTGATAGGCGCCGATATGCTGGGTGATGCCGCCGGCTTCACCCGCGACCACGTCGGTCTGGCGCAGAGCGTCGAGCAGCGACGTCTTGCCGTGGTCAACGTGACCCATGACGGTAACAACCGGGGCACGGGGCTTGAGATCGGCGGCATTGTCCGCCTCGCCTTCAAGGCCCACTTCCACGTCGGACTCAGACACACGCTTGACCGTGTGGCCCATATCCTCGGCGACGAGCTGGGCGGTATCGGCGTCCAGCACGTCGTTGATCTTCATCATCTGGCCCTGCTGCATCAGCAGACGGATCACGTCCACCGCGCGCTCGGACATACGGTTGGCCAGTTCCTGCACAGTGATTGTGTCGGGAATGGTCACCTCGCGATGCACCTTCACCTGCTCGGCAGGGCCGGAGCGGGCGCGCTTCTCGCGCTGCTGGCGGCGGCGCATGGCAGCAAGCGAACGCTGGCGCGGCTCGTCGTCCAAGGCGTTTGAAATGGTCAGGCGGCCGCGGCGGCGCTCATTGCCTGCGCCCGGCGTGCGCTTGGGCGGTGTTTTGGCGGCCTCGTCTTCGCGCTTGCGCACGATCGGCGTCGGCGCGGCCTTGGTCTTGGCAGCGGCCTTCTTGTCGGCAGGCTCATCGGCCCCGGCGTCGGCTTCCGCCTCTTCCTTGGCGCGCAGAGCGGCTTCCTTGTCAGCCTTGGCCTTGGCTTCAGCCTCACGGCGGGCGCGCTCTTCTTCCTGAGCGGCGCGTTCGGCTTCCTCGGCGGCGGCGACACGCGCGGCTTCCTCGGCGATCTTGCGGCGCTCGGCGTCTTCCTTCGCCTTCTGACGCTCGATCTTCTCGCGCTCACGGGCCTCCACGAGGGCGCGGTCGCGAGCTTCCTTTTCCTCGGCCGTCAGGGTGCGCAGCACCATGTTCCCGCGTTCACGTGCTTCACGCTCGGGGCGCGCGGCGCGGGCGGGTGCCTTCTTGGCCTCGCTGCCTGCGTCGGCGGGCGCCTTGGATGCGGTCTTGGCGGCTGTTTTTGCAGCGGTCTTCGGCGCGGCCTTGGCAGCGGTTTTTGCCGCCGTCTTGGGCGCAGCCTTCTTCTCAACGGCAGGGCCTTCGGCCTTGTCCTTGCCAGGCGCCACGCGGCGGCGCTTCTTCTCGACCAGCACTGCCTTGGAGCGGCCATGGGAGAAGTTCTGCCGGACATGGCCGGACTCGACCGTGCGGCCAAGCGTCAGCTTGCCGCCGCCTGCGCGTGGCTGGCGGGTGTTGCCGCCGGATGCGCCGGTGTCGCCGTCCTGAGTGTCCGTATCTTTTGTCTCGCTCATGAGACCCCTTCAAACTCACTGAAACCGCAGGCGGGTGATCAAACCGCCCGACGGCTCCTAAAACCTTCTCGTCCGGTCGGCAGCAGATCATGCGCCAACCCTTACGGGGACAACTCCCCCTTCAAGCTCCGCCCAGGAACCCCTGCAGACGTCCCACCTCATCCAGAATGAGACGGGAGAGCTTGTCACGTACCGGCGCGCCGGAGGCCAAACCGCCCTCGGCGTTGCCGCGCTCTTGCGCGCCTGGCTGCGACATCTGCCGCGCCGGCCCCTTTCGGGCGGCGCCGCCTGCAGTCAGGGCAGCATGTACCACATTTGGCCGTCCCAATGCCAAACCCAATTGTTCCGCCGAAAAAGCGGTTACAACCGGGGCATTGGTGCGCGCCGACAGGGCACCTGCATTCCGCTGGCCTTCAGCCCCTGCGTCTGACGCGAGAAACAGCGCCACCACATGGGCCTTAGCGGCCGTGTCTTCAACCTTCGCAAGACCCGCCATCAACTGGCCTGCCTTGCGCGCCAGACCCAGCAAAGCCAGCACCCGGCGCCTCAACCCGGCCTCCACCTGGTCTGCCAGGTCGGCCGGGGCCTTCACGCTGCGGCGGGCGGCACGGGCAAAGAGCCCCTTCGCCACCGCCTTTTCTATCGCCTCGCGCCGCGCGGAGACCCAAATGCCCCGCCCCGGCAGCTTGCCTTCCAGATCCGCCACCACCTCGCCCTCGGGGCCGATGGCAAAACGGATGAGGCTGGCCGGTGTACCCGTCTCCCCGGTCGCGATGCAGGTGCGTTCGGGGGATTTCTTCCCGGACGCCCGGCTGTCGGACCGTGTGTGCTCCGGTGTCACTCGGCCGGCGTCTCCTCTGCCTCGGCGGTGGCTTCGCCTTCTTCGGCGCCCTCACCATCGAACTCGCCGTCTTCGTCCGCCTCGGCTTCCGCACGCATGGCGGCCAGATCCTCTTCGGTGATCCAGCCGGCCTTCACACGGGCAGCCATGATGATGTCTTCGGCTTCCTGCGGGGAGACGTCATGGCCGTCGAGGAACCCGGGCTCGCGGCGGCGCTCGCCGTCCACATTCTCGTAATAGCCGGTGAGGTCATCGGTGGCGCAGCCGGCCAGATCCTCAACGGACTTCACGTCGTTCTCGCCGAAGGCGACCAGCATGGCGTTGGTGACGCCGGGCACATCGGCCACGTCGTCTTCCACACCAAGTTCCTTGCGCTTGGCGTCGCGCTCCTGGTCCAGCTTTTCGAGATACTCGACCGCGCGGGCCTGGATCTCGGCGGCGGTGTCCTCGTCAAAGCCTTCGATCTCGGAGACTTCTTCCGGCTCCACATAGGCGATTTCCTCGACCGTGGCGAAGCCTTCGGATGCCAGCAGCTGGGCGATCACCTCGTCCACGTCGAGGGCTTCCTCGAACAGCTTGGAGCGCTCGGTGAACTCGGCCTGACGGCGTTCGCTTTCCTCGGCCTCGGTCAGGATGTCGATGGTCCAGCCCGACAGCTGGGAGGCAAGGCGCACATTCTGGCCGCGGCGACCGATGGCCAGCGACAGCTGATCATCCGGCACCACCACTTCAATGCGCTCTGCATCTTCGTCGAGCACGACCTTGACCACTTCCGCCGGGGCGAGGCCATTGACGATGAAGGTGGCCGGATCGGGCGACCACTGGATGATGTCGATCTTTTCGCCCTGAAGTTCGTTGACCACGGCCTGAACGCGGCTGCCGCGCATACCGACGCAGGCACCGACGGGATCAATGGAGCCGTCATTGGAGAGCACGGCGATCTTGGCGCGGGAGCCGGGATCGCGGGCCACGGAGCGGATTTCGATGATGCCGTCGTAGATTTCCGGCACTTCCTGCTCGAACAGCTTGGCCATGAACTGCGGATGCGTGCGCGACAGGAAGATCTGCGGCCCGCGCGGCTCGCGGCGCACGTCGAACACATAGGCGCGGATGCGATCGCCGGTGCGGAAGGCCTCGCGCGGGATCTGCTCGTCGCGGCGGACGATGGCCTCGGCGCGGCCCAGATCAACGATCACGTGGCCATATTCCACGCGCTTGACGAGGCCATGCACGATCTCGCCGACGCGGTCCTTGAACTCGTCATACTGACGGTCACGCTCGGCATCGCGCACCTTCTGCACGATGACCTGCTTGGCGGTCTGGGCGGCGATGCGGCCAAAATCGATCGGCGGCAGCGGCTCGGTCAGGAAATCGCCGACGACGGCGGCCGGGTTACGGACGCGGGCGTCTTCCAGGGAAATCTCGGTAGCGTCGTTCTCGACGGTCTCGACCACCTCCTGCAGGCGGTTGAGCTGGATCTCGCCGGTCTTCGGATCGATCCGCGCACGGATTTCGTTTTCCGCGCCGTAGCGGGAGCGGGCAGCCTTCTGAATGGCGTCTTCCAGCGCTTCGATGACGATTGCCTTGTCGATGGACTTCTCGCGGGCGACCGCGTCGGCAATCTGCAGAAGCTCGAGCCGGTTGGCGCTAACAGCCTGTGCCATGGGTTCCTTACTCCGTGGTCTCTTCTTCCAGAGGGTCTTTTTTCGTTACCAGCTCGGTGGGCGTGTTCGTGTTCGCCGCAGCCGGGCCGGCACCATTGGCCGCAGAAATCTTCTCGGCCTGCTTGATCAATTCGTCGGTGAGCACGAGCTTGGCGTCGTGCAGGTCTGCGAAGGGCAGGCCGACGACCTGCAATTCGGAAAAGCCTTCAATCTCGACAGCGATGCGGATTTCACCGTCCTCGAAGCCGTCAATAATGCCGCGGAAACGCTTGCGTCCGTCGATGGGCATCTGCATCTCGACCTTGGCGAGGTGCCCTGACCAGGTCTCGAAATCCTTTTCCCGGGTGAGCGGGCGGTCGATGCCGGGGGACGACACTTCCAGCGTGTATTTGCCGGAGATCGGGTCTTCCACATCAAGCGCTGCGGAGATGGCGCGGGACACTTCCTCGCAGCCCTCAATGGGCATGGTGCCGTCCGGGCGCTCGGCCATGATCTGCAGGGTCGGGCTGCCGGAACCGATGATGCGAACGCGCACGATCTCGTAGCCCATGCTCTCCACCAGCGGGGTGATCATGGCCTCGATGCGCTCTTCTGCAGGGGTTTTTGCCTTGAGGCTCAAACCTTGGTCTCCAGCAACAAAAAAGGGGCCCGCAGGGGCCCCAGAACCTACCGTCGCAGCCATCTTGCCGATACCAGCAAAACAACCGGGGTCTCAACTTGGCCGGAACCTTACTCCTTTCCGCTGAAAAGGCAATGGCTTATTGCGCGGGGCCTGCCTCGCTGAGACAGGTGACGAAGGCGTGCGTCTCGGGCCTCACATCGTCGCTGCGGGTGGCCGCGTACCAGGTGAAGCGGTAGCCGTCCGGGGCAAGCGGCCGGGTTTCAAGGCTCGTGGCCTGCGGCACGGCGTCCACGATGCGGCGGGGCAGAAGGGTGATCGCGTCGCTTTCGGCGAGGCTTGCAAGGATTGCGGCGGGGCTTTCGATGCGGTGGAAACCGCCGACACGGATGTTTGCCGGGCGGAGGTAGCGCCGGAACAGGATCGAGCGCTCAAGATCCAGGTGATAGACGAGTTCCTGGCCGCTGAAATCCACCGCGGCGATGGTCTTTCGTGCGGTGAGCGGGTGAGCCTCAGCCATTACCACCACCAGTTCGTCTTCGCCGATGGGGGCAAAGCGGATGCCTGCGCGGCGGGGCGCCTCTCCCACCACCGCGATGTCGACATGGCCGTCAGCCAGCGCCTCAAGAGGGTCGGCGACCGGATGGGCGTCCAGCTCCATATTGCCATGGGCGGCTGCGAAGCTCCGCATGGCGCGGGCCAGGCGCAGATCGTCGTGAATCACATCGGTTGCAATGCGCAGGCGCCCGGCAGCGGCGCCTGCCTGATCGGCAAGTTCATTGTCAAAATCAGTCAAGTCAGCCAGCAGCTTGCGGGCGCGTGTCTCGAAGCGTCGGCCGGCGCGGGTCAGCCGCATGGTCATCTGCGCGGTGGCACTGCTCTTGGCGGTGCGTTCGAACAGCTTGACCCCGAGCATGGCTTCGAGCTGGGCCAGTTGCTTGCTCAGGGCGGGCTGAGTGATGGCGAGCGCATCGGCGGCGGCGGTCATGGTGCCCGCCTGTGCGATGGTGGTCACCATGGCCAGATGCTTGCGCTCGATACGGATCATGGGAGTGAATGTCAGGCGGCAGCCCGGGCAATTCAAGCGCCTGTGGCCGGACCGGGATTTTCGTGGGCCGGCACGAGATCGGTACGCGCATCTCCCTTCATGCGGATCGCCACCTTGCAGCCACCGGTGACCGACGGGTCGGCGCGCGACCGGAGCACCACCAGGTCGCCGCCCATCTTGCGCAGCAGGGCACGGTCATACTCCATCAGGCGGTGGCAGGCGCGGACATCGCCGGTGCCTTCCAGCGAGCAGGGAAAGCGGATTTCCGCATAGGCGGTGTCGTCCTCGACCCGCTCCAGCGTCCAGTATTTTTCCAGCCCGAAGATGCGCCGCCAGTGCTCCGCCATGGCAGCCACATCCCGCTGCGGCCTGCCGTTGCGGCGGCGCCAGGTGGAGGCGGCGAGGAGGCGCGCGATCAGGCGGGTGAGCCAATGGGCGCGGGTCCGGGCGATGGGGCCCGTGGTGCCATTGACCCGCTTGTAGAGGGCAATGGTGCGAGCTTCGTCTTCAGGGGCAATCCAATCCGGCTGCATGGCAGGGCTCCGTGTCGCAAAAAATGCGGGGGTCGCAAGAAGTGCGGGGAGCCATAGCTAGGGGCCGGCCAGGAAGAACGGAAATGGCATTTGGCAATGATGCGCATAACCTGAGGTTATGGGACGTGCTCAGGCGGCGCGGATGAATTCGAGATAGCAGGGGGTGCGGCCTTCGCGGATGGCCTTGGCCTCGTAGCGGGTGCCGGGCCAGTCCTGCGGCGCGGTTTCCCACTCGGCCTTGCTGTTGGCCGTCCACAGAAAATGACCATCCCGGCGGGTTTCGGCCAGGGTCCAGCGGATGTAGTCGGGGATGTCGCTGGCGACTTCCAAGATGCCGCCGGGGCGGATGACGCGGGCCAGGGAGGCCAGTGTGTCCGGGCCGATGAAGCGGCGCTTGTTGTGGCGCGCCTTAGGCCAGGGATCGGGGTAGAGCACATAGGCCCGGTCGAGGCTGGCGTCGGTAAGGCTGTCGAGCACATCGCGGGCGTCGCCGTGATGGACGCGGATATTCGGCAGGTCTTCCTCGTCGATGGCGGCGAGGACCTTGGCCACCCCGTTCATGAAGGGTTCGCAGCCGATGAAGCCTGTGCGGGGATTGGCGCGGGCGCGCGCGACAAGATGCTCGCCGCCGCCGAAACCGACCTCGAGATGGATCGCCTCCAGCCCAGGAAATACCGTGTGCGGATCAATTGCCGGGTCAGACGCACTGGTGCGCAGGGGGAATGCCACCTGCGGCAGCAAGGTCTCGAACAGCTGCTGCTGGCGCCGGGACAGGGCCTTGCCCTTGGCCCGGCCATAAATGAGGGGCCGCCGTTCAAACGGCTGCCCCTCACGTTTGGTCTTGTCGGTCATGTGGCTTGCGCCGTCTCGCCTCAGCTCATGGCGCCCTTGAGGGCCTCGACGAGGTCGGTCTTCTCCCAGGAGAAGCCGCCGTCGGCATCCGCCTCGCGGCCGAAATGGCCATAGGCCGCCGAGCGGGCATAGATCGCCTTGTTGAGGCCGAGATGCTCGCGAATGCCACGCGGGCTCAGGTTCATGGCTTCCTGGATCGCGCCCTCGAGCTTGGCTTCATCCACATTGCCGGTGCCGTGCAGGTCCACATAGACGGACAGGGGCTTGGACACGCCGATGGCATAGGACAGCTGCAGGGTGCACTTGTCGGCAAAGCCTGCGGCGACCACGTTCTTGGCCACGTAGCGGGCGGCATAGGCGGCCGAGCGGTCGACCTTGGTGGGATCCTTGCCGGAGAAGGCACCACCGCCATGGGGGGCTGCGCCGCCATAGGTGTCGACGATGATCTTGCGGCCGGTGAGGCCCGCGTCGCCATCCGGGCCGCCGATCACGAACTTGCCGGTGGGGTTCACGTAGAACTCCTCTTCAGGGCACATCCAGCCTTCCGGCAGCACCTTGAGCACATGCGGGCGCACGATCTCGCGCACCTGCTCGGTGGTCAGGCCTTCATCATGCTGGGTGGAGACGACGACGGAGGTGGCTGCGACCGGCTTGCCGTTTTCGTAGCGCAGAGTGACCTGGCTCTTGGAGTCCGGGCCAAGGCCCGACTTGGCGTCGGCGTGGCGGGCATCTGCCAGTGATTTGAGAATGCGGTGGGAGAACACGATCGGGGCGGGCATCAGCACGTCGGTCTCGCGGCAGGCATAGCCGAACATGATGCCCTGGTCGCCGGCGCCTTCATCCTTGTTGCCGGCAGCGTCCACGCCCTGGGCGATGTCGGCAGACTGGCCGTGCAGCACCACATCGACGTCGGCGTTTTTCCAGTGGAAGCCGTCCTGCTCGTAGCCGATGTCCTTGATGGCGGCACGGGCAACTTCCTCGAAGGGCGCCTGCTTCACGCGATCCCCATCGCCCAGCAGGCTTTCCGGCGCGCGGACTTCGCCGGCAATGACAACCTTGTTGGTGGTGGTGAGGGTTTCCGCAGCAACGCGCACCTGTGAGGCGTCCATGCCTTCCGACGCCGCGGTGCGGAAGATGAGGTCCACGATCTCATCGGAAATACGGTCGCAGACCTTGTCCGGATGGCCTTCGGAAACGGATTCACTTGTAAAGAGGTAGCTGGAACGTGCCACGGTTGTCTTTCTCCCCTGACCCGGCAACAGGGGCGCGCCAGGGCGGAACCGTGACGCGGCCATCCGGGCCGTTTTCAGACGCAGCAATTCATACTGAGTGCCTGCACACCGTCAGGGGCGCAGTGTCAGCCTGCCTTGCCATGCAGTTTGCCGGACGGAAGGACACCGCCAGCAGGTGAATACCCGCGGCGTTCTTGCCGGGTTTGCCGCCATGCGTCAAGCAGGCCGCCGCAGCCCGGCCATGCAATTCGCCCGCGCGGCTATTCAGCCTCGCGCTGCGCCTTGGACAGGTTCTTGAGCAGGTCGATGACCGAGCGGCGCACGGTCGGGTCCTTGATGTCGAAAAAGGCGCGATTGAGCTGCAACCCTTCCGAGCTGGACACGAAATCCATCACGTAAGGTGTGCCGTCGCCCTCGGCGAAAGCCATTTCGCCGTTGCGGGCCGGCACGTCGCCCTCGGCCATCTCTTCATAGAAATACTGAACGGGAACATTGAGAATGCGCGACACTTCGTAAAGGCGGCTGGCGCCGATACGGTTGGTGCCCTTTTCGTATTTCTGGACCTGCTGAAATGTAAGTCCCAACTGCTCGCCGAGCTTTTCCTGGCTCATGCCAACAAGAAGGCGCCGCAGCCGCACGCGGCTGCCGACGTGGACGTCGATCGGATTCGGTTCTTTCCTAGCCACCCAGCACCCTCCAAATTCCACACGAGTACGGTGGTAATTTGCTTTATACAATAACCTATGAGTGCAACTCGGCGTCCACCACGTCAATACGTCAATTGTCAAAAGATGACTGAATATTTAGAATTGCAACCTATGGTTGTTTTAAAGTGGTGCAATCAAACCTTTGATTTCGAGGCCTTGAAATACAGTATAGTTAACACACAAACTGCAATCATTATGAGGAATATTGTATCGCCATTCCGGCTGTAGACCGTCTTGTCGATTTGTGCAGGTAGAGGTTGGTCAAGGACACCTGCCTGTCCTAGCTCCAATATGGCGCGGACCTGGCCTTTGGGACCAATCACGGCGGAAATACCAGTATTTGCCGCACGGATGACGGGTAGACCTTCTTCCACTGCACGCATTCTTGCCTGGTAAAAGTGCTGTCGCGGGCCGATTGAATTTCCGAACCACGCATCATTGGTTGTATTCAACAACCACTGCGGCCTTTGGTCGCTCACGACACTACCCGGAAATATGACCTCGTAGCACACAAGGGGCCCGACCGACGGGGCGCCGGGTACACTCATGGGACGTGGACCGGGCCCGCTGGCATAGCCCCCGCGCTGCCGGGTGAGCTGCTGCAGGCCGATTGCTTCGAGCAGCCCCTGGGCCGGCAGATACTCGCCGAACGGCACGAGATGGGCCTTGTCGTAGACGTCGAGAATGCGTGCGTCACTGTCGAGCACCATCACCGAATTGAAGAAGCGGGCCCAACGTCCATCGGGCCGCGCGCGCGGGAGGGGTTCGGCCCGCACGGCCCCGGTGATGAGATGCGCACCCGGCGGCAGCATGTGCGCGATCAGCGCCCGCGCGTCCGCATTGTCGGCGAGAAGGAAGGGCGGCGCACTTTCCGGCCAGATCACGTGGGTTATGCCGGCGGCATCATCCTCCGCCCGGCTCAACCGCAGCAGGCGCGAGAAATTGGCGGCGCGAAGCTCCGGCCGCCATTTGTCCTTCTGGGCAATGTTGGGCTGGACGATGCGCAGCCGCACATCCGCTACGTCCACAGGTTCGGGGCCAGACAGCCGCCAGGCCCCGAAGCCGTAAAGAAGCACGGGCATACCCAGGGCGAGACACAGGACTGCCGCCACGTGCCGCCTGCCGGGCGCAATGCCCGGCCCGGCCAGCAATGCGGGGGCCAGCGCAATGAGCAGCGTTATGACCGTGTGGCCATAGAGACCCCAGAGAGCGGTGGCCTGAACCAGCCAGTCGGAGACGGACAGGGCATAGCCTGCGGCATTCCACGGGAAGCCGGTGAGAACATGCCCGCGGAGCCATTCAGCAAGGGCGAAAGCCAACACATAGGCAATGACGCGCGCAGGACCGCGCCGCGCCACAGCACGGGCGGCAACAGCGGCAAGGGCGAAGAACAGGGCGAGGCCGCCGGGCAGGATCATCGCCACGAAAGGGATCATCCAGGCAAAGGCATCGGCTTCCACCAGAAAGGCGGAGCCGATCCAGTAGAGACCTGAAATGAAAAAGCCGAAGCCGAAGGCCCAGGCCGTGGCCGCCGTGGCGGGCCAGCCGGCGAAGCGCGACGACACATCTGGCGCTTGGGGCGCGGGGGACGCATCAGGCGCGATACCGTCGAGCAGCCAGACAAGGCCCGGATAGGTAATGAAGAGCAGCGGCCAGAGGCCGAATGGCGGCATCGCCAGGACCGTTGCACCGCCAAGCACGGCCGCCAGCCCCATGCGCTGCGCGGCCGGGCGCGCGCCAAGCCAGGCAGCCAGGCCGGCTACTCCCCCCAAGAACCCCTGCATGTGCTGAAACCCCGTAACTGACCTGCGTTGCTACTCGACCGCCTCATCTTCCGGGGACGGAAGAATGGCGGCTGACGCCGGATGCACCATCAAGCGCTTGATGCGGCGCGGATCGGCGTCGGTGATCTCGAACTCGATCCCGCTGTCATGCACGACGACTTCGCCGCGCTGCGGCACCCGGCCAAGCAGTTCGAAGATAAGGCCGCCGAGTGTATCCGGCGGATCCTCGCTGTCTTCAGACAGCAGTCCTATGCCGAGCATCTGCTCAAGTTCCTCGATCTCGGCCCGGGCAATGGCATCGATGCGGCCATCCTCCAGGCGCTCAAGGTCAGGGCGTTCTTCTTCGTCGTGCTCGTCCTCGATTTCGCCGACGATTTCCTCGACCAGGTCTTCGATGGTGACGAGACCGTCGGTGCCGCCATACTCATCGATCACCAGCGCCATGTGCTGGCGGCTGGCCTGCATCTTGAGCAGCAGGTCGATGGCCGGCATGGAGGGCGGCACATAGATGAGATCACGGCGGATGGTGCTGACGGCAAAGCTGCGGGACTGGTCAACCTCACTGGCTGCAGCATCGCCTTCTCCGGCCTTGGTTTCGCCATCGGGCGTGCTGCTGAGGCCGTGATGGGCGGCGATCCAGCCCAACAGATCCTTGATGTGGACCATGCCGCGCGGGTCATCGAGGGTTTCGCGGTAGACCGGCAGGCGCGAATGGTTGGCTTCCTGGAAGGTCGCGATGAGTTCATCGAGGGTCGCGCCTTCTTCCACCGCCACAATGTCCGGGCGGGGCACCATCACGTCCTCGGTCCGCAGTTCGTTGAAGCCCAGCAGATTGACGAACATGTCCTGCTCGGCCTTGGACAGCTGCAGACCGCCTTCACGGTCCTCGCCCAGTACGGCATCAAGGGAGGCTTCGAGTGATCCGGGTTCGGATCCTCCGACAACATAGCGCCATGCGCGGGCGAGGCGCTGGGTGAGCGGCTGCGCGGGCGTTGTCTGCGCAACGTCCGCCTGCGTACTGCTGGGGTCGGATTTATCGGCTGCAGGGTCGCGATGCGACGGATCGCCGGCCAAGGCCATGACGTAGGGCTCCTCGTATCCGGCAACCGAAAGCCCGCCGGATGGGCATGATGCAAGTGTGCGGCCCAATCATTACAGAAGCATGGGCCGTCGCGCCACCAATTGCCGGTCAGGCCGCATAGGGGTCGGGAATGCCGAGGCGGGCCAGAAGCGTGCGTTCCAGCGCTTCCATCTCTTCGGCCTCTTCCTCGGTCTCGTGATCGTGACCCTGCAAATGCAGCATGCCGTGCACGGCAAGGTGCTGGAGATGGTGCGCAAGGGGCTTGTCTTCCTTGTCGGCCTCCCGGGCCAGGGTCTGATAGCTCATGGCGAGATCCCCCAGATGGCACACCAGCGTGCCGTCTTCAGAGGGGACCGGCATGTCGGGCCCGGGGAAGGAGAGGACGTTGGTCGGGCGGTCCTTGCCGCGCCATTCGCGGTTCAGGGCCTGCAGGGTGGTGTCACCGGCGAGAAGCACACAGACTTCGGCGCGGGGGGCACCGCCGGTGTCACCTGCGCCATCTGTGCCCCCGGACCAGGCGAGACGCAGGGCCTGCCCGATCAGCGTTTCGGCATCGGGCACTGCCTGCCAGCTGTCGTCCTCGCATCGAAACTCTATATGCAGGGAAACATCGTTCGGGGAATCATCGTCCATGGGAAAGCGGCCTCAGGCCTTCGGTCCCGTATCGCCCGCCTTGTCGCCGCCGCTGTCCTGCAGGTTCGGCAGGCGTTTGCCATCGGCCTTGGAGTAGGCGTCGACGATGCGGGTGACGAGGGGGTGGCGTACCACGTCCACATTGGCGAATTCGGTGACGGCGACGCCGGGTACGTTACGCAGCACGTCGCGCGCCTCGCGCAGGCCGGACTTGGCACCCATGGGCAAATCGACCTGGGTGGGATCGCCGGTGATCGCCATGCGTGAATTCTCGCCCAGACGGGTCAGGAACATCCGCATCTGCACCGATGTGCAGTTCTGCGCTTCATCGAGAATGACGTAGGAATTGGAGAGCGTGCGACCGCGCATGAAGGCAAGCGGCGCGACTTCGATTTCCCCGGATTCAAGGCTGCGGGCCACCTGCTCGGCGGGCAGCGTGTCGTAGAGCGCGTCATAGAGCGGGCGCAGATAGGGGTCGATCTTGTCGCGCAGATCCCCGGGGAGGAAGCCGAGGCGCTCGCCTGCTTCCACGGCCGGGCGCGACAGGATGATGCGGTCCACCTGGCCCTTGATGAACAGGGAGACGGCAGCTGCGACGGCGAGATAGGTCTTGCCGGTGCCCGCAGGACCGATGCCGAAGACAAGCTCGTTGGTCTGCAGCGACTGCATGTATTGCGCCTGGTTGGCAGAGCGCGGCTCGATCACCCGGCGCTTGGTGACGAACTGCACGCTGGCCGAGCCACGCCTTGCTTCCGGCATGGCGCTGGTGGCCATGCGCACGGCACCGTCCACATCAGCCATCACCACGTCCTGACCGCGCTTGAGCTTTCCATAGAGATCCCCCAGGGCACGGGCCGCCTGACCTCGGGTGTCCTCATCGCCCCGGATGGCCACGCGGTTGCCACGGGGGGTGAGGGTGACGCCGAGGAGCTGCTCGATACGGGCAAGATTGCAATCGGCTACCCCAGCCAGCGCGCTTACCAACTGGTTGTCGTCGAAATCCAGCACCACAACATCGGGCCGCGCACCGCCCTGGGAGCGGATGCCCGGCTGACCGCCGGCAGGCGGCTGATCCGCGGAACCGTCCTCTGTTCCGGACGGGATGGGCGAGGTGCTGTTTTCGACTGGCAAGCAGCGGCTCCTTCTCAAGGATGGGTCAGGCAACAGGCAGTTCGGGTACGGCGGTGGCAGGCGTTGCGGCAGCATCCCCGTGCAGCAGGCTGCCGGACAAGCTGTTGGCGTGGGCGGCATCAATGCGGACGGGCACGATATGTCCCTGCAGGGCATCAGGCGCATCCAGATGCACGGCCTGCAGATAGGGCGAGCGCCCGGCGAGCTGGCCCGCGCGCTTGCCCTTGCGGTCAAGCAGCACATCCATGGTGCGGCCGACCATCGTGGCGTTGAAGGCGCGCGCCTGATCGTTGAGCAGCGCCTGCAGGCGGGCAAGGCGCTCGGCCTTCACGTCTTCTTCGACCTGCACGTCATGGGTGGCGGCGGGGGTGCCGGGGCGCTGGGAGTATTTGAAGGAGTAAGCCTGCGCATAGCCGACATCGCGCACCAGCTGCAGTGTGGCCTCGAAGTCTTCGTCGGTTTCGCCGGGGAAACCGACGATGAAATCCCCTGACAGGGCGATGTCGGGCCGGGCGTCGCGCAGCTTGTCGACAAGGGCGCGATACTCATCCGCCGTATGCTGACGGTTCATCGCCTTCAGGATGCGGTCCGAGCCTGCCTGCACGGGCAGGTGCAGATAGGGCATGACCTTGTCGAGATCGCGATGGGCGGCGAACAGCTCACCGTGCATGTCGCGGGGGTGGCTGGTGGTATAGCGCAGGCGGTCGACACCATCGATCTCCGCCAGCGCAAACAGCAGCTTGCCGAGATTGGAGGCTGTGCCGCCCGCATCCTCGCCATGCCAGGCATTGACGTTCTGGCCGAGAAGCGTGATCTCGCGGACGCCTGCATCCACGAGGGCGCGGGCCTCATCCAGCAGGTGCGCCATCGGGCGCGATGTTTCCGCCCCGCGGGTATAGGGCACCACGCAGAAGGTGCAGAACTTGTCGCATCCTTCCTGAACGGTGAGGAAGGCGGCAGGGCCGCGCTTCAGGGTGACCTGTTTTGTGGCCTGGGGCAGATGCTCGAACTTGTCCTCGGTGGGGAAGTCGGTCTCCACCGGGCGCTCCCCGTCGCGGGCGCGCTCAACCAGCTGCGGCAGGCGGTGATAGGCCTGGGGGCCGACGACGAAATCAACCACCGGGGCGCGGGACAACATCTCTTCGCCTTCCGCCTGGGCAACGCAGCCGGCAACGCCGATGGTCAGCGGGCGGCCTGCCTTCAGGCGCTCCTCCTTGAGGGCGCGCAGCCGGCCGAGCTCCGAATAGACCTTCTCGGCGGCTTTCTCGCGGATGTGGCAGGTGTTGAGGATGATGAGATCCGCGCCGTCCGGCGTCGTGCTTGCTTCGAAGCCCTTGGGCGCCAGCGCGTCCGACATGCGGTCGCTGTCATAGACATTCATCTGGCAGCCATAGGTCTTGATGAAGAGCTTCGGCGTGTTGCTGTCGGCGGGGGCGGATGGGTGTCGGGACGTCAAGACTTGGATTTCACTCCGTGGGAACAGGCGCAACGTACTGATTTATCATCCTATATGCGCCTGATTGGCCTTGCGCTCAACTGACACCGTTAATGGCCTGCCATGCGGACGGGAGTGGGCGGGAGAAAGCGGACCCTGAGCCCGACTCGCCCTGTCCAAACAATGGGGGCGGCAGATGGCAGGCGGATGACAGTGTGTGAGGCCGGGCGGGACGGTGCTCAGGCGGCCTTGCGGCCGGCGTCATCCCGGCCGGAGATGGCCCGGGATACGCCTTCTGCCACCTTGTCCTCACAATAGCGCGCCAGGGCCTTGCGGGTGCCGGCCTCGGTGATGGAAACCGGTTCATGGAACTCCAGCACCACGTCAAATGGCCCGAGTTTGAACACGTCCCACAGATGCGGGACGAGATCCATGTCGCCATACCAGGCAAAGAAGGGCCGGTAGTGGCGGCCCATGGGAATGCCGTGCAGGCGCGTATAGGCAAGCGAGACGGGCTGCACCATCACCATGTCGTCCAGGGTGCCGTCCTCGCCGACGACGCTCATCTGGGCGACGGACATGAGGGCGCTCTTGAAGGGCAGCACCCGGTTGCCGTCATTGGAGGTACCTTCCGGAAACAGGATCAGCGTGTCGCCATTGACGATGCGGGCGTGGATTTCGTTGCGGTGCTCGCGGGTCTTGGTGCGGCGCTCGCGCTCGACGAAGACCGTGCGCTGGAGTTTGGACATCTGCCCGAAGAAGGGCCAGGTGGCCACTTCGCTCTTGGCGATGAAGGAGACCGGGAAGACCGTGCTCATCACCGGGATATCGAGATAGGAGGTATGGTTGGCGCAGATGAGCACCGGCCTGTCAGTGACCGGCGTGCCCTTGACGGTGACCTTGATGCCGATGAGCTTGCACAACAGGCGGTGATAGCGCACCGGCAGGCTGCGCGCGCCGGCAAGACCGAAACGGATGAGAAGCCACTGCACAGGCATGATGGCGACCGTCATGCCGAGAAAGCCTGCTACCCGAAGACCGGCGCGCCAGGTGCCCATGAGCGTGTCCCCCCTACCCCGGCCGGTGTCAGCCGGCGGAGGCCTTTGACTTGTTCTTGTCGGAAAGAGGCACGCCATAGAGCTCGAGACGATGGTCCACAAGCTCGTAGCCCAGCTCGCGGGCAACGATTTCCTGCAGCCGCTCGATTTCCTCGTTGTTGAATTCCACCACTTCGCCCGTCTGCACGTTGATCAGATGATCGTGGTGATCGTCGGTGGCGGGCTCGTAGCGGGAGCGGCCGTCACGGAAATCGTGGCGCTCCAGAATGCCGGCTTCCTCGAAGAGGCGCACGGTGCGGTAGACCGTGGCAATGGAGATGTTGGGGTCCACCTCCGAGGCGCGGCGATACAGCTCTTCCACATCCGGGTGGTCATCGGAGGCTGACAGCACGCGGGCAATGACGCGGCGCTGCTCGGTCATGCGCATGCCTTTTTCGACGCAAAGTGTCTCTAGCCTGTCCATCTCGCTTATCCGTCCTGATCTTCGAACGCGGTCGTTCCGGTGCCGGCGGACGGCCTGCACCAGTTTGGAAACAATCTAGACCTTCCGGCCTCCGGCGTCATCCTTTTGAGGCAAAAGCCTCATGAAATCAAAGGTTTTGCGACTGATCCGCATCGGCGGACCAGCACATGACGATGCCGTCCACCGCCCCACCCTCCGGGCGTCGGTAGTAAGCCTTGCGGGTGCCGGCCGTCTCGAAGCCGAGGGATGCGTAGAGGGCGCGGGCGGCGTCATTGTCGGCAGCGACTTCGAGGAAGACCGACGTACATCCGGCAGCCAGGCAGGCGGTGATGCCCCCCAGAACAAGACCGCGCCCGGCGCCCTGACGGCGGCCGGCGGGATCAACAGCGATGGTCAGCACCTCGGCCTCGGTGCCGGCCACCCGCATGAGGATGAAACCGGCCAGCACATCATCTTCACCCTGGGGGCCGCAGACGAGGGCAAAGGTGCCCGGGGTTGCCAGCAAGTCGGCGAAGGCCTGTCTGGTCCAGACCGCGTGGGGCGGAAAGGCTGCGGCATGCAGATCGGCGACGGTGTCGAGCTCACCGGGCCGGGCGGGGCGGACATGCGGGCGCATGGAAGATGTGGCAGCCGCCGCGGACTGAGCTGTCTCAGGCATGGGGCAGCGCTCCGCCGTTTTCGGGCTCCTTGGCATCCGGCGGACGCAGGTAGAGCGGGGATGGCGGGCCGACCCTGTCATCTGGGGCGACGAGCGCGAGGCGGGCAATCCACTCGGCCTGCGGCGCCCACAGGCTTTCATCCACGACATTGACGTCGGCTGCGCGGGACCGGGCGGCGAGCGCGTCAGCCAGCTTGGGTGCGCCCGAGCCGGACAGATTCACAAGCCCCTCGGGCACGGCGTCGGCTGCTGTTGCCAGGTCCACCACGGACGGCGCGACGACGAGCGTGCCGAGCGGGTCGACGACCTGCAGGTAGACTTCGTCATTGCGCGCATCAAAGGCGATGACACCGGCGCGCAGGGGCTGACCGGCTTCCGGTTCCGGCAGGGTGACGGCCACAGCCTCCAGCGTGGTGACACCGACAATGGGGATATCATGGGACAGGCCGAAACTGCGGGCCGCCGACAGGCCGACACGCAAACCCGCAAAGGTACCGGGCCCGACCGTGACGCCGATGCGCGTGAGATCCTTTAGCTCAAGGCCTGCGGCTTCGAGCACGCCGCCGATCATCGGGATCAGATACTCGGCATGGCCGCGCTTCATGGGTTCATGTGCCTTGGCCACGATGGCACCGCTGCGCGACACGATGGCAGCCTGGCAGGCATCCATGGCGGTATCGAAGCCAAGGACGAAGACGTCGTCCGGCCCGGTATTCGAAGATGAGGTCACAACTTAATCCGTATAGAAATCAACTGTCGGCCAACCGGATCACAGCACCGTGCAGGCGTCATCGAAGGGCAGACGCGGCGAGCGCGGATCAAGCTTCGCGGCATCGCCATAGCCGATATTGCACAGGAAGTTGGACTTGACCGTGGTGCCCTTGAAGAAAGCCTCGTCCACCCCGGCATTGTCGAAGCCGGACATGGGACCGCAATCAAGGCCGAGTGCGCGGGCAGCCATGATGAAGTACGCCCCTTGGAGAGAGCCGTTGCGGAAGGCGGTCTGTTCTGCGAATTCGGCAGACCCGTTGAACCAGTTCTTGGCATCCGGATTGTGCGGGAACAGTTCCGGGATGCGCTCGTAGAACTCCACATCATGACCGATGATCGCGCAGACGGGGGCGGCCATGGTCTTTTCCTGATTGCCCTCCATCAGAAGCGGTTTCAGGCGGGCTTTCGCCTCGTCGGATTTCACGAAGATGATGCGGGCGGGCGAGCAATTCGCGGAGGTGGGGCCCATGCGCATGAGGCCATAAAGCTCCTGCAGCGTCTCCTCGCTTACCGGCTTATCGAGCCAGAAATTGTGCGTGCGCGCCTCGTAGAAAAGCTGGTCGAGGGCCTGGGCGGAGAGCTTGTCGGACATGGATCCCTGGCTTTCTATTGGATGTACGGGCTTGCAGGCGGAATTCTGGCAAAGGCAAGGAGCGGGAACTTATGCTCCGGTGGCATAAGTTAGCGATATAACGCCATCCGCATAGGCCTGATGAGAAAGAAGTTTCAACGGCGCTGCCGGACCCCCCTCAGGAAACAGCCGGATTCCGTTGCCCAGTAGCTGCGGCATGACGGATATCTCAAGCTGGTCCACCAGGCCGGCTGCCAGGAGCGGGGCGGTCGAAGCCGGGCCACCGACAATCCAGATGTCGCCGGCTTCATCCTCCTGGCGCATATCCCTGACGCGCGCGACTAACTCATCCGGCCTTATGGCACGAACCCCAGCATGTGGAGCATCTTCAACCGGTCGCCCGGTTACAATCAGTGCCGGTTTATCGTCATAGGGCCAATCACCGAACTCACGCACCTGGTCATAGGTTGCGCGGCCCATGATCAGTGTACCGACTGCTTCATAGAAGGGCGCATAGCCATAGCCGCTGTCATCGGTGAAACGCTCGAGCCATGCGACGCCGCCATCTGCCTCGGCGACGAAGCCATCCGCACTGGCGGCAATGTAGTATCGGGTAAGCGGCATACTACTCTGCTGCCTAGACGGCGCGGACTTCCTGCACTTCGGGGACGAAATGCTTGAGCAGGTTCTCGACGCCGTTCTTCAGCGTGGCGGTCGAGGCCGGGCAGCCGGCGCAGGCACCGATCATGTTGAGATAGACGACGCCTTCCTCGAAGCCGTGGAAGACGATGTCGCCGCCATCCTGCGCGACGGCAGGGCGCACGCGGGTGTCGAGAATGTCCTTGATCTGGGTGACCAGTTCGCTGTCGTCGCCGTCAGAGGGCGCATGACCGGAGGATGTCTCCGCGCCATCGGCCATCAGCGGGGCGCCGGTGGTGAAATGGTCCATGATCGCGCCGAGCACGGCCGGGCGGATGTGCATCCAGTCCACATCATCAGCCTTGGTAACGGTGATGAAATCCGAGCCGAAGAACACGCCCTCCACATTGCCGAGGGCGAACAGGCGGTCCGCCAGGGGCGACGCCTTGGCTGCGTCGGCATCGGTGAAATCCGCCGTGCCTTCGCCCATTACGGTCTGGCCGGGCAGGAACTTCATGGTGGCCGGATTGGGGGTCGATTCTGTCTGAATGAACATATGCGTGCTCCGGGGCAGGTCCGGACATTTTCCGGGGCCGGAAATACCCGACCTGTGACGTTGGTTATCCCCTAAATGGCCCATGGGGGCCACCACTTCAACCATGGGGACATCAGGGTTTTGCGGATGGCGCCAGGGTGCAGGCTCAGGCGAGGAGGCTGATCTGCTCGTCGGTGAGGTCGCCCGGCACGATGGTGACGGGGATGCCGAAGCCGCCGGCGGCATCGCCTGCGATGGAGGAGACGAGCGGGCCCGGGCCTTCCTTGCCGGTGGCAGCGGCGAGGACGAGCACGGCGATGTCTGGGTCTTTCTCGATCAGGCTTGCGATCTTTTCACGCAGCTTGCCTTCCTTAACCACCAGCTCTGGCCGGACGCCGAAATTGTCGTAGGCCTCGGCGGCAAGCCGGTGCAGCACGCGCTCCGCCTCATCCATGGCCTCTTCGCGCATGAGGTTTTCCACCCCCAGCCAGTGCTGGAAATCGGCCGGGCCGATGACCGCCAGAAGCGTCACCGCCCCTTCAGTGTGGGCCGCGCGGAGGGAGGCAAAGCGCAGGGCCTTGCTGGATTCTTCCGAGCCATCCGCAATGACCAGGAACTTGCGCTTGCGCGCGGGCGGCGCCTTGGGTGCCGGGTTGTCCGGCATCGGCTCCGACCACTGGGTCGCGGTCTGGGGGCTGGTACTCTTGTCGGTCATGCCGATGAGACTGCCCGCGCGCACGGGCAAAACGCAAGCGGCAAGATTAATGACTATTTCAAGAGAATATTGGTGATCTCGCGCAGCTGTGTGCGGGCCCGCAACAGGTAGAAGCCCTGCGTTGCGAGGTGGCTGGGGAAGAACTGGGCGTCCGGTGCCCCGTCGATCACCACCCACGGGTTGAGATCGACGGTCTGCTGCATGGAGGCCATCAGTTCGTCCCAGGGCTGGGCCAGTTCACGTTCGACGAGGAGCTGGTCGAAATCACGGCGCAGCTCCCGCAGGATCATGTAGTAGCCGTAGACCTGACCCTTGGTAAAATAGAACAGATCATCCGCAGACGTATCGATGGGGAAACCGGATTCCTCCACCACGTGCCGGTCAAGCACGGCGGAGGTGGAACCAAGGTCGAGCGCGATACGATCAAGCGTTGCCTGAAGATTGTCGGCGCGGCGCTGAAAGGTGGCGTCGCCCGCGGCGAGGCGTGAATTGTAGTTGCGCAGGGCACGCATGGCCTTGCGGTACTGCGCCTCGGATGTGGCAGTGGGGACGAGGGACGTAGTGGGGTCCCACACCCAGACATCGCCGGGATATTGCAGCAGGCCCGCTGCGGCCTGCAGGTCGGCATCCGCCTCACTGGAGCCACGGGTGCGGCCCAATTGGTCGGTCAGCTCGAAGGAGAAGCGCGCCAGCGCGGCGACAACGCCCTTCTGGAAATTGGGCATGTTGTCGAGGATGGCGGCGGGGACGAAGAAGGGATCATTGGCGACCCAGCCATTCTGATTGACCTCGCGGTCGATCAGGTCGGCGGTGATGGCGACCGCACGGCTTTGGCCGGGGAGCACCTCGCCCTGGATTTCATAGGCCAGCGTGTCATCCACCTTGTGGGTGATGAAGGCGCCGATGGGGTAATAAAGCAGCAGGAAGACAGCGAGTGCTATGGCCAGGCGGCGCAGCCACACACCTTCGAGGCTGGGCACCCAGCTGCGGGAGGCGGCCGGGCGGCCCACCGTGCCCGATGTATCGCGATAGGCCCATTTGTTGCGCAGGGAACGGGCGCTGTCGCGCACCTTATCGAGCATGCCCATGGATGTGGCCCGGCCTCTCTTTCAGCTTCAGGGACTATAGCGGGTCTGTCGTGGTTCGGCTTTTACATAAGAAGCGCGGGAAATGGATCAAGTGACGCCCTCTCCCGCGCTCTTGTCTGCAGACCACAGGTCAGCTGCGGGCACCTACGAACCCGACAATGGCCTTGGTCTCGCGCATGACGGGCTCGGCCAGCCCGGCGGCTTTCTCAGCACCTGACTTGAGCACACCTTCGAGGTAGCCCGGATCCGCCTTGAGGCGGCGCAGCTCGTCGGACACAGGCGCAAGCGTGGTGACGGCCAGTTCGGTGAGCTCCTTCTTGAACTCCGAGAACTGGGCACCGGCGTAACGATCGACCACAGCCAGCTTCGGTTCCTGCGCCAGGGCGGCATAGATGCCGATCAGATTTTCCGCCTCCGGACGGCCTTCGAAGCCGGCTTCCTCTCCCGGCAGGGGCTCAGGGTCGGTCTTCGCCTTGCGGATCTTCTGGGCGATGGTGTCGGCGTCGTCATCCATGTTGATGCGCGACATGTCCGACGGGTCGGACTTCGACATCTTCTTGGTGGCGTCGCGCAGGCTCATGACGCGCATGGCCGGGCCCTCGATCAGCGGTTCGGGCTGCGGGAAGAACTCGTCCTGGTTCGTCCGCTCACGGATGATATCGCCGTAATCGTGATTAAACTTCTGCGCGATGTCGCGGGCGAGCTCAAGGTGCTGCTTCTGGTCATCGCCGACGGGCACATGGGTGGCCCGATAGACGAGGATGTCCGCCGCCATGAGGCTTGGATAGACGTACAGCCCGGCAGACGCGTTCTCGCGGTGCTTGCCGGCCTTTTCCTTGAACTGGGTCATGCGGTTGAGCCAGCCGATGCGGGTGACGCAGTTGAACACCCAGGCCAGCTCCGCGTGCTGGGGCACCTGGCTCTGGTTGAAGATGATGTTCTTTTCAGGGTCGAGACCGGCTGCGAGATAGGCCGCGGTGACGCCGAGGGTGTTGGCGTGAAGCTCGGCGGGGTCCTGCCAGAGGGTGATCGCGTGCATGTCCACCACGCAGTAGAGGCACTCGTAGCGGTCCTGGTAATCGGCGAAGCGGCGGATGGCGCCAAGGTAATTGCCGAGGGTGAGGGTGCCCGTGGGCTGGACACCGGAAAAGACGCGATCAGGGAAAGCAGGTGAGGACATGAGTGGCACTTCTCCAAAAAACCCCGGTGGTGGAAACCGGGGTGGCCAGAACAGATGGCGCGTCTTATGGCGCGCTGGCATCAGACCCGCAAGTCACCAGAATTAGTTGCTCTGGGTTGCATTTCGCAGGAAACTAAGCCTGATTGAGCAAAGGGGGTGCCAAATGATCTCATATCTAAGTCGATGCATAAGTTTAGGTTTGCCCACATTCGCTTTTGTCATGATGGGCAATGTGACTCTTGCGAGTCCTGGGAACTGGCAGAAAGGTGACTGGACATCTGAAATGAACGACTTCAGGAATCTGTCTTTTTCTGTCGACTCCCAAGAGATGGTACCTAGTCAGTTTGGTTTTGGGGGACAGTACGCAAAACTAACAATTTCGTGCATTGAGAATAGAACGAATATTTATGTTAATTGGCGGAGATACATTACGACTGGAGGAATCTACAACAATCATAGCGTTCGATATAGAATTGATAAAAACAGTCCAAGAACAGAAAAATGGTCGATGTCGACCGATTACGAAGCAACTGGCAAATGGCGTGGCAGCGGAATCAGTCTCATTAAACGGCTGAAGGGAGCTAGCAGTTTCTTGCTTGAGACAACGCCATATGGAGACAACACCGTTCGAGCTCGTTTTGACATCAAGGGCATCAATCAAGTGGTTGAACAGATCGCAAATCGCTGTGGATGGAAGCCTTAGGCTATCTCTGCAAGACCTTCTTGATATCAGCGACCGTCGCCGCGCCGGTGAGCTGGCACAGTAGTGCATAAGTTGCCGCGCCCCCAGCGACCAGAATTGCAAGGGCGAGGATGCCCAGGGCTTCGGCCGTCCAGCCATTGGAGACGAGGTCCGCCGCGTAAGGCCCGGCATAGGTGGCGGCGGCCCAGAGGGCTGCACCCATCAGCGCGCTTGCGAGGATGATTTTCGGCAGGCGGGCGATGAGGCGCTCATCAGCCGTGTAATGGCCGAGGGAGCGCAGGCGCAGCCACAGGAGCCCGGCATTGACCCAGGCGGCCATTGAGGTGGCGATGGCGATACCGATAAAGCCCACCTGGTAGAACAGGATCAGCGAGCCCGTGATGTTGACGGCGATGCCGGCGGCGGCAAAGCGCATGGGGGTGGCGGTGTTCTCGCGGGCGAAGAAGCCGGGCGAGAAGACCTTGATGAGCACGAAGGCGGGCAAGCCGAGGGCGAAGGCTGCGAGCGCCATTTGCGTGTTCAGCGTATCCGCCGCGTCGAAGGCACCGCGCTCGAACAGGGTCTCGACGATGGGGCCGGGGATGGCGATGAGCGCTGCCGTGGCGGGCAGGGTCAGCAGCATGGAAAACTCGAGCGCGCGGTTCTGCGACCACAGGGCGCCGCCCGCATCCTCCGCGCGCAGGCGGCGGGCGAGATCGGGCAGCAGCACGACACCGATGGCGATGCCGATGACGCCCAGGGGCAGCTGGTAGACCCGGTCGGCGTAATAGAGCCACGACACCGCGCCGTCCTGCAGCGAGGCGATGATGGTGCCGATCAGAAGGTTGATCTGCGCGATGCCGCCGGCGATGACGCCCGGAATGCCGAGGACCACGAGGCGTTTGACGCCGGTGGTGAGCCGGGGGAGGCGCAGGCGCGGCAGCATGCCGGCGCGGCGGGCAGCCCAGGCCAGCATGAGGAATTGCGCCAGCCCTGCCGCCGCGACGCCCCAGACGAGCGCGAGGCCGGGATTGGCGAACCAGGGCGCTGTGATGGTGAGGGTGGCGATGAGGATGACGTTGAGCAGCACCGGCGCGAAGGCCGCGGCGGCGAACTTGCCCAGCGAGTTGAGCACGCCCGACAGCAGCGCCACCAGCGACATGAACAGAAGATAAGGGAAGGCGATCTGGGTGAAGACCACCGCCATGTCGAACTTGGCCGGCGTGTCGGCAAAGCCCGGGGCGATCACATACATCAGCCACGGCATGGCGAGCTGGGCTGCGACGGTGACGATCACCAGCGTTGTGAGGAGGACCGCAAATGCTTCTTCGGCGAATTGGCGGGCGGATTTTTCGCCCTCGCCTTCCAGCCGCTTGGCGAAGAGCGGCACGAAGGCCGAGTTGAACGCGCCTTCGGCAAACAGGCGCCGGAACAGATTGGGGAACTTGAACGCCACGAAGAACGCGTCGGCCATGGGCCCAGTGCCCAGCACCGCGGCGATCAGGATATCGCGCACGAAGCCCAGCACACGGCTCATCATGGTCATGCCACCGACCGTGGCGAAGGCGCGCAGGAGGTTCATGGGCGAAAGGGATGCGGGTGTTTGGGGGCGAAAGCAAGGCCGAGGGACGTGGCCTGTGCGCTCAGCCTATCTTTTTTCGTCTACCGTGATCATTGTGCGCAATGCGGCGTTGATGCGGGTTTGCCAACCGGCACCATCCTGTTTGAAGTGCTGGACGACGTCCTGATCCAGCCGAAGGGTCACCTGCTGCTTCGTCGGCGCCTTCTGCTGGCCGCGGGTTTTCCGATACGCGTCCACCACGTCCGGCAGGACGTCGTCGGCCGGGCGCATGGCTGCGAGTTGATCATCGGTGAGCTCAGGACTGTCGACAGCATCCCAATCCTCTTGGGATATCGCGTCAGGCTTTTTCTTCCCGCTCATAACTAGCCACCTCTCGCCGATTGGCCTTACGCAAACTGATCAGGCGGACCGCCGGGCTGCGCCGTGTAAACACAACCACATAGATGCGCGAGCCTATAGGGCCGAGCGCGATATAGCGTGGCTCGCCGTAATCGCGGCGCGTGTCCTCAAGCACAATGGCCCGATCCCATTGGAAATCGAGGATTTCGTCAAAAGCAACGCCGTGTTTAGCCAGATTGGCGGCGGCTTTTGCGTCATCCCATTCGAATTCCATCGTAACGCCTGATTATTATATTGTAGTTACGATTTGATTGGGTGCCAAGCCCTACTCCGCCGCCCCCTTCAGCCGCTTCGTCCTTGCATCTCTTGCCTTCTGGCCGGTTTCGCGGGCGGCTTCGCGGCGTTCGGTGCGTTTCTGGACGCGTTCTTCGACGTCCTTGGGGCGGGGGCTCAAGGCTGAGTTGATGGCGGCGAGGAGGCCGTCTTCCACGGCTTCCTTCTTGCCGTCCTGCACCACCTTGCCGCCGGCGACATCCTTTACATAGAACACGTCGACGATGCGCTCCCCATAGGTGGCGATGTGGGCGGAGGTGATGGTGAGGCCCAGGTGGAACAGGGCGCGGGTGAGGTCATAGAGCAGGCCCGGGCGGTCCAGCGCGTTGACCTCGATGACCGTGAAACGGTCGGACACTGAATTGTCGATCAGGACCTGGGGCTCGATCTCGAAAGCCTGCTGGCGGCGGGTGCGCTTGCGCTCGCGGGCGATGGCTTCCTTGGGCTTGGCCTCGCCGCGCAGGGTCTTGTCAATGAGCTCGCGCAGGCGCTGCACGCGGCGGGCATCATCCAGCACCTCGGAATTGTCGCTCTGTACCCAGAAGGTATCGAGCGCCATGCCGTCATTGGTGGTGAAGATCTTGGCGTCCACGATATTGGCGCCGGTCATGGCGACGGCACCGGCGATGCGCGAGAAGATGCCCGGGTGGTCGAGCGCGTAGACGGAGATTTCCGTCGCATCATCGTCGGGCAGCGGGGTGACGTCGATTTCCAGCACGGCTTCGTCGCCATGGGACGTGTCCGCGCCGGCCATGAGGCGGGCATGGCGTTCCTGGGTGTCCGGGTCCACCACCAGCCAGTAGCTGTCGGTCATGCGGCCGGCGAAGCTTTCGACGGTGGCAGTGCCGAGATCGGAGATGCGCTGCTTGAGGGCATCGCGCGCAACCCCGACGCGGGCGGCGCGGCTGGGGGCCTCATGATCACCTGACAGGAGCGGCAGTGTTTCGTCATAGAGCTGCTGGATGAGCTGGGCCTTCCAGCCGTTCCACACGCCGGGGCCGACGGCCTTGATGTCCGCCGTCGTGAGGATGGTGAGCAGCTTGAGGCGCTCGGGGCTCTGCACCTTGTCGGCAAAGTCCTTGACGGTGCGCGGGTCGGAGATGTCGCGGGTCTGGGCCACGTCAGACATGATGAGGTGCTCAAGCACCAGCCAGGCGACCGTATCTGTTTCGGCCGGGGTGAGGCCGAGGCGCGGGCCGAGCTTGCGGGCGATCTTGGCCCCGGCGATGGAGTGATCCTCCTTGCGGCCCTTGGCGATGTCGTGGAGGAACATGGCCAGATAGATGATCTTGCGCGACTGCACCTTCTGCATCAGCTCGTTGGCCAGGGGGTGTTCGTCCGCATCCGCCCCTTTTTCGATCTGCGAGAGGATGTGGATGGCGTGGATCAGGTGCTCATCAGCCGTGTAGTGGTGATACATGTTGAACTGCATCAGGGCGACGATGCGGCCGAAATCCAGCACGAAGCGGCCGAGCACGCCGGCCTCGTTCATGCGCCTGAGCGCGATGTCCGGGGTGTGCGGCGAAATCAGGATTTCGCAGAACAGGCGGTTGGCTTCCTCGTCCTTGCGCAGGGCGGCATCCACCAGCTTCAGGGAGCGGCGGACGAGACGCAGGGCGTCCGGGTGAATGTCCGTACCCGTCATTTCAGCGGTGTGGAACAGGCGGACGATGTTGACCGGGTCCTTGCGGAACAGGTCCTCGTCGCCTGCATTGATGCGGGAGCCATCCAGCACGAAGCCTGGCGGCAGCGGGTCTGCCCCCTTGCGCATGCGGGCACCAAGGCCCACAGCCTGCATGAAGGGCTCAAGACGGCTGCGCAGACGGTCGGCAGCGCTGGCGGCGGGGCCGGCCTTGCGCTGCTGGTCTTCCAGGGTGGCGCAGAAGATGCGGGTGAGATCGCCCACATCCTTGGCGACGAGGAAGTAGTGCTTCATGAAGCGTTCCACGTCCTTCATGCCGCCATGGCTGACATAGCCGAGGCGGCGCGCCATCTCGATCTGGATGTCGAAGGACAGGCGGTCTTCGGCACGGCCGGTGACAAAATGCAGGTGGCAGCGGACGGCCCAGAGGAACTCTTCGGCGCGCATGAAGGTGCGCATCTCGCTCTGGCGGAAGACGCCCTTTTCCACCAGCTCGCGCGGGTCGTGCACGCCGTAGAGATATTTGCCGATCCAGAACAGGGTGTGCAGGTCGCGCAGGCCGCCCTTGCTTTCCTTGATGTTGGGCTCGACAAGGTAGCGGGACTTGCCGGCGCGGGCGTGGCGGTCATCCCGCTCGGCGAGCTTGAGCTTGACGAATTCGCGGCCGGTGCCGGGCACAAGCTCGTTCCAGAAAGCGTCGGTCAGTTCGTCGAACAGGGGCTGGTGGCCCCAGAGATAGCGCGCTTCGAGAATGGTGGTGCGGATCGTCACGTCTTCGCGCGCGAGGCGGATGCAATCGGCCACCGAGCGGGTGGCGTGACCGACCTTGAGGCCGAGATCCCACAGCATGTAGAGCATGTATTCGACCACGCTCTCGCCCCAAGGGGTCTGCTTGTGGGGCAGCACAAAAAGCAGGTCGATATCCGATTGCGGTGCCAGGGTGCCGCGGCCATAGCCGCCGACGGCGACGATGCAGATGTTCTCCGCCTCGGTGTGATGAGCGGATGGGAATGCATGCACCCGGCAATAGTCATACAACGCCTGGATCACCACATCCTGCAGGTAGGAGAGGTTCTGCGCCGTCTTGACGCCCTTCATGCCGCGTTCCAGCGCGTCGCGGATGCGGGCGCGGCCCTCGGCCATGGTCTTTTTCAGAAGGTCCAGCACGGCGGTGCGCTGGGCTACCTCGTCACCCGCATGCTCTCGGAAGGAGGCTGTGAGCGCCACGCGCAACGCCTCGCCATCGACGATTTCCTCCGGGGACAGGGTGACGGCCAGCCGTGAGGCCGTCACTGGCTTGGCGGGAGTGGCGTCTGTCTCGGATGCTGTGCTCATGACATCACATATAGCGTGTTTGCTGCCCCAATGCCTGCCCTGGCGGGACAAAGTTTGTTGCCAAGCCGGATGAAAGATTCAACCTTGCACGCCTTATTCGCGCAACGCGTGAGAAAACAAAAGAGGGGGGCCAGATGGCCATTCGTATGGGGTTCGCTGTCGCGCTCGTCGCGCTCGGCGCTGCCGGCTGTTCAACGATCGTTGAGGGGACGTCGCAGGACATTCTGATTTCTTCCTATCCGACGGGAGCAAACTGCCAGGTGGAGCGCAACGGCAATGTGGTTGCCAATGTGCCCAAGACGCCGCAGACGGTGCATGTTGAGAAATCCAACACTGATCTTGTGGTGCGTTGCAACAAGGAGGGCTATCGCGAGACCACCGGTATCGTGAACTCCGAAATTGCGGCGGCAACTTTCGGCAATGTGCTGATTGGCGGCCTGGTCGGCGTGGCTATTGATGCCGCTTCCGGTGCCAATGCCAAATATGACAGCTCGATTTCCGTGTCCCTGGACAAGGACGACAGTGCGGAGGTGGCAACGCAGGCCGAGGACGCGCCGGTGAAGTCAGAGCCGAGCGCCAACGAGCCGATCAAGATGGAGCCGATCCCTGATCCGGTGAGCTAGCGGCGTCCTGCCCGCCGGGCATGATTGCGGGCCTGCCCGCATAATCGACACAGCCCCCGGTCCGATGTCGGCGTGCCGCCGGTACCGGGCCGGGGGTTTTTTGTTGCGCAGGATTGAGCCGCAGAGGCGTGCCAAGGAAGGGCGCCCCGCGATGCCTGGCTAGGTTGCGCCATCCCCGAGCTTGCGGCGAAGCTGGTACAGGAAATCCAAAGCTTCGCGGGGGGTCATGTCGTCGGGGTTGGCGTCTGCGAGGGTCTGGCGCACCGGGTCGGGCGCCGCAGCCGTGTGGCCGGACGAGCGGGGGCGCGGGGCAGCGGCGAAGAGGGGCAGGTCCCGGGCGAGATCCTGCCGGGTGCCGGCAGCGGTGTCGCCCTCTTCCAGAGCCTTGAGCACTTCTTCGGCGCGGGTCAATGCCTGGGCGGGCAGGCCCGCGAGCCGGGCAACGTGAATGCCGTAGGAGCGGTCGGCCGCGCCGGGAGCGACCTCGTGGAGGAAAACGACATCTTCGCCGTGCTCGGCCACGCGCATGGTGGCGTTGGCCAGGCGCGGCAGGGTGGCGGTGAGGCCCGTCAGCTCATGATAATGGGTGGCGAACAGGGTGCGGGCGCGGTTGACCTCATGCAGATGCTCGAGGGTCGCCCAGGCGATGGACAGGCCATCATAGGTGGCGGTGCCGCGGCCGATCTCATCCAGAATGACAAGTGACCTGTCCGTTGCGCGATTGAGGATGGCGGCGGTTTCCACCATTTCCACCATGAAGGTGGAGCGGCCGCGCGCCAAATCGTCAGACGCGCCGACGCGGGAGAACAGACGGTCGACAACCCCGATATGGGCGGACGAAGCGGGCACAAAGCTGCCAGCCTGGGCCATGACGGCGATCAGCGCATTCTGGCGCAGGAAAGTTGACTTACCGGCCATGTTGGGGCCGGTGAGAAGCCAGACGGGGCGGCTGGTACTGCTTTCTTCCCCTTCCGCCTCGGCCGGTGCCGCATCCGCGGTTAGGTCACAGTCATTGGGCACGAAGCCCCCTGCCCCTTGCGCCTTCAGGGCGGCTTCCACTACCGGGTGCCGGCCTGCGTCCACTTTAAAAGCAAGTGAGTTGTCTATCCGCGGCCGTGCCCATGCGTGGGCCTGAGCTGCTTCGGCCAGGGCTGCGGCGACGTCGAGCCCTGCAAGGGCACGCGCGATGGGGGCGAGTTCGGCGATCTCGGTGACCTGGGCGACCAGCGCCTCGAACAGCTCCTTTTCCCGCGCCGTGGCGCCCTCCCCTGCCCGCGCCACCTTGGCGTCCAGCTCGGACAGTTCGACGGTGGTGAAACGCATGGCGCTGGCAAGCGTCTGGCGGTGGCGGAAGGTTTCCGCGAGATCGCCGGACATCAGCCTGTCGGCATTGGTGGCGGTGACTTCGATGAAGTAGCCGAGCACATTGTTGTGGCGCACCTTGAGGGTCTTGATGCCGGTCTGGTCGCGGTACCTGGCCTCAAGACCTGCGATGACCTTGCGGCTGCCGTCGCGCAGGGACACCAGCTCATCGAGATCCGCGTCATAGCCCGGTGCAATGTATCCGCCATCGCGGGCGGAGAGCGGCGGCTCCTCAACAAGGGCGCGGCCCAGCAAGGTGGCGAGCGCGGCGGGCGCGCCGGTGCGGGCGCCCTCAAGGGCCGCGGCTGCCTCCGCCACATCTTCCGGCAGGGGCGGGAAATCGGGCGCGCCGCGGGCCGGGTCCAGCAACGCAGCCGCGCGGGCGGCGGCGGCAACAGCGGCCCCGATCGCCGCAAGGTCGCGAGGGCCGCCGCGGCCGAGGGCGAGACGCGACAGGGCGCGCTCGAGATCCGGCATCTGGCGCAGGCAGTCGCGCATGTCGTGGCGCAGGGTGCCGTGTTCGGCAAACAGGGTAACGGCGGCCAGGCGGCGGTTGATCGGCGCGGGGTCGGCCAGGGGAGCTGCGACCCTTGCCTTGAGCTCGCGCGCCCCTGCGGCGGTGACGGTCATGTCCATGACGGCAAGCAGGCTGCCGTCGCGGGCGCCATCCGGCCCGCGGGTGAGTTCAAGGCTTGTGCGGGTGGCCGCGTCGATTGCCATCAGGCCGCGGTCGCTGGCGCCGCGCGGCGGCTCGAGCACCGGCGCCGTGCCGGCCTGGGTGAGGGTCACGTAGTCGACCAGCGCCCCGGCGGCGGCGATCTGCGCGCGGGTGAAATCACCGAATGCATCGAGTGCCCTGACGCCGAACAGGCCTTCAAGCCGGCTGCGGGCGGCGTCACTGTCGAAGGCGGACGCCCTGAGCGGGGTAAGCGGAACACCGGATTGCTGGACGGCATCACCGATCATCTCATCGGCGAGCAGGCCCTCATGCAGCACGAGTTCGCTGGGGGCGAGGCGCGCCAGGGCGGCGGCCAGGGCCGGGGCGTCGACCGCCTCGACCTGGAAGGCGCCGGTGGAGACATCTGCATAGGCGAGGCCGAGGGTCTGGCTGCCGTCGGCGCGGACACGGGCGAGGGCTGCGAGGATGTTGGCGTCGCGGGCGTCCAGAAGGGCGTCTTCCGTGAGGGTGCCGGGGGTGACGATGCGCACCACAGCCCGCTGGACGACGGATTTGGAGCCACGCTTCTTGGCCTCTGCCGGGTCCTCGGTCTGCTCGCAGACGGCAACACGGAAGCCCTTGCGGATGAGGCGGGAGAGATAGGCGTCAGCGGCATGGACGGGGACGCCGCACATGGGGATGTCTTCGCCCAGATGCTTGCCGCGCTTGGTGAGCGCGATGTCGAGCGCCTGGGCGGCCTGGGCCGCATCATCGAAGAACAGCTCGTAGAAATCGCCCATGCGGTAGAACAGCAGGCAGTCCTCATGCGCTGCCTTGATCTCGAGATATTGCGCCATCATCGGTGTGGGCGCGGGTTTGGCGGGCAGCGCGTCCCCGGTCAGGGGGGCTGCGGGCTTGGTGTCTTTGAGGATGGGAGGCGTCATGGGGGGCGGAGTTACCGGATGGGACAGCAAGGCGGGTGGCAGGCGACAGGGAGACTATCAGGCCGCCCGAGGTTGCGCGACCAGGTCCGGGCCGCGGACAGGATCGGCAGGCCTGCAACAGGTGCACAGCCGGGTTGCGCCGGGCAGGCGCCGGCGGGGTGGCGCTGCGGGCGGGACTTGCCTATAGCTTGCGCCACCGCTACACCAGCCCCGCCTGACGCCGGTCGCCTGGCGCGCCCTTGAGGACGCTGCGTTATCCGCCCGCCTCCCGCGCCGCCGGCCCGGTGTTCCCGCCACATGATCATGAAGGTCGACCACCCGATGACTGAAGGTTCCGGCAGCCGCCGCCGCTACACCGACGAAGAAGCCCTGCTGTTTCATGCAGAGGGCCGCCCGGGCAAGCTGGAGATCACGCCGACCAAGCCGATGGCGAGCCAGCGCGACCTGTCGCTGGCCTATTCGCCCGGCGTGGCGGCACCGGTACGCGCCATCGCGGAGAACCCGACCTCGGCCTATGATTATACGGCCAAGGGCAACTTGGTTGCCGTTATCTCGAACGGCACGGCGATCCTGGGTCTCGGCAATCTCGGCGCGCTGGCCTCCAAGCCGGTGATGGAAGGCAAGGCGGTGCTGTTCAAGCGCTTCGCCGACGTTGACTCGATCGACCTTGAGGTTGGCACCGAGGACGCTGACGAATTCATCAATTCCGTGCGCTATCTCGGCCCGTCCTTCGGCGGCATCAACCTCGAGGACATCAAGGCACCGGAGTGCTTCATGATCGAGGAGCGGCTGCGCGAGCTCATGGACATTCCGGTGTTCCATGACGATCAGCACGGCACCGCGATCATTGCCGCCGCCGGGCTGATCAACGCCTGCCACCTGACGGGCCGCAAGTTCGAGGACATGAAGCTGGTGGTGAACGGCGCGGGCTCGGCGGGCATCGCCTGCCTCGAGCTGGTGAAGGCCATGGGCGTGAAGAGCGAGAACGCGCTTCTGTGCGACACCAAGGGCGTGATCTACCAGGGCCGCCAGGAAGGCATGAACCAGTGGAAGTCGGCGCATGCGGCACCGACCGACAAGCGCACACTTGCTGAGGCGATGGACGGGGCCGACGCGTTTTTCGGCGTGTCGGTGAAGGGCGCGCTGACGCCCGAGATGGTGGCGTCAATGGCCGACAACCCGATTATCTTCGCGATGGCAAACCCGGACCCGGAGATCACGCCGGAGGAAGCCCACGAGGTGCGCCAGGACGTGATCATGGCGACGGGCCGGTCTGACTATCCGAACCAGGTCAACAATGTGCTGGGCTTCCCCTACATCTTCCGCGGGGCGCTGGATGTGCGGGCGACGACCATCAATGACGCGATGAAAATCGCCGCCGCCGAAGCGCTGGCGTCGCTTGCGCGCGAAGACGTGCCCGACGAAGTGGCTGCCGCCTATCACGGCATGCGCCCGCGTTACGGCAAGGACTACATCATTCCCGTGCCATTTGACCCGCGCCTGATCACCACCGTGCCGCCGGCTGTTGCCAAGGCTGCGATGGAAACAGGCGTGGCGCAGCGGCCGATCATCGACATGGAGGGTTATCAGCAGGAGCTGACTGCCCGCCTTGACCCGACGGCTGCGTCGCTGGGATTCATTGTCGAGCGCGTGCGTCGCGAGCCGAAGCGCGTGGTGTTCGCCGAGGGCGAGGAGAGCAAGGTGGTGCGCGCCGCGATCGCCTTCCGCGACCAGGGACTGGGCACGCCGATTCTGCTGGGGCGCGAGGACATCGTCCGCGCACAGATGAAGGATGCGGGCCTGGCGGAAGACGCCGAGGGCATCGAGATCATCAACCAGCGGGTGTCAGATGCGGGCCCGGACTACGCGGACGCGCTTTATGCCAAGCTGCAGCGGCGCGGCTATCTCGCCCGCGACTGCACGCGCATGGTGTTCAATGACCGCAACATCTTCGCCGCTTCCATGGTGGCGGCGGGTGACGCGGACGCGCTGGTGACGGGTGTGACCCGCTCCTATTCCGTGGCGCTGGGTGATGTGCGCAGGGTGATCGACGATGCCCCGGGCAAGCGCGCCATGGGCATTTCCATGATCCTCGCGCGCGGCCGCACGGTGCTGGTGGCGGATACAAACGTGCACGACATGCCGACCTCGCAGGAGCTGGCGGACATCTCCATTCAGGCCGCCGCCGTGGCGCGCCGCCTGGGCTATGAGCCGCGCGTGGCGCTGCTGGCCTATTCCACCTTCGGCCACCCGATGGGTGAACGCTCCGAGCGCGTGCGCGAGGCGGTGGAGATCCTCGACCGGCAGCAGCGGGACTTTGAGTATGACGGCGAGATGGCCGCGGATGTGGCGCTCAACCGTGATGCGATGAGCATGTATCCGTTCTGCCGCCTGTCGGAGCCTGCCAATGTGCTGGTGATGCCGGCCATTCACTCGGCGTCGATCTCAACCAAGCTGCTGGGCGAACTGGGCGGGGCCTCAATGATTGGCCCGCTGCTGGTGGGTCTGGAGAAGTCGGTGCAGATCGCCCCGCTGGGTGCCACCGTGTCGGACCTTGTGAACCTCGCGGCGATCGCGGCCTATGGGCTTGATGCCTGAGCGGCCATTCCGGCGGCCCGACAGGCTGCCAGCCTGAACGACATGACAGCGGAGACGGATGGCCTAGGCCACCGTCTCCGTTTTTGTTTCAGCCGGCTTGTCGCCCTTCATGTCGCCCTTGCCGAACTTGTCGCGGTAGCGGTCATTGATCTGGCTGGCGGGGAAGATGATGAGCACGTCGGTGGTGCCGAACTGGTGATCCACCACCGCGCCGTCGCCGATGGTGGCACCGGCACGCAGATAGCCCTTGATGAGTGGCGGCAGGGCGCGCAGGCCCTTCTTGGCGTCCACCTCATCACGCGGGATGCGGTTCATGTTCACATAGAGCTCGTCACGTGCCCGCACATTGGGGGTGGACCCATCGCCCTGGCAGAAGTGGTGCATGAAGGAAAGCGGCAGGGCCAGTTCGTCCGGGTCCGTACCTTCAAGGCTGGCGCAGCCGAACATCACGTCCAGCTCGTAATGGACGAGATAGCTGACGATGGCATGCCACATCAGCTCCAGCGTCGGCCGCGAGCGGTGGTCCTTGTGGACGCAGGAGCGGCCAAGCTCAAGGAAGCGGGTATCGGGACCGGAGGCCTTGACCCAGTGATCGATGTCGAACTCGTTCGCAGTATAGAAACCGCCCCGGGCTTCCGCCACTTCCTGACGCATCAGGCGGTAGGTGCCGACAACGGCCTCCTGGGGCACGTCGCGGCCGGTGTAGTCAGCCGGAATGCGGGAATGGTCGATGACCAGCAGATGATCGGCGAAGGCGTCGAAGCGGTCGAAATCGCGGCGCTCTGCCGCCATGCGGGGGCTCGCCTGAGCGGACATCTCTTCATAGAAGACTTCGTAGCGCAGGCGCTGGGCGGCGCGGACTTCGGCCTCGGTTTCCGCCACCCGGACTTCGAGCGACTTGCGGCGGGCCAGCGGGCGCGGCGGCGGGCCGAACTTGCCGGAGAAGCGGGCTGCCCGGTTGACCCGGCGGCGGGCCGCAGCGCGGTAACCGGCAGCGCCCATGGTGCGCGGCTCAAGCCCCCAGAAGACGCGCCGCGTCTTGGGCGTGTGAAGATGCGGGTGGGTGGCGGCCCGGCGGAAGCGGCGGCTGGTGCCAATGAAAGCCTGCGGGGCGACGAAGCCACGGGTGAGGCGCATGAGATTACGCCGGCCGCGGCGCGGACGCCGCCGGGCGTAGCGCAGGCGAAGCGCCATGACCGCGCCGAACCCCCGACGCAGACCGGCAACTGCAAGCTGCTTGAACAAACCGGTGTCTCCCTCTCACCTTTGGCCCCTGCCGCGTGCCCAGCATATGTCACATGATGTCCCCAATGTGACAGGAGGGTGTGACAGCGGATGTGCCACGATGTCGTGACCATGCCGGGACGGGCCGGTTCGGTCTTAACCCATTCGGCTGCGCGTTAATACCTCTTTCCGCAGCGGTCCGGTTGCGCCGGATACAGACAAGTGGGTTGCTGCGCGCATCAATGCAACAAAGTTGTCATCCCTGACGGCGCGCAGAATGGCCACCGGCTGCAAGGGATCGCAGCCTCAACCCTAATCGATTGAATTAATTACAGTTTTGCCCGTTGCGGCTTGTACCTGGCCTGCCCTCAGGCGTGGGCGGCGCGGGCCGGTCGGGGTGCCTTGTCCACGGATGGCGTGGCGGGCTCTGCGCCTGCCCGCACCCGTTGGCCGAGAATGGCGCGCAGGGCGTCCGGCTCGACGGGCTTGGAGAGATAGTCGTTCATGCCCGCGTCCAGGCAGCGCTGGCGATCTTCAGAATAGGCATTGGCGGTGAGTGCCACCACGAAGACATCATGGCCGTTGCCGCGTAATTCCCGGGTGGCTTCGATGCCGTCCATTTCCGGCATGTGCATGTCCATCAGCACCAGATCGAAGCGGGCCTGGGTCTCCAGTGCCTCAACCGCTTCGCGGCCATTGTGCACGCGCACCACTTCGTGGCCGTCGCGCTCGAGCACGCTGACGGTCAGAAGGGCGTTGACGTCATTGTCCTCGGCCAGGAGCACGCGCCCGCCTGCGGGTGCGGGGGCCGTCGGCGACGCGGTATCCGGCGCAGGGGACGAAAGAGCCGATGGTGCCGCGGACATACCCTGGGACGGCTCAGCGAAGGCTTCCTCACCGCCGATGAGGGCCGCGACGGCGGAATGACGGCGGAACGGAAGCAGGATGTAGGCATCGGCAGGGGCCTGCTCGCGGCCAGAGGCATCGCGGGCCTGCTGGCGGTTGTCGGCGGCTGCGGCCGCGAGGATGCGGATGCCCGGATAGCGGTGACGGATCTCCATCACCATGGGCGCGGTCAAATCATCCGCATAGGCGATGAGTGCCGGGGTGCCGTGGAAGGTGAAGCCGTCGAAGGCTGTCGCCGCGCTTTCGGGCACGTGGGCCCTGCCCCCATGAAGGCGGACCGTGGCGGCCAGTGCTTCGGCATCCACCGGCTCCAGCGCGACAAGGGCGTGGGTGTCTGCGAGGGAGGCCGCGTCGCCGAGGGGCACGTCAGACGTGACCGGCAAGGGCACGGTGAGGGTGAAGACGGTGCCCTTCCCCACGTCACTTTCCAGCGCGATGGTGCCGCCCATGGCGGAAATGAGCTTGCGGGAGATGGCGAGACCGAGGCCGGTGCCGCCGCGTTTCTGGGCGGCGCGGGCGCGGGCCTGCTGGAATTCCTCGAAAACAATGCGCTGATCGTCTTCGCCCATGCCGATGCCGGTGTCTTCGATGCGGGCTTCCAGCGTTACGGTCGCATTTCGTTCATCGGAGGTAACGTGCTGGCCGTCTTGCTCAGCATGAGCGCGGAGAAGGCGCAGGGTGACGCCGCCCTTGTCGGTGAACTTGATGGCGTTGCCAACCAGATTGGCAAAGACCTGGTGCAGGCGGCCCTGGTCTCCCAGAACCTGTTCCGGCAGGGACGGGTCCACCACGACGGCCAGGGAAATGCCGCGCTGGACGGCGCGGGGGGCGAGCAACTCGGCCAGGCCCTGGGCCATGTCTTCCAGAGAGAAGGGCTGGTCTTCCAGCTCGAGGCGACCGGCCTCGATCTTGGAGAAATCCAGAATGTCGTCGATGAGCCGCAGCAGCGCATGGCCGGAGCGGCGGACGGCCTGGACGTAATTGGCCTGTTCCGGCGTCAGATCGGTTTCGGCCAAGAGGGCCGAAATGCCGATGATGCCGTTCATCGGCGTGCGGATTTCGTGGCTGATGGTGGCGAGGAAGGCGGATTTGGCCTGGTTGGCCTGCTCTGCCTCGTCGCGGGCGCGGGCCAGTTCGCGCTCGGCGTCCTTGCGCTCGGTGATGTCGCGGCCGGCGCACTGGATTTCATGCAGGCGGCCATCGGCCCCGCGAATGGGAGATTCCTCCCAGCTGATCCAGCGCCAGCCCAGCTGGGTGCGCAGACGCTGATCGGTACGGATGATGAGCGGCTGGCCGGGGGCAGCGCCAAGGGACGCAGATGGCGGCTTGCCGACAAGACCCTCCCCGGCGGTGAGATCCACTTCCGGGCGGAAGGGCCGGCCCAGGGCCTCCTCCTGCGAGGTGCCGAAGGTCTGGCAGAAGACATCGTTGACGAAGGTGAGACGTCCGGCGACGTCGCGGCGGAAGATGATGTCGGCCTGGCCGTCGATCAGCCCACGCAGGCGATCAAGCTCCGCATGGACCGGGGCCGCCTCGCCGCCGTCACGCGCCAGACCATCGGCGAGGCGGCGCAAGGCCGTGGCGCTCGCAGCGCGAATGGCGGACAGGAAGGCGGGAGCCATGGGGCACGGGTCTCCGGTACGGGGGACGGCTGCAGCGCAGGTGACCGGACACCGGCCCCTTCGGGCAGATGCCGATGGGCCTACCCTGCCCCGTGTGGCTGAAGATCACGTTAACCGGAATGCGGATCGGCGGGTGCTGCGCCCACTCCGCTGTGGTTGTTGCCGGACCGGAACGAAATTGGCCGCGATTTGAGACCGCCGTCAGGCTGCCGCGTGGGCGGTGGCCGGGGCGCGGCGGAAGCTCAGGGCTTCTGCAAGGTGGGCGCGGGTGACGCGGTCACTGGCCTCGAGATCGGCGATGGTGCGGGCGACGCGCAGGACGCGGACAAAACCGCGGGCCGACAGGCGCAGGCGCTCGGCGGCCTGATCCATCAGGTCGTGGCCTTCAGTGTCGAGCTGCACCACCTGGTCGAGAAGCTGGCCGTCCGCTTCGGCATTGGTGCGGGGCAGAGTGCTGCCGTCGGCGAGGGATGTGTAGCGCGCTTCCTGACGGGTACGGGCGGCGGCGACGCGGGCGGCGATGGCGGCAGACGGCTCACCGGGCACCCCGTGACGCAGATCAGCGGCGGAGACCGGGGGGACGTCGAGCTGGATGTCGATGCGGTCCATCAGCGGGCCGGAGACGCGGGTCTGATAATCCTGAGCGCAGCGGGGCAGGCGGCCGCAGGCCAGGCCGGGCTCGGTGGCATAGCCGCAGCGGCACGGATTCATTGCAGCGACAAGCTGGACGCGGGCCGGGTAGCTGACATGGTGGTTGGCGCGGGCGATCACCGCCTGGCCGGTCTCAAGCGGCTGACGCAGGGCATCAAGCACGGGGCGCGCGAACTCAGGCAGTTCATCGAGAAACAACACACCGTTGTGGGCCAGGGAGATCTCGCCGGGTTTGGCCTTGATGCCGCCGCCGACCAGGGCTGCCATGGAGGCCGAATGATGCGGCGCGCGGAACGGCCGGGCAGGGCTCAGGGCACCGCCTTCCAGCGTGCCGGCGATGGACGCAACCATGGCGACATCCAGCATTTCGCGGGTCGACATGGGCGGCAGAATGCCCGGCAACCTGCTTGCCAACATGGATTTGCCTGCCCCCGGCGGGCCGACAAAGAGGAGGTTGTGGCCGCCGGCGGCAGCGATCTCCAGCGCCCGCTTGGCGGTTTCCTGGCCCTTGATGTCGGCCATATCGGGGATGGTGCCGCCCGCTGCGCGGGGGGCCGGGCGCGGGGCCGGCAGGGTCTGGGTGCCCTTGACGTGGTTCACCACCTCAAGGAGCGAGCGGGCGGCGATGATCTGCATCTCCCCCGCCCAGGCGGCCTCGGGCCCGCAGGCTTCGGGGCAGATGAGCCCGCGATCTGCGCCATTGGCGGCGATGGCTGCGGGCAGGGTGCCGGTGACCGGGGCGATCGAGCCATCAAGACCCAGTTCGCCCAATACACAGAAACCGTCCATCGCATCCTGGGGCAGAACGCCCAGGGCGGTCATCAGGGCCAGGGCGATGGGAAGATCGTAATGGCTGCCTTCCTTGGGCAGGTCGGCGGGGGCGAGATTGACGGTGATGCGCTTGGGCGGCAGGGCGAGACCGATGGCAGTCAGCGCGGACCGGACGCGTTCGCGGCTTTCAGCAACTGCCTTGTCACCCAGGCCGACGACGGCAAAAGCCGGAACGCCAGGGGAAAGCTGGACCTGCACGCTGACATCGCGTGCCTCGACACCTTCGAACGCAACCGTGTTGACGCGTGCAACCATGCCCACCCCCATCACGCCGGACCATCCGGACTTGCGCCGAATGGCCGATTATCAGTTGACGGAAAGTCTGCGGGTGCTCGAAACGCAAATTGCCGGGCGACGCACAGGCTTCAGCTTTGGCCTACAAATGTTCCGCCCGCTTGCGTCAAATTGACAACTGAGCACAATTATCCCCAATCCGCCTTAACACTTGAGACCATAGCAAGAACATTAAATGAACGCACGTTCTTTTTCTGGGGACAGGTGAACTATCACTCACCAGGGCCGGAGAGTGCCAGACCGGCGGGCAGGCGCTGTTGCCCCGAGCGGGTCAGGACGCGCGCTTGGCTTCGATCACATCCCAGATCATGGCGGCGATATTGGTGCCGTCGAACCGCTCGATCTCCCGCAGGCCGGTCGGCGAGGTGACGTTGATTTCGGTGAGGTAGTCGCCGATGACGTCGATGCCGACGAAGATGAGGCCGCGCTTTTTAAGTTCCGGGCCGATGATGGCGCAGATTTCGCGCTCCCGGTCTGTCAACCGGGTTGCTTCCGGGCGGCCACCCACATGCATGTTGGAGCGGCTTTCGCCCTCGGCCGGGACGCGGTTGATGGCTCCGGCGATCTCGCCGTCGACCAGGATGATGCGCTTGTCGCCGGCGCGGACGTCCGGGAGATAGGCCTGGGCGATCAGCGGCTCGCGGTACATCTGGGTGAACATCTCGAGCAGGGATGCGAGGTTTTCGTCATCCGGGCGGACGCGGAAGACGCCGGCGCCGCCATTGCCGTAAAGCGGCTTGAGGATGATGTCCTTGTGCTCGGCGCGGAAGGCGCGGATGTCCTGCTCGCTGGAGGAGATCAGCGTCGGCGGCATGACGCCGTCGAACTCGGTGACGAACAGCTTTTCAGGCGCGTTGCGCACATGGGACGGATCATTGACCACCAGGGTGTGGGGGTGGATGTGATCGAGGATGTGGGTGGCGGTGATGTAGCTCATGTCGAAGGGCGGATCCTGGCGCATCAGCACCACGTCCACGTCACGCAGGTTTGTGACAACCTCGTTGCCTTCAGTGAAATGATCGCCCTCCGCGTCGCGCACCTCAAGGCTGCGGGTGCGGGCCAGCACCTCGCCATTGCTGAGGGAAAGGTCGCGCGGCAGGTAGTAGCAGAGCGCATGGCCGCGGGCCTGTGCTTCAAGTGCCAGGCGGAAGGTGGAATCGCCCTTGATGTCGATGGCCGCGACCGGGTCCATCTGGATTGCAATCTTGAGCGCCATTGTCCGCCTCTTTCACGTCTTGGTATCGGTGTGTCCGGTTCCGGCGGAATGTCGGTGCGGGGTCCGGCAAGGTCAATGGGCAAAGTGCCAGGCACGCGCGGGCACATCCGGCGCAGGCAGGCCGTTAGACCGGCACACAAGGCTGCAGCCTAGTGGAGGCGCATGCGGAGGCTGTCGGAGGCGGCCCGGGCCTCGCGGACAATATGACTGCGGCCATCGGCGAGAGCCAGTTCGGCAGCGCGGGCAAAGGCCTGGCGGGCAGACATGAGGTTGCCCAGCTCGCCGTCGAGGCGGCCCCGCTCAAGCCACAGGGACGCGTCGCGCGGGGCAATGGCGGTCATGCGGGCGAGGATCGCGTGGGCGCGGGCGGTATCGCGGGCCTGCAGGGCGCGGGTGTAGATATTGTTCTGCAGCCGTAACAGAACCGCACGGGCGGTGACCGGCGCCAGGGCCTGATCAAGGTCAGCCTGGCTGGGGGAGCCGTCGCTGTCCTCATCAAGGCCGCGCACGCGGGCGAGGAGGCCGACCACTTCGTCCTCGTCGAGCACCTGGCCGCCGGAGAACGGATCGATCATCACCGGCGGCGGGCCGCCCTGCACCATGCCGTTGAGGCGGACGAGGAAATGGCCGGGGAAGTTGACGCCGGAGACAGCCCAGCCATTGGCGCGGCCGGCGTGAATGTAGATGAGCCCGAGGGCGACCGGCAGGCCGCGCTTGCGGTCGATGACGCGCACCAGATTGGCATTGGCCATGTCGTCATAGGTCACCCGGTCGCCGTCATAGCCGAAGTCACCGGCGATGACGTCGGCCAGGGCCTGGGCACGGGCGCGGGTGATGCCGGCCTCGCGGCGGGCGGGATCCGCGGACTGGGCATCGGGGCCGGCAAGGGCTGCAGCACGGGCCGCCACGTCTTCGGCGATGCGGGCCAGATGGGCGCGGTAGGGATCAAGCACCAGATCAGGCATGTCCGAGGCGCCGAGCGCCAGGGCGGTTTCGGCCAGATCAATCGCGTCGTCGGCGGCCTCTCCGGCGGCGCGCAGAACGCGGTCGAGCTCGGGGGTCATGCTCATGGCTCCCGCTGGTGGCTGACGGCGCCGGGCGTCAGCGTCGCCCCGGCGGGTGAAGGATAACGCTCTCATCGCACTGGTGCTAAGTCCCTGCTCTCGATGGCCGAGGCACCCGGCGACAGGCTGCGCGGCCCGCCGGTGCCTGTGTCATAAGCCGGAGCGGGCTGGTAGGCCGGTTCATATGCGGGCTGATAGGTGGGCTGATAGGCGGTAGAGGTGCTGGCCGTTTCGATGGCGACGGCATCGTCATAGGCCGACATATCGGTGCGCAGGGGCGGCTGTCCGGTCAGGATGTCTTCGCGCTCCTGGGCTTCTGCCAGCACATGGCCCTGGCGCTCGCCCGCCGGCTGCCGCTCGAAGGGCTGTTCGGCAGGGACGCCTGCGGGGCGCTCGGCCATGCGGCGCGGGTCGTTGACGGTGATGGCGTGCATGACCACGCGGCGGACGCCGGAAATGTCGCGCGCATGGGCTGCAACCCGGTCGATCTCCCCTTCGTCCTGCCCGATGCCGAGGACATAGACAGAGCCGTTGGTGACGTCCGTGGCGTAGTTGATGTCGGAAATGGAGAAGTCGGTGAGCAGCCGGGCGCTCAGCTTGGCGTCGATCCATTCATCCGACGGCAGGGTTTCCAGCGAGGACGTCTCGGAAATCTCGATCTCGTTGATGACCTCGCGCACGCCCGGCACGGTCCAGGCGATGCGGGTGGCTGCCGCCCGCTCCTCGTCGCGCTGGACGAGGCCGGTCATCATCACGCGGCCTTCCATGACCTTGCTCGAGACCTTGGAATAAAGACCGTCATCGCTCTTGAGCAGGCGGTCGGTGAGGCCGAGCTTGATTTCAGTGTCGGTCAGCGCTTCGCCGACGGGGCGCTCCTGGAAGGCGGCGATGCCTGCCGTGGCACCTGCGCCCACCGCCATGCCGACCGGGGTGCAGGCCGCAAGGGCCAGACTGCCCGCCGCTGCCAGCGCGAGAAGGGACGACGATTTGAGGGCCATCTTGATAGCCATGGGACACCACCTGCATTGCGGCGGGCCATCGGGCACGCCGGGTCACGACCACACCGGCCATCCGCGCTGCGGCGGGCGGAGGCCCGGTGACAGCTGCGGATGAGCGGCGGCGCCCGCATGGAGCCGTCTCCTGCCGGAGACCCATGCGGGTAGCGGTTTGCCCGGTTCGACTTGTCCCTGTTGAACGCCTTCGTGGCATCCATGGCCTGCTGTGCAGGCCGTGCGCGCTGCTTCTGCGGCGCTGTCCCGGAGACCCCACGCGACCGGTTTCCGGTTCATTGAGGGGCTGGCGCTTTGCGCTTGCAGCTTCATGCAAGTGATTCGCCGAGGACAGGCATTTCATACCACAAACGGCGCGCCGGGCCGAGGGGGAATGGGCGGGGTCGCCCACCGCCGGACCATCAAGCCGGTGACGAAACGTTACATGGCCATCCATGCGTTGGGTGTGTGCCGGGGCCAGCGCCACGGGCTGACGGCGATGAGGTCAAACCTCATGTCGCACCCGGCAAGGCCGGGCCGCCAGCGCGGCAGCCAGGACGCCGCGGCAGTGAGGCGCTGCTGCTGGCGCGGCGTCAGGGCAATGCCCGCATCCTCCCGGCGGGCGCGGGCCTTGACCTCAACGATGACAAGCAAATTGCCTTTACGCGCCAGGATGTCGATCTCGCCTGACGGCGTGCGCAGGCGGCGGGCGAGAATGCGATAGCCCTTGGCCCTGAGCAGAAAGGCGGCTGCAGTTTCCGCATGGCGGCCGCGCCGCTCGGCTGCCCGTTTTCCGGCCCTGGTCCCGGACCCTTTGGCGGGGCCGTTGCCGCGACGCGGGGCCGGGGACGCCATCAGTTGCCGCGCTCCTCGCTGGCGGACTCTTCGCTGCCGCGCTCCTCGCTGGCGGAGGGGCCTGCGTCGGCCAGCTCCAGCGCCCGGGCATAGGCGCGCTTGCGGGGGATGCCCAGGGTGCGTGCCACTTCGGCGGCGGCACGGCTGGCGCTGTCGTGGCGCATGGCTTCGGTCAGTGCCCTGTCCAGCAGGGCATCGGCGTCTTCGTCCGTGTCACCGCCGGCTGTTGCCGGGCCGACCACCAGCACGATTTCACCGCGTGGCGGGCCTTCGGCTTCGTAATGGGCGGCGAGGTCAGGCAGGGGGCCGCGGCGGGCTTCCTCGAACTTCTTGGTGAGTTCGCGGGTGACAGCGGCCTCCCGCGCGCCGAGGCCGGAGGCAAGCGCGCGCAGGGTTTGCGGCAGGCGCTTGGCGGTCTCGAGGATGACGAGGGTTGCGGGAATTTCGGCAAGGGCGGCGATGGCCTTGTCGCGCGCGCCGGATTTTGGGGGCAGGAAGCCCTGGAAGAAAAAGCGGTCTGTCGGCAGGCCTGCGATGCACAACGCGGCGAGGACAGAGGAAGGGCCGGGCAGGGCCGTCACCGCATGGCCTTCGGCAATCACGTCGCGCACCAGCTTGTAGCCCGGGTCGGACACAAGCGGCGTGCCCGCATCGCTGACGAGGAGAATGGCCGCGCCGTCCGCCAGCCGCGCCAGCACGCGCGGGCGCATGCGCTCAGCATTGTGCTCGTGATAGCTCTCGAGCCGGGCGGACAGGCCGTGGATCGCAAGCAGCTTGCCAGTCTCTCGGGTGTCTTCGCAGAGCACGAGATCAGCCGACGCAAAGGCGTCGAGCAGGCGCAGGCTGACATCCTGCGCGTTGCCGATGGGTGTTGCGGCAATGTGCAGACCCGGGCCCAGGGGCGAGCGCAGGCGGCTGCCTGACGCCTTGTTTTCGCCCGATGCCTGGGGATGCTGTTGTGCGGATGCCATACTGCCCAATAGGGGATGCAGGGGCAGGGCGCAACACACCTGTTCTCAGGCGGGCGGGGGCGATATAGCTTTGCTTTCCATCTCCCGTGCGATGCGGCAGCTCCGGGTTGAGGCCACCGGCCCCGGCCTGGAGACTGAGACGGGAGAGCGACAGTTTGGAGAGGTCACGGAACATGACGGCGGTATCGACGGCGGCGACTAGCTCGCGCATGGGGCGGCATCTGAAGCTGGGTGCTGCGGCGCTGATGACGGGCCTGATGCTGGCCGCCTGCTCCACCACTGACGGCGCGGACAAGACGCCGCCGACACAGACCCCGCCGCCGCAGGTGAAAGTGACACCACCGCCGCAGGACGGCCCGGCGCGGGACACCACGGGCTTTCTGAAGCCGCGCCACCTGTCGGTGGCCGAGCCGGTGCGGGTGGCGATCCTTGTGCCGATGAGCGGTCAGGCCGCGCCGGTGGGCAAGGCGATGATGGATGCCGCGCAGCTGGCGCTGTTTGAATTCGATGATCCCAACATCCTGCTGATGCCGAAGGACACGGCCGGCAACCCGGCCACCGCCGCGACCGCCGCGCGGGAGGCCATTGCCGAGGGGGCGGACATCATTCTGGGGCCGCTGTTTGCGTCCTCCGTGGCAGCGGTCTCCATTCCCGCGCAGCAGGCGCAGGTGCCGGTGATCGCCTTTTCCACTGACCGCAACGTGGCCGGCGGCGGTGTCTATCTGCTGAGCTTCCTGCCGGAAGACGACATCGAGCGGATCGTCGACTTCGCCGTGCTGGAGGGTCATCAGCGCTTTGCCGCGCTGCTGCCGCAGAACGAATATGGCCAGCGGGTGCGCACCCAGCTGAGCCAGGCGATCACCGCGCGCGGCGCGCAGCTGACGGCGACCGAGACCTATGCGGGCTCGACCGACGGCATGCTGGCTCCGGCGGAACGGCTGGCGAAGCAGAAAGAGAATTACGACATCGTGCTGCTGCCAGCGGGTGGCACCGAGCTGCAGGCGCTGGCGCCGCTCCTGCCCTATTACGATGTGGACCCGCGCGAGGTGAAGTTCATCGGCACCGGGCTGTGGGACGACCCGTCGGTGCTGCGGGAGCCGTCTCTTGTGGGTGGCTGGTTTGCTGCGCCGCCGACCGAGGCGCGGACCTCTTTCCAGGGACGGTTCGAGCAGGTGTTCGGCACCAAACCGCACCGGATTGCGAGCCTTGCCTATGACGCCATGAGCCTGGCAATCGCGTTGTCCAGCGGCACGCCCGGCCAGCGCTACACGGTGGCGGAGCTGACCGCCGAAGACGGCTTTGCCGGCATTGACGGCGTGTTCCGCTTCACCCCGCAGGGCCTCAACGAACGGGCGCTGACAGTGAAGGAAGTGCGCCCGGGCGGCTTCGTGGTGGTGAGCCCGGCCCCGCAGTCGCTCACCGGCGGGGCGGTGTTCTAGGACGATCCGCACAGGCCCTGGCGGGCCTGACCCTAGAGCAGGATTTCGCGCAGCAGGGCGTTGAGCACAGGGCGGCCCGCTTGGGTGACCTGTAGCTTATCCCCATGCATCACCAAGAGATCATTGGCGATGCACTTTTCGACAGCCTGGTTGTCAACAAGATCGCCAAAGGGCGCGGAAAGCCGGGAAAGCTGGATTCCTTCGCGGAGACGGAGGCCCATCAGCAGCATTTCGACCGCCCGGTCGCAGTTATCCACATACTCATCCACAACCAGGCCATGGCCTGTGGCCTCTACGGCCTGAAGCCAGGCTGCGGGATCGGTCAGGGTGCTGGTGGCCTGCCAGCCTGACGGTGTCAGCAGCCGGCCATGGGCGCCGGGGCCGATGCCCACATAGGCGTCTCCCTGCCAGTAGACGAGATTGTGCCGGCTCTCCTCGCCGGGGCGGGCGTGGTTCGACACTTCATAGGCGGGCAGGCCCGCTGCCTCGCACAGGGCCTGGGTGGTTTCATAGAGGGCTGCGCCCGTGTCCTCGTCGGGGACTGACAATCTGCCTGCCGCGTGAAGCGCTGCGAAGGGTGTGCCCTCCTCGATGGTGAGCTGATAGAGCGACAGATGATCCGGGCCGAAGGCGAGCGCGCGGGTGAGTTCTGCGTCCCAGGCCTCGACCGTCTGCTGCGGGCGGGCATAGATGAGATCGAAGGACACGCGCGGGAAGGTGTCGCGCGCCAGGGTGACGGCGCGCAGGGCTTCATCGGCGGAGTGCAGGCGGCCGAGGGCCTTGAGGCTTCGATCATCGAGCGCCTGGACACCAAGGGAGACGCGATTGACACCTGCGTTGCGGTAGGCGCGGAAACGGTCGGCCTCGACGCTGGTGGGGTTGGCTTCCAGCGTGATCTCGGCATCTGCGGCCACAGGCCAGAGACGGGCGATGGCGTTGAGCAAGGCGTCGACGGTTGCGCCCTGCATCAGCGACGGGGTGCCGCCGCCGAAGAAGATGCTGGTGACGGTTTCGCCCGGCATGCGGGCAGCCATGGTTTCAAGCTCGCGCACCAGCGCTGCGGCGTGGCGGGCCTGATTCACCTGCGGCCGCACATGGCTGTTGAAATCGCAATAGGGGCATTTGGCCTGGCAGAAGGGCCAGTGCACATAGATGCCGAAGGGGCGGCTGTTGGGCGCGCCCGCGCGGGTGCCCGCGGGGGAACTCATGGGGGCGTCAGGATGCTGCGGGGTCGCCGAAGCAGGCCTCGATGAGCTGGGCAAAGGCGTCTGCGCGGTGGGAGATGGCATGTTTTGCAGCCGGGTCCATTTCGCCGAAGGTCAGCCGGTGGCCGTCCGGCTCGAAGATCGGATCATAACCGAAGCCCTGCGTGCCGCGGCCGGGCCAGACCAGGGTGCCGGTGACTTCGCCCTGGAAGGTTTCCACATGGCTGTCGGGCCAGGCCAGGGTCAGGGCGCAGACAAATTTGGCAGCCCGGTTGCCATTGGGCCCGCCATTGACGGCGCAGAGGTCCTTTTCCACCCGCTGCATGGCGGCGGCGAAATCGCGGCCCTCACCGGTCTCGGCCCATCTGGCGGAGTAGATGCCCGGTGCGCCATCGAGGCCGTCCACGGCGAGGCCTGAATCGTCCGACAGGGCGGGCAGGCCCGCAGCGGTGGCAGCGGCCAGCGCCTTCAGCTCCGCATTGGCGCGGAAGGTGGTGCCGGTCTCCTCCGGCTCGGGCAGGTCAAGCTCCGCAGCGGAGACGGTTTCGACCCCGAAGGGTGCCAGGAGGTCACGTATCTCGCGCACCTTGCCCTCATTGTGGCTGGCCACGATGATTTTCGGCCCGGTGAAGCGGCGGTGGCTGCTCACGACAGGCCCGCCGCCTGCTTCTGCATGGTCACGAGATCACGGATCGACGCCTTGGCGAGCCCCATCAGGTCGTTGAATTCCTGCTCGGAGAAGGGGTCGCCTTCGGCGGTGCCCTGGATTTCGACGATGCCGCCGGAGCCGGTCATGACGAAATTGGCGTCGGTGCCGGCGGTGGAATCCTCGGCATAGTCGAGATCGGCAACCGGGGTGCCGTTATAGATGCCGCAGGAGATCGCGGCGACGTGGTCGCGCAGGGGGATCTCCTTGATCATGTCGCGCTCCTTCATCCAGGAGAAGCACTGGTGCAGCGCCACCCAGGCGCCGGTGATCGAGGCGGTGCGGGTGCCGCCATCGGCCTGGATCACGTCGCAGTCGACGGAGACCTGGCGCTCGCCCATGGCGCCGAGATCCACCACCGCCCGCAGGGAGCGGCCGATGAGGCGCTGGATTTCCTGGGTGCGGCCGGACTGCTTGCCGGCGGACGCCTCGCGGCGCATGCGGTCGCCGGTGGCGCGCGGCAGCATGCCGTATTCGGCGGTCACCCAGCCGCGGCCGGAATTGCGCAGGAAGGGCGGCACGCGCTCCTCGAGGCTGGCGGTCACCAGCACATGGGTGTCGCCGAACCGGACCAGGCAGGAGCCTTCGGCGTGCTTGGAAAAGCCGGGTTCGAAGGAAACGGAACGCATCTGATCGGGACGGCGGCCGGACGGGCGCATGGACACTCCAATTCGGTTGGGACGCTTATGTGCGGCGCAACATATATTTCGGATATATGTCTCGTGTCGGAAATATATCCCGATATATATCGCCGCCTGTGTCGGGGTTCGGCTGACTTCCTATCCGCGTGCGCCAGCGCCTGCAAGAGATGATCTGTCCCCGGTCTCCCGGGCTGCTCTCGCGCCGGCCAAATTGACGGGAGCGCCGGGCGTTCCTAGATTCCCGCATGGCGCGAAACCGCGCCGCCTTTCCGCCCCGCCCGGGCCCTTCCGGCTGCGGGCAACCGGTTTTCGTTTCGGAGACGGCACCACGCATGGCTGATGGCCCCAACACATTGCTGGAACTGAACCAGCGGTCTCGGGACGTGTTCCGGCAGCTGGTGGAAACCTATCTTGAGACCGGCGACCCGGTGGGGTCGCGGACCCTGTCCAAAGCGGCGACGGTCTCCCTGTCGCCGGCCTCGATCCGCAATGTGATGGCGGATCTGGAGGAGCTGGGCCTGCTGACCTCGCCGCACACCTCCGCCGGGCGCATGCCGACGGAAGCCGGCCTGCGGCTGTTCGTCGACGCGCTGCTGCAGGTGGGCGATCTCACCGAGGAAGAGCGGGCGGGCATCGAGGCGCAGCTGTCGGGCTCCAACCAGCCGGTGGACGACGCGCTCGCCCATGTGTCGCAGACGCTCTCCGGCCTGTCCCATTGCGCAGGCCTCGTGGTGGCACCGAAGCGCGAGGCACGGCTGAAGCAGCTTGAATTCGTGCCGGTGTCGCCGGGGCGGACGCTGGCCGTCGTCGTCTTTGAGGACGGCATGGTGGAAAACCGCATCATCGACACGCCGCCGGACATGCCGGTCTCCTCGCTGACCATCGCCGCCAACTACCTCAATGCGCGCCTCAAGGGAAAAAGCTTCAGCGACGCGCAGCGCCAGGTGCGCGAGGAAATCGCCGCCCGCAAGGCGGAGCTTGATGAACTCACCACGCAGATCGTCGAGGCAGGCCTTGCGGTGTGGTCGGGGACCGGGCAGGGGAAGACCTCCGCCGGGACCGGGAGCGGAGCTGCCGGCCGGTCGCTGATCGTGCGCGGGCGCGGCAATCTGCTGGAGGATGTGCAGGCGCTGGAGGACCTTGAACGGGTGCGGCGGCTGTTCGACGACCTTGAAACCAAGCAGGAACTGCTGGAGCTGCTGTCGCTGGCAGAGAACGCCGACGGCGTGCGCATCTTCATCGGCTCGGAAACCAAGTTGTTCTCGCTGTCGGGCTCCTCGGTCATCGTCTCGCCCTACACCAATGCGGACAACCAGATTGTCGGCGTCCTTGGCGTTGTCGGCCCCACGCGCCTCAATTATGCCCGCGTCATACCCATGGTGGATTACACGGCCCGGCTGGTGACCCAGCTCGTCAGCTAACGCAACATGTCCGTCCGCTGCCTCCCGGCGCACGGGTTGCGTGCGGAACAGGGCTGCCTAAATGGTTCACAGCCGCCTGCCGCTGGCGTACAAGCGGCGCAGACCGGAGGCGCCGCCATCAGGCAGGCTGCCTCCGCCCCTTCCCGATCTTTTGCATGGTGATGTTCAAATGAGTGATCCGAAAGACCAGGCCCAGCCCGAAACCCCCGCTGACGAGGGTGCCGCGCAGGACGCTGCTGCCGAGGGCACTCCCTGGGACGCACCGGCCGATGGCGCCGATGCGGGAGAGGTCACCGACGCGGCCACAGGCCCCGAGGCCCGCATTGCCGAGCTGGAAGCCGAAGTGGCCGACCTCAAGGACCGTCTGCTGCGCGCGGTGGCGGATGCGGAGAACACCCGCAAGCGCGCTGAACGCGACAAGCAGGATGCGGGCAAATACGCCATGACGAGCTTTGCCCGCGACATCCTCTCGGTGGGCGACAACATGCGCCGCGCCATCGACACCCTGTCGGACGAGGACCGCCAGGGCGTACCCGAGCCTGTCCGCAATCTCATCGAGGGCGTTGAAATGACCGAGCGGGAATTCCTCTCGGTGATGGAGCGCCACGGGGTGAAGCCGATCAACCCGCATGGGGAAAAATTCGACCCCAATCTGCACCAGGCCATGTTCGAGGTGCCGGACCCCTCCAAGCCCTCCGGCACGGTGATGGAAGTGGTCGCCACCGGCTACATCATCGGCGACCGCCTGCTGCGCCCGGCCATGGTCGGCGTCTCCAAGGGCGGCCCGGCCGCCGCCGCAGCGCCCGCTGCTGACGCCGCATCCGCTTCCGAGGCAAATGGCGAAGCCGGCGGCACCGAAGGCGGCACGGGCGACAGCTCGGGTGGCGGTGCAAGCGACGGTGGCAAGCCCAATCCCGGCGCCACCATCGACACCAAGGCCTGAGCCCTACAGCACCTGAAGACGCTCCCCGGCATTCGCAAGCGTTATGTTGCGGAAGTCGGCTGTGCCGGGGATGCGCTGGAACAGGCTGTTGGCGATGAACCAGACGCGGACGATGCGTTCCGGCGGCTCGCCCATATAGCGAGCATAATCCGCGTGCAGATTGCGGCGCTCGGATAGCCAGGTCTTCAGATCCTGCTCGCCTGAACGGATCACCACATGGAACTCGCGGTCCTTCCAGGTGGGCAGCGGGCACCAATAGGCGGTGCCCACCGGCAGTTCACGGCTCCAGTAATAGGTGATGTCGCGGCCGTTCTCGAACTCCACCGCAATCGAGATGTAGTCGTGGCTGGCCGCCGTATCCTCCGGCAGGGCGGAGGGGATGGCATCCACTTTCCAGTCCCAGCTGATTTCCGTGTCGGGCGTCAGCGCAAAGGGCGTTTCCTTCTGCAGAATGCCGACATTCTGATCCGTGTGGCAGTGGATGCAGGCATGGCCTTCCCCGCCAGCCGCACCGGCCACACCAGTCCCATCACTCGCACCAGACGTGCCAAACTGCTCCGTATAGATATTATTCTGTCCGAGGAACCACAGGGGCTTCCAGCCTTCGGGCGGCACATCCGGATTTTCCAGCCTGTCACGCTCCAAAGCCACCAGTCCATTGACGTCACCGGCGGCGGCCATGGCGGCCAGCCCTGAGGCTGCATCCTTGCGCCAGCGGATTGCCAGCACGGTGAAGTCGCCGTCCGCGCCTGCATAGGCGTTGAGGTCCGGCATCATCCTTCCCTGCCTGTCGGAGAACTGGCCGGGGAACTGCCCGCCGAGATACAGCCTGCCGCCGGTCGCATCCGTGCCGTGCGCCGTCACGGTCATCGTCTCGCGGGTGCCGTTGAACACCTCGCCCGTTTCGCCGATCCGGCCCCAGACCTGGAATTGCGGCCCCACCCAGATATCAAGCCCGCGGCTCAGCCACAGGCGGCCAACGGACAGAAGCGTCACCTCGTCGCCGTCCGCCAGCACCATGTCTGTCGAGGTCCAGGGCATGCGGCTGGGCGGCAGGTCGATGAACGCGGCCTCCGCGATATGCGCTGCCGCTGCATCGATCAACGACTGCGCGCCTGCCCGGAAATCATCCGCGGATAGAGGCGGTGCCGCCTTGCCGTGCTGTTGCACATAGCGCCAACGTTTTAACGCCACCGCCAGCTCATGCGCGATGCCCATTGAGGCCTCCCATGAAAATCACATTTGGGACCGAGGCTAACGGACAGTCTGGCCCTTTGCACTTATGTGGCGAGCCCGACTCGGCTTTTTATGCGAATTCGGACAGGATTGGCGCTCAACCTTGCGCCCTTCTACCGCGAATCGTCCCATGCCCCTTGGAAACCTCACCGACTGCGAAAAAGAACTCGTCCGCTGTACCCGGGAAGGGGAGATTTTCTCTTTTGAGCATTGGGCTGACGGGGAAGGCCTCACCGGGCAGGCGCGGGACGCGGCCAGGTCGGTGGACGGCGCCGTCATCGCGACCCTGCTGCGGGGCGATTTATGCCTTTCAGGCGCAGCGCCGATCTGTCCCCACCCACGGGGGCTGCGCGCCGTGGGTATTGCCCTGCCCGGCGGGCTTGATATTGCCCTCATGGCCCTGGTTGCACCGATTGAGCTGACGGACTGTGAAATCCATGAGCTGTATGCGGACAGCGCGCGTATCCACGGGGATTTAAGCCTTGATACTTGCACCATTGCGACCGGCGTAAATTTGGTAGACGCCTGCATAGACGGGTCGTTGATGATGTATGGAACGCGGCTCGGCGCCCCCAGTGCCCTCCACGGTTTGCGCGCGGACGGGCTGACCGTCAAAGGAAGTGTCTTACTTACCACTTCGCCTGTGGGCCGCCGTTTTGAAGCAGACGGATGGGAGGCAATTCGTCTGCTGGGGGCTAGCATTGGTGGCGTTCTTGATTTACAGAGCGCGCGCATTGGCAGACCTAATGCGGATCGGGCGCTCAATGCCGCCAGACTGGCCGTCGGGGGGGATGTCTTTCTCAAGACCTCGTCTGACGGCACGCGCTTTGAGGCAGAGGGGCGAGAAGCAGTATGTCTGGTCGGAGCCACCATCGACGGTAGTCTTGAATGCCAGGGCGCGCGGCTTGGCGGGCCAATGGCCCAGGTCGGACTTATTGCCGATCGGCTGATCGTTAAGGGAAGTGTCTTTCTCAATACCTCATCTGACGGTGTGCGCTTTGAGGCAGAGGGACGAGAAGCGGTCCGTCTGCCGGGGGCCACTATTGAAAGGCAGCTTACCTTGCAGGGTGCCCGACTCGGCGGGCAAAATGCGGAAGGCGGGCTCACTGCCGACGGGCTGACTGTCAAGGGAGATGTCTTTCTCGCCCACGCGCCTGACGGCACATGCTTTGAGGCAGAGGGGCGGAACGCGGTCCGACTGCAGGGCGCCACCATCGCAGGCCAATTTGGATTAGTTGGTGCCAATCTCACCACGACAAAAGGCAAATGGCTTGACCTTTCAGACACCCACTTATCCGGACCGTTCATCGCACGATCTAACCGATTTTCTGGAGAAGATGGTTGCGTCGATCTTACCGGCGCTCATGTCCATGAACTTGCTGACCAAAGAGACGGCTGGCCGAACGGCAAATCACTCAGGCTTGATGGTCTTGTGTATCGACGGTTCGCAAATTGCGAATACGGCTTTCGCAAGCACTGGATTGGCCAACAGGTGCCGGAACACCTAGGGCAACGGCCCAACTCTGGCGGACGTTATGACCTTCGGCCACAACCTTTTGAGCAATGTGCCTCGGTGCTGAGGGCAATGGGTCACCCGATCGATGCGAGCCGCATTCTGATCGACAAGCAGCGCAAGTTGCAGGAAAAACGGCTCGCAGAACTGAGGACGTTCGATCTTGTAACAGAACTCTGGCAAACCTTTCTCTCTTCCAACCCAAGGGCCTCTCTCAATAGCTTGATCCGTATACGTCGTAACTGGCCCGCAACCCGACTCTTTGGACGGTGGCTCTGGCATCTGATACTCGGACTAACGACATCCTTTGGATTCCGGCGCGGACTGCCGGTGGTCTGGTTTCTCGGGCTCGTCCTTCTGGGGTGGCCACTATATGAATTGGCCCATGCCAATCGGATCATGGTCCCAAGCCAGCCAATTGTGCTGATGAGCAAGGCTTACAACGCCGATGACCCAAAGTTGCCGGACGGCTATCCCGAGTTTCACAGCCTCGCTTACTCTTTTGATGTCGCCCTACCTCTAATTGATCTCTACCAGGAACCTTTCTGGCAACCAGCGGGCAATATCGGCGAGTTTTCGAAAGGTCCGGCTTGGCTCACTGGTGGCACAGTGCGGTTTCTTCACATCCTTCACATCATTCTAGGCTGGGGATTTGCATCCCTGCTCGTTGCCGGTCTGGCCGGGCTCATCCGGCAGGATTGACCCGCCTCAGGGTCAGGTTCAGCCTTCCGCCATCTCTCAGCAGGGTCGAGGTGCCCGGCAGGATGCGGTCGATGCCGTGATAGGCAAGGCGGTTGTCACCACCCAGCAGCAGCACGTCGCCGGAATGGAGGCGAAAGCTCTTGGTCCTGTCGCAGCGCTCAAGGCCGCCCAGGCGGAACGTCGCCGTGTCGCCGAGGGAGACCGAGAGGACGGGGGCGTCGCGGGCCTCCTCGTCCTCATCCCGGTGCAGGCCCATGCGGGCCTTGTCCGCGTAGTAATTCACCAGGCAGCACTCCGGCGGGGCGGGATAGGCCGTGACCTCGTCCCACAGGGCGAGCAGGGTTTCGGGGATCTGCGGCCAGGGCCTGCCCGTGACCGGGTGGGTTGTCTCATAGCGGTAGCCGTCCCTGTCCGACACCCAGCCCAGGGGCCCGCAATTGGTCATCCGCACGGTCCATTCCTTGCCGGTGCGTGGCATGGTGGGCGTATAGAGGGGGGCTTCGTCGGCGATCCGGCGTATGTCCGCCAGCAGTGCCTGTTGGGCCTCCGCCGGCAGGCGCTGCGGCAGCAGGGTCACACCGGGCGCGATGTCGACCGTCGTGGCCGTGACGGGGGCAGGCCCCGAAGCAGCGTTCCCTGATTCCGGGTCTCTGGACGTCGGGTCACTGGATGTCGGGGAATTGGCGCCGGTTTCGCGGGTCATTAGCACACTTAAATTATGGAAAATCCGCTGCCGCAGTGTTGCGGTGCGGTACCGCCCTACATATATAACTCGCGTATCCGGCGGGTCCTTATGGACACGCCAAACCCTGGTTCATCACGAGGGGACCAATCGGGGCCTAACGCTTTGGTCACAAAGCGCGTATAGGTGCCCGCAACTGAAGGATGCGACCCGGTGCTTGGGCTTCAAGGCCGGTTCATCCTGGTCCGCCTATAGAAACGTGGAGACGCATTAAATGGCGAAAGTCATTGGCATTGACCTTGGCACGACCAACTCGTGTATCGCGGTCATGGACGGGTCCAACCCGAAAGTCATCGAGAATTCCGAGGGCGCGCGCACGACGCCGTCCATGGTGGCATTTACCGAGGACGGCGAACGCCTGACCGGTCAGCCGGCCAAGCGCCAGGCGGTCACCAACCCCGAAAACACCCTGTTTGCGATCAAGCGCCTCATCGGCCGCCGCATCTCTGACCCGACGGTGCAGAAGGACAAGGGCATGGTGCCCTATTCCATCGTCGAGGCCGAGAACGGCGCAGCCTGGGTGGAAGCGCGAGGCGAGAAATATTCGCCGCAGCAGATCTCTGCCTTCATCCTGCAGAAGATGAAGGAAACCGCCGAGAGCTATCTCGGCGAGACGGTCGAGCAGGCGGTGATCACCGTGCCGGCCTATTTCGACGACGCCCAGCGTCAGGCCACCAAGGACGCGGGCAAGATCGCTGGCCTCGAAGTGCTGCGCATCATCAACGAGCCGACTGCGGCAGCGCTCGCCTATGGCCTGGACAAGGCCGACGGTCAGACGATTGCCGTCTATGACCTTGGCGGCGGTACGTTCGACGTGTCGATCCTCGAGATCGGCGACGGCGTCTTTGAGGTGAAGTCCACCAATGGTGACACCTTCCTGGGTGGTGAAGACTTCGACATGATCCTGGTTGATTTCCTCGCCGAGGAATTCAAGAAGGACAACGGCATTGACCTCAAGAATGACAAGCTGGCCCTGCAGCGCCTGAAGGAAGCCGCCGAAAAGGCGAAGATCGAGCTCTCCTCGGCGACGCAGACCGAAGTCAACCTGCCGTTCATCACCGCCGATCAGTCCGGCCCGAAGCACCTGACCATGAAGCTGACCCGCGCCAAGCTGGAACAGCTGGTGGACAAGCTCGTGCAGCGGACGATCGAGCCGTGCAAGAAGGCGCTGGCGGATGCGGGCCTGTCCGCGTCGGACATCAGCGAGGTGGTTCTGGTCGGCGGCATGACGCGCATGCCGAAGATCCAGGAGACCGTGCAGAAATTCTTCGGCAAGGAGCCGCATAAGGGCGTGAACCCGGACGAAGTGGTGGCCATGGGTGCTGCCATTCAGGCCGGCGTGCTGCAGGGCGACGTCAAGGACGTGCTGCTGCTCGACGTGACGCCGCTGTCGCTGGGCATCGAGACGCTGGGTGGCGTGTTCACCCGCCTGATCGACCGCAACACGACGATCCCGACCAAAAAGGCACAGACCTTCTCGACCGCCGAGGACAATCAGAACGCGGTGACGATCCGCGTGTTCCAGGGTGAGCGCGAGATGGCGGCCGACAACAAGATCCTCGGCCAGTTCGACCTGGTGGGCATTCCGCCGGCGCCGCGCGGCGTGCCGCAGATCGAGGTCGCCTTCGACATCGACGCCAACGGCATCGTCAATGTGTCGGCCAAGGACAAGGCCACCGGCAAGGAACAGGCGATCCGCATCCAGGCCTCGTCCGGCCTGTCGGATGCCGATATCGACCAGATGGTGAAGGACGCCGAAAGCCACGCCGAGGAAGACAAGAAGCGCCGCGAGCTTGTGGAGGCCCGCAACGGGGCCGAGGCTCTGGTGCACTCGACCGAAAAGGCGCTGGAAGAGAACGGCGACAAGGTGGACGCGGAGACCAAGGCCGCGATCGAAACCGCCATCGCCGACCTCAAGACCGCGCTGGAAGGCGACGACCCGGAGGCCATCAAGGCCAAGTCGGAAGAGCTCGCCCAGGCCAGCATGAAGCTGGGCGAAGCCATGTACGCTGCCAGCCAGGCCGAGCAGGCCAATGCGGATGCCGCGGCTGACGCCGCAGCCGAAGACCGCGCAGCTGACGGTGACGACGTGGTGGACGCCGACTTCACCGAGGTCGATGACGACAAGAAGGACGGCACGGCGTAACGCGCCGGCCGGCCCTTACAGACGAGCAGCGGCCCGGTGCAGCATGACTTGCCGCACCGGGCCTGTTTGTAGGGACGGCCACGTGTTCCGTATCCGGAAAATCACGCGGAAATCCAAAAATGTCTAAGCGCGATTACTACGAAGTTCTGGGCGTGCCGCGCTCTGCCGATGACGCGGAGCTGAAGTCCGCCTATCGCAAGCTTGCCAAGAAGTTTCACCCGGACCAGAACCAGGGCGACCCGGAGGCCGAGGCCAAGTTCAAGGAGCTGAACGAAGCCTATGACGCCCTGAAGGACCCGCAGACGCGCTCTGCCTATGACCGGTTCGGCCACCAGGCATTCGAGAACGGCAGCCCCGGCGGGCCGGGCGGTCCCGGCTTCGGGCAAGACTTTGCGTCCTCCATGTCGGATATCTTCGATGATCTGTTCGGCGAGTTCATGGGCGGCCAGGGCGGCCCCCGGGGCGGTGGCAGGCGCGGCGGCGGCCGCACCCGCGGTGCTGATCTCCGCTACAACATGGAGATCAGCCTCAACGAAGCCTATGAGGGCAAGACGGCGCAGATCCGTGTGCCGACAGCCGTCACCTGCGAAACCTGCTCGGGCTCCGGCGCCAAGCCGGGCACCCAGCCCACCACCTGCGGCATGTGTCATGGCACGGGCAAGGTGCGGGCGAGCCAGGGCTTTTTCACCGTCGAGCGCACCTGCCCCACATGCGGCGGCCGCGGCGAGGTGATCCAGGATCCGTGTCCGGATTGTCACGGTGCTGGCCGGGTGGAAAAGGAGCGGACGCTCCAGGTCAACATCCCGTCCGGCGTCGAGGACGGCACGCGAATCCGGCTGGCCGGTGAAGGCGAAGCAGGCGCGCGCGGCGGGCCCGCGGGTGACCTTTACATCTTCCTGTCGATCAAGCCGCACCCGTTCTTCCAGCGCGACGGGGCGGACCTGTTCTGCCGCGTGCCGATCTCCATGCCGACGGCAGCGCTCGGCGGTGAGATCGAGGTGCCGTCGCTCAAGGGGGCGCGGGTAAAGGTAAAGGTTCCCGAAGGCACCCAGAGCGGCAAACAGTTCCGCCTCAAAGGCAAGGGCATGCCGGTGCTGCGCTCGTCACAGCACGGCGATCTTTACATCCAGGTGACGGTGGAAACGCCGATGAACCTGACCAAGAAACAGCGCAAGCTGCTGGAGGAGTTCCACGGCGAATGCACCGACGAGACCAGCCCTGAATCAACAGGCTTCTTCGCCCGGGTGAAGGATTTCCTCAACGGCGCCAACAGCGCCTAGGTCATGAACGCCGCGGCGGAGGCCGTGATCACCCGCTCCGGCGGCAGGGTCACGGTCACCCGCGTGCCTTCGCCGGGACGGCTCGCGATGTCCAGGCTGCCGCCATGGGCTTCCATGATGGCCCGCGACAGCGGCAGGCCGATGCCGGCCCCGTTGTGGTCGCGCTGGAGCGCGCTTTTTACCTCAGCGAAGCCTGACTGCACCCGGCGCAGGGCCGCTGCGTCCATCCCCTCGCCCGTATCCGCGACGACATATCCCGCACAGCCGTGGTCACCTTCAAAGGTCGTGACATCCACCACGCCGCCGCTGGGTGTGTGGCGGATGGAATTGGCAATGAGGTTGATCAGCACCTGGCGGATCATCCGGCTGTCGATCTGCACGTCCGTGTCCGCAGCACTTCCCGGCTGATAGATGAGATGCACCCCGGCGGCCCCGGCGCGGTCCTGAAGCATGCGGCAGGCGGCCTGACCGATGTCGCCCATCACCTCTTCGGTGTAATGGGGCGTGAGATCGCCCGACTCGATACGGGTCAGGTCCAGCAGATCGTTGATGAGTTCCAGCAGATGCTGGCCGGACTGGTGGATGCTGGCGGTGTAATCATCATAGTGCCGGTCACCCAGCGGCCCGTAGGTTTCAAGCTGCATCAGCTCGGAGAAGCCGATGATGGCGTTGAGCGGCGTGCGCAGCTCATGGCTCATATGGGCAAGAAACCGCGTCTTGGCACGGTCCAGGTCCTCGGCCCGGCAGCGGGCCTCCTGCAATTCGGTGATCATCTGCCGGTTGCGCTGAAGCTGGCTCTGCAGCTCCTTGTTGGCCCGGCGGCTTTCCCGTGCCGCTGCCTCAGATTCGATCCAGCGGCGCCAGGCAAACCAGGCAAAGCCGAGCCCCGCCACGAACATGGCGATAGGCAGCTCTTCCAGGTGCATGCCCACATCCTCGTGGCCGACGAATTCGTGCCAGCGATGCTCGAGGTTGAGAAAGGCGGAGACGATGAAGCCCAGTATGCCGATGGCAAGCGCAAGGGCGGCGTCGGCATAGGCGCGCGCGCCGGGGGTCGCGAAGTCGTCCCGCTTTTCCTCGTCTCCGCTCTGCGCCACGCACGGTCCCCCAAGAGACTTGATGTGTCTGTTCAGGGTCTGTCTTAGAGAGCGCGGCCAAATAAACCATTAAGCATCGAACCAAAGCCGTCTCAGGTGCCGCACGGCGCAGCGCCTGCGGCACGCGGCAGGTTTTGCGGTCGCGGTCCGGGCCTGTTACAACGCCTCGCTCCGACAGACAGGCCAGTGCACCCTGACCCCTCCGGGTGCCGCTGGCCGCCCATTCATGGACAGATCCAATGGAAGCCCTTCGCATTGCCGTGACCGGCGCCGCCGGCCGCATGGGCCAGGCCCTCATCGAGGCGATCACCGCCACGGATGGCTGCGTTGTTGCCGGCGCCATTGAGCGCGCAGGCCATGAGGCGCTTGGCAAGGATGCGGGCGAGCTTGCCGGGGTCGGCCGGCTGGATGTTCAGGTGACGGACCAGGCGCTGGATGTTTTTGCTGCGGTCGATGCGGTGCTTGATTTCACGGCGCCGGCGGCCACCGTCGAGTTTGCCGACCTGGCTGCCCAGGCCCGCATCGTGCACGTGATCGGCACCACCGGTTTTACGTCCGATCACGAAGCGCGGCTTGAAGCCGCCGCCCGCCACGCGACGCTTGTGCGCGCAGGCAACATGTCGCTTGGCGTCAACCTGCTTACCGCCCTCACCCGGCGGGTCGCACAGGCGCTCGACGCGGATTGGGATATCGAGATCGTTGAAATGCACCACCGCCACAAGGTGGACGCACCCTCGGGCACGGCCCTGATGCTGGGCGATGCCGCCGCGCAGGGCCGCGGTGTGTTGCTGGATGACGTGGCCGACCGCGGCCGCGACGGCCAGACCGGTGCCCGCAAGCGGGGGGATATCGGTTTTGCCGCCCTGCGCGGCGGGTCGGTGGTGGGCGAACACTCAGCGATCTTCGCTGCCGAGAAAGAGCGCATCGTGCTGTCGCACATCGCCGAGGACCGGTCGATTTTCGCACGCGGGGCCGTGAAGGCCGCGCAATGGGGACAGGGCAAGGGCCCGGGCAGCTTCTCGATGCTCGACGTGCTCGGCCTTTCGGATTTCTAGTTTTTCTCTTCAAGATCAGGAGACGCAACCGTGGCTCACACGCTGGTTCTGGTCCGTCATGGCCAGAGCGAATGGAACAAGAAGAACCTTTTCACCGGCTGGCGCGATGTCGAGCTGACCGAGCAGGGCCGCACCGAGGCCCGCGAAGCCGGTGAGCTGATGAAGGCCGCAGGGCTTGAATTCGACATGGCGTTCACCTCCGCGCTCAAGCGGGCGCAGGAGACCAATCGTCTGGCGCTGGACGCCCTCGGCCAGAGCGGTATTCCGGTTGTCGAAAACGAGGCGCTCAATGAGCGCGACTATGGCGACCTTGCGGGCCTCAACAAGGACGACGCGCGCGAGAAGTGGGGCGAGGAACAGGTGCATATCTGGCGCCGGTCCTTCGACGTGCCGCCGCCGGGCGGCGAAAGCCTGAAGATGACCGCCGAGCGGGTGCTGCCTTATTTCGAGGCCGAGATCCTGCCGAAGGTGCTTGCCGGCAAGCGCGTGCTTGTGGCTGCCCACGGCAATTCCCTGCGGGCGCTCGTGATGCAGCTCGACAAGCTGGGGCCGGACGAGATCGTGGAAGTGAACATCGCGACCGGCGTGCCCATCGCCTATGAGCTTGATGACAATGGAAATGTCATCTCCAAGAAGGTGCTGGTCGAGCGCGACTACTCCTGAGGCTCAGCCGCCCAGCTTCGCCGCCGCCACCATGCCGTCACGCCGGCGGTGCTGGGCGGCGGCGAAAGCGGTGGCAAAGCTCTCCCGCTCGTCTTCCGTCATGAAGCGGCCGAGTTCCACCCAGCGCTCCCGTGACCGGAGCCGCAGGCTGCGCCCGCGCGCCGTCGTCACCATGCGTGCCTGGGCCCAGGTCGGCTCGAGCTGCCAGCTTTCCACCTTCCCGGACGGGTGGACACGGCGGATGTCGAGGACCTGATCGGTCAGCCGCACATGCTCGATCATCCGGCCGGCGCGGTAGTTCATGCGGAACGCCCAGTAAATCAGGGCCACATCCAGGCCGAAAAACCCGAAGACGGGCCATGCCCCCATCAGCAGAAAGGCGAGGCCCGCGCAGAAGCTGACCGCGCCTACGCCCAGCATCACCGCCAGGAAGCCTTTCGGCGGCAGGGATCTGTGCGGATGCAGGACGGCGTCCAGATACAGCGTTTCGGGCAGCTCGTGGCTCATGGGCCTAAAGCTAGTGCTGCAGGGGCGGGGAGGCAAAGGGCCGCGCGGTCGCACCTTTTTACGAGGTGGCGGGTCCTTGGAGATTGCACCGCACTTTTCGGGTGGCAGGGTGGCGGGGCTTCGCTAAAGTCCCGCCCCATGATGACCCTCGCCGAGCGTGAAGAGCTCTTTCGCCGTTTCCAGGAAAAGAGCCCGAGCCCCCAGACCGAGCTTGAATTTTCCAGCCCCTATACGTTGCTGGTCGCCGTCGTGCTGTCGGCGCAGGCCACCGATGTGGGCGTGAACAAGGCCACGGGGCCGCTCTTCGCGGTGGCTGACACCCCGGCCAAGATTGTGGCGCTGGGGGAAGAAAAGGTTCGCGACTACATCAAGACCATCGGCCTTTACCGCAACAAGGCGAAGAACGTGATCGCCCTGTCGCGCATCCTGTTGGAGAAGCATGGCGGGGAGATCCCCCGCGACCGGGAGGCGCTGGAGGCGTTACCGGGTGTCGGGCGCAAGACGGCCAATGTGGTGCTCAACGTGGCCTTTGGCGAGGAAACGATGGCGGTGGATACGCATATCTTCCGCCTGTCGAACCGGCTGGGGCTGGCACCGGGCAAGACGCCGCTCGAGGTGGAACTGAAGCTGCTGAAGCGCATTCCCAAGCCCTATATGCGCGACGCCCATCACTGGCTGATCCTGCACGGTCGCTATATCTGCAAGGCGCGCAAGCCTGATTGCCCCCGTTGCTTCGTCTCGGATCTGTGCAAGTTCAAGGCAAAGACCACCGCCGAGGCTGCGCCCGCGCCAAAGACGAAATCGAAAGCAAAAGCAAAGCCGAAGGCCAGGGCAAAATCGAAAGCGAAAACCGCTTCGAAGGCGTAGGGCCAAATGACCGCATGACCTGTGGCTCAGGCGGGCGGGGTGTTCACCACGTCTGACAGGCACGCCCCCATCTGGGCTTCACCGCCTTGGGGTTTGCGGGCGTCCAGATAGGCCGATTTCGGCTCGCCTGCCTCGTCCTCATAAAAAATGACAAGCAGGCTGCACGTCTCCGCAGAGTACCGCCAGATGCGCGCATCCCCATCCCGGCCTTCAAAGGCGGGGGTGCCGAGCGCGCGTTCGATCGCCGCCGGCGACTTGCCCACGAGGCTTTCCGGACTGGGTGCCGGGCGGAGAATGGCGGTCTGCTTGGGAGCGGGTGCCGTCAGCTGGGCAACCGGTGCCGAGGCTGGCCCTTGGCCCGGTTGGGCGCAGGCGGCAAGGCCGAGAGCTGCAAGCGCGATGGTCAAGGACGGTCCCAGAATACGGGTGCCGGAACGGCGCATCTGTTGTGTCCGGGTTGGCTCAGCCACGGGTCATCGCCCTCTTGTCGTCGCGCTGCATGATGCCGTGCAGAATGTGGACCATGAAGGCTGTGCCGAACAGCGGCACCAGGATATTGATGAAGGGGATGGCCAAGACGCCGGCGACCACGAGGCCCGCGAGGAAGATGCGGCCGGAATGGCGCTGACGCAGGGCCTTGATGTCGCCGGGGGCGAAATGACGGACGGCAGCAGCCTCGAAGAATTCGCGCCCGAGCAGGAAGCCGTTGACCACCAGAAAAATCACGAAGCCGAAGCCCGGCAGCAGGAAGACCAGCGGCAGGGCTGCCAGGTTGACAGCCAGAAGGATCACCAGCGCCCTGAGGCCCAGGCCGATACCCTCGAGCACGCCCTGCTCGCGCGGCCCCTTGCGCGCGGGGAAGTGCCTGTCTTCCACCGCCTCGGCCACCTCGTCCTGAAACAGGGGGATGAAGATGGCGGTGACGGGGACCACCAGAAAGATCAGCCCGACCACCACCGCGGCATCGACCAGAATATCGATGATTGTATCGGCCCAGCCGATGCCGACATCGGGGATGAACTGTGTGCCCCAAAGGCCGGCCGCGCCGATGGTGACCAGCAGCAGCAGGGTCATGCCCAGGGACCGCCACAGGATGGAGCGGAACGGGCCGGAGAAGATCTGGGAGAGGGTCTTGGTGAATGCGCCAATCATGATGGCGGGGAGAGTGCCGCAGATTTGCGGCAGGTAAAAGGCCCGCATTCCGGGCGTGAAACTGGACTTTTGAAGCCGGTGCTTTAGTGATGGGGATCCATCCCGAGGGCGGGACCCGGACGCCGGGCAATCGACCCCGCAGCCCGCCCCTTCGACAGACCCAAGCGGAAAGACACCTGATGAGCGCGCCTGAATTTCACGTGGCCGGACTTGGCAACGCAATTGTCGATGTGCTGGCCCATGCGGACGACACTTTCCTCATCGCCCATGGCATCGAAAAAGGCGGCATGACGCTGATCGACGAGGACCGGGCACAGACCCTGTATGACGCCCTGGGCCAGACGGTGCAGGTCTCCGGCGGATCCGCCGCCAATACCATTGCGGGCATCGCCTCGCTTGGCGGCAAGGCGGCCTTCATCGGCAAGGTGCGCAACGACCAGCTCGGCACCGCCTTCACCCATGACATCCGCTCGCTCGGCGTTGTCTTCGAGACCGCGCCCGCGGACCGCGGGCCGGCTACCGCGCGCTGCCTGATTGTTGTCAGCCCGGACGCCCAGCGCTCCATGAGCACCTATCTGGGCGCGGCCCAGGACCTGACCGCCGCGGACGTGGACGAGGAGATCATCTCCCGCTCGGCGATCACCTATCTCGAGGGCTATCTGTGGGATCCGCCCGCCGCCAAGGAGGCGTTTCTCAAGGCTGCCGCCATTGCCCACGACGCCAACCGCATGGTGGCGCTGACCCTGTCTGACTCGTTCTGCGTCGACCGCTACCGGGACGAGTTCCTGAAGCTGGTGCGCGGGGATGTGGACATTCTCTTCGCCAACGAGGCGGAGATCATGTCGCTCTACCAGACCGAGACCTTCGACGAGGCGCTGCAGGCCGTGCGCGGCGACACCAAGGTGGCCGCGCTGACGCGGTCGGAAGCCGGGTCGGTCGTGGTGGTCGACGGCAAGGTGCATGTGGTGGATGCGGAGACGCCGACCGCCCTTGTGGACACCACCGGCGCGGGCGACCAGTTCGCCGCGGGCTTCCTGTATGGCTGGGCGACCGGCCGCGGGCCGGTCGAGTGCGGCCGCCTCGGCTCCATCTGTGCGTCCGAAGTGATCTCGCATATGGGACCGCGTCCGGAAGTAAATCTCGGGCAGCTGGTGGCGTCTAAGGGTCTCTAGGTCCCATCATCCCAGGGAAAGAAAGGCCGGCGCGGTGAATCCGCCGCCGGCCTTTTTCATTGCTGTCAGCGAATCCTATATTGTTCCGGTACCGGAATTCTCTACTCAGTGAATCCGCGAGCCGGGCGCGGCTTCGCCAAGAGCGAGTCCCTGGACAGATTCGGAGGCTGAACAGCCGTTGCCACAGCTCAGCCGGCGAGCATCGGGCCGAGTGGCTTGCCGCCGAACAGATGCACATGCAGGTGCGGCACCTCCTGCCCGGCATCCCCGCCCGCATTGGCCAGCGCCCGGAAGCCTGTGCCGCCTTCGCTTTCGGCGAGTCCCAACTCGCGGGTGACTTTGCCCACAGCACGGAAAAAGCCCGTGACCAGCTCATCCGGCGCCTCGGCCAAAAAATCATCCAGACTCACATAGGGCCCCTTGGGGATCACCAGGACATGCACCGGTGCCTGCGGGTTGATGTCGTGGAAGGCGAGGGCGTGCGCGTCCTCATAAACCTTCCTTGCGGGGATCTCGCCGCGCAGGATCTTTGCGAAGATGTTTTCGTGGTCGTAAGGATCAGCCATTTCGGCCTCCATATCCGGCCGTCACACAATGTCCGGCACTCACAGTCAGGATTGTTTGCGCGACGCTTTTTCGGCGATGCCTGACACGCCCTCGCGGCGGGCCAGTTCGCCATAGACGTCCGACGGGTCCACATCCATGGCCGCCCACAGGACCAGCAAGTGATAGAGCACGTCGGCGCTTTCGGAGACGACGCCGGCCTTGTCGCGCGAGGCTGCCGAAATGGCGGTTTCCACCGCTTCCTCACCCAGCTTCTGGGCGCATTTCTCCACTCCCTTGCCAAGCAGCTTGGCCGTGTAGCTCTCGGACGGGTCGGTCCCCCTGCGCGCGACAATGGAGGCTGCGAGGCGGGCAAGGACTTCGGGGCCCGGATTTTCGGTCTGGCTGCTCATAAACGGAACGTCTCGGCTCGATCTGCGGATTTGGATCCCGGTGGCGTAGCAGATATTCAGCGAAGGCCGCTAGGGGCTGCAGCGCCTAGGCGTCAAGCGGTGGGGCGTGCCAGAAAGGGCTGGACGCTTCAAAGGCGGGCCAGAGGGCGCAGACATGGGCAAAGGCCGCCTCGGCCCGCGCGCCGTACCAGCCACCCACATAGCCCGCCGCCCGGGCCGCGCTGTCTCCGCCGATGCGGGCCGCCGCCATGTCCGCCATGTGGAAGGCCGTGACCGCGTCGTTTATGGCGCCGAACTCGTCCTGCAGGCCCTTAAGCTGCTTCATGAACGGCTTGACGCCGGACGCGGGCCAGAGCGGGGCGAAGAACTCTGCTTCATAGCGCAGGCCCTTCAGGTCCTTGCGCAGGTCATGACGTGCTTCATTGCTCAGACCGGTCAGGACGTGGTGGGCGATCACCGCCCTGTCCCATTGCTTGTCGAGGCGGGCGCGGGCGAAGTCGGCAAGGGGCATACCCGCGTCACCGGGACGGCCATCCCCTGTCACACCGCCATTGGATTCCGCCTGGGCAGCCAGGTCACCGGCCTGCAGCAGTACTTCGGTGAAGGCCGGGGCCTTGATTGCTGCCAGGACCCGCGTCCAGACCTCCGCCCGCAGCTCTTCCGCCGCCGCGGCGAGGGGGGTCACGTCAGGGGCTGCGCCCGGACCGGCCTCGGCGCTCGCGGAAACCATGGCCGGTAATGTTTCGGTACAGAAAATATCCAGATCCCGCGCCTCACCCAGCAGGGAGAACAGGGTTTTGACCCGGGCGATGTGCTCACGGGCTCCGGACACGGATATGGCCTTGTGAAAGGCGGCATGGGCCGCTCTCAGCCGCCGCATGGCCACGCGCATCTGGTGGATTCCCTCGGGAAAGCGGTGGTCCACCACCGCGTCTATGTTGCCTGCGATCTGCCCGGCACAGCGCGTGAGGGTGAGGGCATAGGCTTGGGCCAGGGTCATACCGGGTAGCACGGCTGAGCTACCGGCTTTTTCAATCGCCTCGGCCGGTGTGACCGGCACCGCGCCGCCATTCCGTATGGCCGAAAGTGCGTAACCGCGGGCGGCCTTGGAGCGGGTGCCGAGCGACAGCGGATAGCGCTGCGCCAGTGTCCGGGCTGTGCGGATAAGGGCGGCAGGCGCACCCGCCACAAGCTCCAGTTCGATCTCGCACAGGACCTCGCGGACCGTCCGGTCTGCCACCAGCGCCACATGGCCATCATCGAACACCACCGCGAAGCGGTCCCCGTCCGGGGTCGCGTAGAGACGCTCCGTGCGCTGCACCACGCTCTCGAAGAGCGGCTGCAATGGCTGCTTGCCGATCGCCTTGCGGGCGCGGCGGCGCAGGGCCTTGTCGGCGATGAGGCGCAGATCAGGCGTCCAGCCTGCGGGCGATGTGCCGCGCGGGGCATCGGAAATCACGGTTTCGTCTTCCGCCCGGTCCGAGGCCAGCCCCGCGCCTTCATCTTCTGTCTTGAGGGTCTGGATCAGGGTGCCGCCTGCATCCCGGATGCGCAGGCCGAGACCCTCAGCCGCAAGGTCATGGGCAGACGTGTCCCAGTAGACGGAGTGCAGCCTCTTTGTGGTGGCGCGGCCCAAAGGTGTGAGCGAGGCCAGACGCGCCAGCGCCCCGCCCTTGCGGATGCGCGCCAGCGTTTCTGGCGTGACCGAGAGCTTGAGTTCGAGCTCCCGCGGCGCCGGCTTTGTTGACAATCTAGATGTCGTTTTCTGAGAGGCCGTTGGCATGGCCTCAGCTTACCCGCACTCCGTGACGGGAGGGAAGGTGTGCCTGGGCATGCCGTCGCCGGTCAGGGCCGCACATCGACCCCGTTGGCGGCCATATGCGCCTTGGCTTCACCGATGGTGTGATCGCCGAAATGGAAGATCGACGCCGCCAGCACAGCGGTGGCGTGCCCGTCGCGGACGCCGTCCACCAAGTGGTCCAGCGTGCCGACGCCGCCAGAGGCAATCACCGGCACACGGACCGCGTCCGCAATGGTGCGGGTCAGGTCCGTATCGAACCCCGCGCGCGTGCCGTCGCGGTCCATGGAGGTGATGAGCAGTTCACCGGCCCCCAGATCGACAACCTTCTTCGCAAATTCGATCGCGTCGATGCCCGTTTCGGTGCGGCCGCCATGGGTGAAGATCTCCCATTTGGCGGGCTCGCCGTCCTTCGACACGCGCTTGGCGTCGATGGCGACGACGATGCACTGGGCGCCGAATTTCTCAGACGCCTCGCGCACGAAATCCGGGTTGGTGACGGCGGCGGTGTTGATCGCCACCTTGTCGGCACCGGCCAGCAGCAGCTGGCGCACATCTTCCACCGTGCGCACACCGCCGCCGACGGTCAGCGGCATGAAGCAGCGCTCCGCCGTGCGGCGCACCACATCAATGAGCGTGCCGCGCTTTTCGTGGCTGGCCGTGATGTCGAGGAAGCACAGTTCGTCGGCGCCCGCCGCGTCATAGGCGGTGGCGGCCTCTACCGGGTCGCCCGCATCGCGCAGATCAACGAAATTGACGCCCTTCACAACGCGGCCGTCCTTCACGTCCAGGCAGGGAATGACGCGTGCCTTGAGGCTCATGGTATGCTCCAGTTGCAGGAGGTAGCAGGCGATGAACTTCGGGGAATATATCATCTATGTCGATGAGAGTGGGGATCATGGACTGAAGTCAATCGATCCAAACTATCCTGTTTTTGTTTTGGCATTCTGCATTTTTGAGAAAAACAACTATGCACACGAAATTGCACCAAAACTGCAGGCTTTTAAGTTTCGTTGGTTTGGTCACGATTCAATAATTTTGCATGAACATGAGATTCGAAAGCAAAAACCGCCATTCAATTTTTTAAAGCCGCAAATTGTGAGAGATCAATTTTTGGAAGAACTGAACAAAATATTTGGCGAAACCCAAATGACTATTATCTCATCTGTTATTAGAAAAGACCATCTCAAAAAGAACTACTCATCCCCTGCCAACCCTTATGAACTTGCATTGCTGTTTTGCATGGAGCGTCTCGTTCGATTTCTCCAGGAAAGAGGCGAATCAGGGAAGCAAGCTCATATAATATTTGAGAGAAGAGGTCGCAGAGAGGATGCCGACCTTGAGCTTGAATTCCGAAGAATTTGCGATACCAAATCAAGAACAGATAAAGCTTGGGGCAATCTTGAGATTTGCTTCGTTGATAAAAAGGCAAACTCAACCGGGCTTCAGATGGCAGATCTGGTCGCCCGCCCGATTGGCCTCAATGCTATCCGCCCCAAACAACCCAATAGAGCGTTTGAGATCATCAAACCGAGAATTAGGGCATCTGAAAGTGGGAAAATTATGGGGTGGGGCCTGAAGCACTTTCCATAAACGAAGGGCCCCAGCTCAAGTGCTGAGACCCCACGCCGACCGGGAAATAACCCCAATCCATACAACTAAAATAGTCGATTCTCCGGAGATCATCAACAGGCTTATGAGTCAAGAACAAAATCATTGCCCTTCAGGACAGCCAGCGCCTCGGCGGGGTCGAGGCGGCCGTCATAGATGGCACGGCCGGAGATGACGCCGATGATGCCCGGCGCGTTGGCGGCCTTCAGCGCGTGGAGATCGTCGAGATTCGTGACGCCGCCCGACGCGATGACCGGAATGCCAACTGAGTTTGCAAGCTCTGCCGTGCCGGCGACATTCATGCCCCGCATGGCACCGTCGCGCGAGATGTCGGTGTAGATGAGGGCGGCAACGCCTGCATCCTCGAAGCGCTTGGCAAGGTCGAGGGCCTGAATGTCGGAGACTTCCGCCCAGCCTTCCACCGCCACATAGCCGTCCTTGGCGTCGACGCCGACGGCGATCTTGCCGGGCCAGGTCTTGCAGGCCTCGATCACCAGCTGCGGGTCGCGCAGGGCTGCCGTGCCGAGAATGACGCGGGCGATGCCCTTGTCGAGCCAGGCTTCGATCTGCTGCATGGACCGGATGCCGCCGCCAAGCTGGGCCGGCAGCGACACGGTCTTGAGGATCGCTTCCACCGCGTCGCCATTGACCGGCTTGCCCTCGAAGGCGCCGTTGAGGTCGACCAGATGCAGCCATTCAAAGCCCTGGTTTTCGAAAACCTTGGCCTGTTCGGCAGGGGTATCGGAGAAAACCGTGGCGCGGTCCATGTCGCCCTGCACGAGGCGCACGCACTGGCCGTCCTTGAGGTCGATGGCGGGAAAGAGGATCATAAGTGTTAAGGCGTCCAGTTAAGGAAGTTTGCGATCAGGCGCAGGCCGACAAGCTGGCTTTTTTCCGGGTGGAACTGTGTGCCAACCATGTTGTCACGTCCGATGGCAGCGATGATCTCGCCGCCATAATGCACCTTCGCCAGCACGTGGCCGGGATCGATCGGGGTGATGGCATAGGAATGCACGAAATAGGCGTGCTCGCCATGTTCGAGCCCGTCAAACACCGGGTGCGGCTGGCCCGCCACATCCACCGGTTCCAGCGCGTTCCAGCCCATATGCGGGATCTTGAGGCCGGGGTCATCGGGGGTGATCTCGGCGACGTCACCGGGGATCCAGCCGAGCCCCTCATGGCTGCCATGCTCCAGCCCGCGGGTGGCCATCAGCTGCATGCCGACGCAGATCCCGAAAAAGGGAACGGCGCGCTTTTCGACTGCCTCGCGCAGGGCGTCGACCATGCCGTCGGCCGCATAGAGCCCACGGCGGCAATCGCCGAAGGCGCCGACGCCGGGCAGCACGATGCGGTCGGCGCTCGCCACCACATCCGGATCGCTGGTGACGCGGATCGTGGTGTCGGCGCCGGTCTCGCGGGCGGCGCGCTCGAAGGATTTCTCCGCCGAGCGCAGATTGCCGGAGCCGTAATCAATGATGGCGACGGTCACGTCTGACTTGTCCTGGTTTCGTGGCTAGCTGCCGAGCACGCCCTTGGTGGACGGAATGGCGTCGGCCTTGCGCGGGTCGATCTCGATCGCCTGGCGCAAAGCGCGGGCGAGGCCCTTGAAGCAGCTTTCCACGATGTGGTGGTTGTTCTCGCCATACATGTTTTCGATATGCAGCGTGATGCCGGCGGCCTGGGCGAAGGCCTGGAACCATTCCTTGAACAGCTCGGTGTCCATGTCGCCCAGCTTCGGCTTGGTGAAGTTCACCTTCCAGATCAGATAAGGCCGCTGCGAGACATCCAGCGTCACCCGCGTGCAGGTCTCATCCATGGGGATGATCGCGTTGCCATAGCGGGTGATGCCCTTGAGGTCGCCGAGCGCCTGCAGCACGGCCTCGCCGATGACGATGCCGCTGTCCTCGGTCGTGTGGTGGAAGTCGATATGCAGATCGCCTTCGGCACGCACCTTGAGGTCGATCAGCGAATGGCGGGACAGCTGCTCGAGCATGTGGTCGAGGAAACCGATGCCGGTATCCACGTCATATTCACCGGTGCCGTCGAGATCGAGGGAGACGAAGACTTCTGTCTCCTTGGTCTTGCGCTCGACAATTGCCGTGCGGCTATCGCGATCGTTGCTCATTCGTGTGACGTCCATTGGGGCCCTGCGGCCCGTCCTGCCTTCGCCGGGGAGGCGTTTCAAGTCATTGTGTGCCCGCGCGGTCTAGCAGCTTCGCGCACAAGGTGCCATATGCGCTGTTTCATGACAGCTTTTCCTTAAGGCCGCCTGCATGGGCGGCGCTTTGTTTCCGAGGCACCCATGCCCGCAGAGATCACAGAACCGGTTGCCCAGTTCATCGCCCGGCAGACGCATTTCTACATGGCGACGGCGAATGCCAAGGGCCAGCCCTATGTGCAGCATCGCGGCGGACCGGCGGGCTTTCTGAAGGTGCTGGGGCCGAAGACACTGGGCTTTGCCGATTTCCTCGGCAACATGCGCTACATCACGGTCGGCAATCTCGGCGAGAACGACAATGTGTTCCTGTTCCTGATGGATTATCCAGCCCAGCGCCGGGTGAAGATCCGCGGGCGGGCCGGCATCGTGACGGACCCGGATGTGATCCGCTCGGTGGCGGACCCCAATTATGATGCGGTTGTCGAACGGGCGATCATCATCGACGTGGAGTATTGGGAGACCAATTGCAACGCGCATATCTCCCAGCGGTTCACCCAGGCGGATGTGGACCGGGCCGTGGCACCGGTGCTTGAGCGCATGAAGCGGCTGGAAGAACGGCTTGAGGCGGCGGGCCTGCCGACTGACTGAGCTTTGGGGCACCTCTCTCCGTTTTGGGCGGCGGCAGGAATAGGGTGATTTCGCGGCATTGTGTGGCCCGGCCTTGACCCCGGCGACGCGGCGGGCCACCTGTTGCGCCAGATTTCATCTGTCCGTCACACCGGACCCGCACGCACAGGATCCTTCGCCCCCATGGCTTCTTCCGACTTTCCCAACTGGCACGCCACCACCATCGTCACGGTCCGCAAGGGCGGCAAGGTGGTGATCGCGGGCGACGGGCAGGTCTCGATGGGCGATACGGTGATCAAGGCCACCGCGCGCAAGGTGCGGCGGCTGGCGGGCGGCACCGTCATCTCGGGGTTTGCCGGGGCGACGGCCGACGCCTTCACCCTGTTCGAGCGGCTGGAAGCCAAGCTTGAGCAATATCCCGGCCAGCTCGCACGCGCCTGCGTGGAGCTTGCCAAGGACTGGCGGACGGACCGCTATCTGCGCAAGCTGGAAGCGATGATGCTGGTGGCCGACAAATCCGAGAGCTTCATCCTCACCGGCAATGGCGATGTGCTGGAGCCGGAAAATGGCATTGCCGGCATCGGCTCAGGCGGCAATTACGCGCTCGCCGCCGCGCGGGGGCTTTCGGAAACAGATCTCGACGCCGAAGAGATCGCCCGCAAGGCGATGAAGATTGCCTCGGATATCTGCGTCTATACAAATGACAATATTGTTGTCGAAGTGCTTGACGCCCAGGCCTGAGGGCCCCGCCTCACCGTTTCACCGTCCCAGCTTCCTCACATCAGACCCGAGTAATCCATGACCACCCTGTCTCCCCGCCAGATCGTTGCTGAACTCGACCGGCATATTGTCGGCCAGAAGGACGCCAAGCGCGCCGTGGCAATTGCGCTGCGCAACCGCTGGCGGCGGCAGCAGCTTGAGACGGGGATGCGCGAGGAAGTGTTGCCGAAGAACATCCTGATGATCGGCCCGACCGGCGTCGGCAAGACGGAGATTTCCCGCCGGCTGGCCAAGCTGGCCCAGGCCCCCTTCATCAAGGTGGAGGCCACCAAGTTCACCGAGGTGGGCTATGTGGGCCGCGACGTGGAGCAGATCGTCCGCGACCTGGTGGAGGCCGCCATCTCCATGGTGCGCGAGGCCAAGCGCGAGGAAGTGAAGCCGCAGGCCCATGCGGCAGCGGAAAACCGGGTGCTTGATGCGCTTGTTGGCCCCAATGCCGGCGAGGCCACGCGGGACAGTTTCCGCAAGAAGCTGCGCGACGGGTTGCTCGACGACAAGGAAGTTGACCTCGAAGTCCGCGATAGCGGCGGCGGCATGCCGATGATGGAGCTGCCGGGCATGCCCCAGGGCTCCGGCATGGGCATGATCAATCTGTCGGACATGTTCGGAAAGGCGTTCGGCCAGCGCACGCGCACCCGCCGCATGAAGGTGCGCGACAGCCATGATGTGCTGGTGCAGGATGAAAGTGACAAGCTGCTTGACGACGAGCAGATCACCCGCGAGGCCATCGACCGGGTGGAGAACGCGGGCATTGTCTTCCTCGACGAGATCGACAAGGTGTGCGCCAAGTCGGAGCGTCAGGGGGCCGATGTGAGCCGCGAAGGCGTGCAGCGGGACCTGCTGCCGCTGATCGAGGGCACCACGGTGTCCACCAAATACGGATCGGTGAAGACCGACCATGTTCTGTTCATCGCGTCCGGCGCCTTCCACATTGCCAAGCCGTCCGACCTGCTGCCGGAGCTTCAAGGTCGGCTGCCGATCCGTGTCGAGATGACGGCGCTGACCCGCGATGACCTGAAGCGCATCCTGACCGAGCCGGAAGCGAGCCTCGTGAAGCAATATGTGGCGCTGATGGGCACGGAAGAAGTGACGCTCGATTTCACGGAGGAAGGCATCGACGCCATCGCCGACATTGCCGCGGAGGTGAACGGCACGGTCGAGAATATCGGTGCGCGCCGCCTGCACACGGTGATGGAGCGCGTGCTTGATGAGATCAGCTTCGAGGCGACGGATGCGGGCGGGGCGACGATCACCGTCGACCGGGCCTATGTGGAAAGCCGTATCGGCGACCTGGCCCAGAACGCCGACCTGCAGAAATTCATCCTGTAATCAGGCTCTCAGCGAATCCGCCTCGACGCGCTTCTGGGTCTGGCCGCGAATCTTCCTGAAAATATGGCTCGATTCGGGGCCGGACAGATTTTCGCTGACCGCGAATCCGGCCGCTGTCAGCGCTGCCGCCTGAGCCACACATAGAACGCACCGCCACCGCCATGACGCGGATGGGCGGGGCGGATGGCCGCCACATGCGGCCTGAATTCCGCCTCCGCCAGCCAGCGGGGCAGGTTATCCCGCAGGACGCCGCGGCGCTCCGGGGTCTCTGAAATCCGGTCGCCATGCAAGGTGTGACGGGCGAGCGTCGAGGCTGACCCCTTGCCGGTCACCACCAGCAGGCAGCGGACCCCCTGGGTGCGGAGGCGCGGCAGATCCTGCCTCAGGCGGATATGGGCCTGGGCCTGGTTGAGGCCATGCAGGTCAATTTTGGCGTCCGGATCAATACGGCCACGGCGCAGTTTCCGCTGCAAGCCGCCATCCAGTGTGCCTGCATCATGGGGCGCGGGAGGCGGTTTGGGGCGCCGTGCCTGTGTCGGTGAGTGGGCCGGGTGGCCCGTGGGATGAAGGGCTGCCTTCGCCGCCTTGGCTTTGCTGCGGGCCAGTTTCGATGTGGCGGCGGGGGATTTGGGGGTTTCCGCCTTGAGCAGGTCGGCCATGGCAGCGCGGTCATCCAGGGGTTTCACCGCCTCGGTTACCTTCTGCCAGAGCTCCTGCTCGTTGGGCTCGAGGCCGCGCTTGCCGCGCCTGCGTGCCATCTCACTGCGCCCTGCAAGAGGTGCCGGATGGGCTGTATTTGCCGCGGGCGAATCCCGCACCTGCACATTGTTTCGGCAACGGGCGAATCCAGGTGAAAAAGCCGGTTACCATGGGATGTCCCGGACCCGGTCGGCCAGGTGGGCAGGTATCAGCACGGTCAGTCGGCCCTGCTCGGCCATGGCCCCGGCCATGTCGCCGGCCGCAGCACCAGAGCCCGCGAAATAATCGGCGCGGACAGGCCCTCGAATGGCACCGCCGGTGTCCTGCGCCACCATCAGGCGATTGACCGGGCCGTCAGGGTCAACAGGAGAGGCCTCCGGCAGCTCGAGCCAGAAGGGCAGGCCAAGCACATGATGCTTGCGGTCCACGGCGATGCTGCGATGGGGGGTCAGCAGGGCGGATTGCGCGCCGGGCGGGCCGAGTTCGGGATGCTCGACGGGCAGCTCGGTGAAAAAGACGTAGGACGCGTTGCGGTTCATCATGTCCTGGGCGTCGTCCGGATTGCTCTCAAGCCAATCCCGGATCGCGGCCATCGACATCTTCTCGCGGGGGATGTGCCCGGCCTCGATGAGGGGCCCTCCGATGGCCGTATAGGGGTGGCCGTTCTGCCCCGCATAGGACAGGCGTATGACCTGGTCAATCTCGCCGTCCGCGGCAAGTATCACCCGGCCCGACCCCTGGATTTCGAGGAAAAAGGCGTCGATGGCACTCTCCAGCCAGATGAGTTCGAGGTCCTGATCGGCCAGCGCACCGCGGGCAATGGCCGCGCGATCCTCGAAGGGCACCAATTGGCCGTCAATCACCCGCCCCGCAATGCGCTGACCGCGCAGGCTGTCGCGAAAATCGCCCAGTTCCACCGACACAAGGTCCGGCGGCCGCGCCAGGACAGGTGCCGGGAATTGGTCGGATTTCTGGCGCGATCCCTTTATTTCGGGTTCGTAATATCCGGTGACCAACCCTGTATCATCGTTATCATTCCGAACACGGAACGGAATGAAGCCGGACTCGAAAAAATTCCGCGCCTGATCGCTCGACAGCGTTTCACCCAGTTCCGCCACCAAATCGCATACAGGGTGCAGATCACCGGCGGTCAAGGCGAGGCGCGGGTCGCCACGCAGGCCCCTTTCGCCCGGCAGACGGCTGATAATCCGGCAGGATTCCCGCAAGGAAGCCAAGGCTGCGGCATGGTCATCCGCCTGCCAGCCGGGCAGAGCATTGAAGGTCGTTTCTTCGAGAACAAGGCGCTCGGTTGGGGCGTGGTCAGTCATCGGCCCTACCCGCAGAAGCAGGAAAGTCATACCCGCGGCCACGGCCAATGCGACGAACCCGGATGCTACCCGATGGCGGGTGACCCACCGGGAGATAGCAGAGCCGGCACCTGTCGGCCGATGACTGTCTGCCGGCATGGGCCGTCACCTCCGGGCTGCTCAATTGCCGCCGGTGGCGACCAGCTTCCAGTTGGGGTCGCGGCTCTTGGTGTCGCGCTCGAAGGTCCAGACATCGACGACCTGCCGCACGGCCTCGGGGCTGCCTTCCACCACGTCGCCATTGGCCGCGCGCAGGGCGGAAATCATCTGGCTGACAAAGCGCACGGTCACCCGGGCACGGGAGCCGTCCAGTTCAGCGGCCGTGATATCCGCGGAGGAGAGGCCCACATAGCTCTGTTCCAGCGATCGGCCTTCCATTTCACGGTCCTCGATGGCGGCTTCGAAATCCTTGAAGACGTCGTCATCCAGGAGCTGGCGCAGGGTGGTGCGGTCAGCGGAGGCAAACGCCGTGACGATCATCTCATGCGCCTTACCGGCTCCATCGAGGAAGCTTTCGGGCGTGAAAGTGCGGTCGGCGAGTTCGACCTGGGCAAGGCCGTTGGCCAGCGGCGAGCCTTCCGGCGCATAGGCGGGCCGCGGTGCATCTTCGTGCGGCTCATCCTGACGGTCCGATCCGGGCAGGCGGATCACGTTGTCATCCCGGCTGTCGGCCTGCCGCGCACCCTCCTCGTCGTCCTTGCGGCGCTCAAGCGGATTGCGGGAATAGGGATCGTGGGGCGGGCGCTCATTGCCGGTGCGCTTGCCAAGTACCGAGCGCAGCCGGAAGAACACGAAGACCGCGATGGCAAGAAAGATGAGATTGATCAGGTCATAACCGGTCATGGCGGGCGCGGGCTTTCCGTTGGTCGGGACTGTTGCAAGGGCCGGGCATCTCGAGATGCGGCGCTTTTGGTCACCATAGCTTTTGCGCCTTGCTCTGGTCCAGCAAGGGCCGCATTCCTAGGTGTATAAAAGGTAGTATTGCGACAGCGCGGGTCCAAACCCGCAACCGGGTGCCATTGGCCCCTACAGTCCGGAGACCAGATGTTTTTTTACCTCCTGCTCGTGTTCATCGGCATACCACTGATCGAAATCGCCCTGTTCATCCAGGTGGGCGGCGCGATCGGCACGGCGGCCACCATCGCGATCGTGATCGGGACGGCTTTTCTGGGGGCCTGGATGCTGCGGGCACAGGGCATTTCCACCGCCCAGCGGGCCCAAGCGAGCCTTCAGCGCGGCGAGATCCCCGTCGAGCAAGCCTTTGACGGTATGTTTCTGGTTTTTGCCGGCGGGCTGCTGCTCACGCCCGGCTTCCTCACGGACGCGATTGGCTTTTCGCTGTTCATTCCGCAGGTGCGCGCCTTTCTGCGCCAGCGGGTGACCGCCATGGCGGCGCGGCGGGGATCATCTTTCCGCGTTTACGGGACCAGCGGCATGGGCGGAACCGGCTTTGCCGATGAAGATGCCATGTGGCAGCGGCGCGGCCCGCAGCGACCGGCCAATGACAGCTCGTCTGCCGGACCCGGCCGTCATCGCGGGCCAAGTGGCAAGGGCGGCAACGGCAGCCCGCCTGTCATTGACGGCGACGCGGTCGATATCGGCGAGGACGGCCCGCCGCGGGACGACAGCCCCTGGCGCAGCTAGGCGCGGTTGCAGCGGCTGGGCCGGCATGATAGCCACCGCCATCACTTCGAATTCCGACCGCAACCCGTCAGGACATTTTCCTCATGACTGATACTCCGGCAGCAGACGCAAACGGTTCCGCCAATGGTGCCGCCAACGGCAATGGCGGCGAGGGACAGGCGATGCCGCCGCAGATCCGCATTCTCGGCCAATACATCAAGGACCTGTCCTTCGAGAACCCGAATGCGCCCGGTGGCTTCACCAACCAGGCCCCGCAGATCAACGTGTCGGTAGATGTCCGCGTGCCGGGCAACCAGGACAACGATTATGAAATCGAGTTGCGGCTGACGGCGGACGCCAAGGTCGAGGACAAGCAGGTTTTCCTGGTCGAGCTGGTGTATGGCGCGGTGTTCCGGCTGGAAAACATTCCCGCCCAGGGCCTGCAGCCGGTGCTGCTGATCGAGTGCCCGCGCATCATCTTCCCGTTTGCACGCCGCATCATCGCGGACATGACACGCGACGGCGGCTTCCCGCCGCTGATGATCGATCCCATCGATTTCGCAGCACTGTACCGGCAGCGCCTGGACCAGCAGCAGGCAGCCCAGCAGGGTGATGCACCCGCCGGCGACGCCTAAACCGTCAGGCTGTTTTTCAGATCAGGCTGATTTGAGCCACAGGGCCTTGTCGCCGATTTCGGCGATGAAGGCCTCGTGCGCGTGCCGTTCTTCCTCGGTGAGGAGAGACGGCAGTACCTTGCCCCGGCTGCGGCGCGCGGTGGTGGGCACATTGGTCGCAAGCGGCTGAGCCGCTGCTTTTTCTTCGAGCACAAGGCCCGGTTCGCGGCCGCCGATCAGCTCCAGATAGACTTCCGCCAAAAGCTCGGCATCCAAGAGCGCGCCGTGCTTTTCACGCGCGGAATTGTCGACGTTGAAGCGGCGGCACAGGGCATCGAGCGACGCTGCCGCGCCCGGGAAGCGGCGCTTGGCAATGGCCAGTGTGTCGACCGACTGCGCGTCAGGGATCGTCGGCTTGTTGGCCCAGCCCAGCTCGGCATTGATGAAGGTCATGTCGAAGCTGGCATTGTGGGCGACCAGCGGTGCGTCGCCGACGAACTCCAGGAATGCATCGGCGATGTCGGCGAAGAGCGGCTTGTCGGACAGGAACTGCTCGGAGAGGCCATGCACCTCGAAGGCACCCTGGGGCATGTCGCGCTGGGGGTTGATGTATTGATGATAGGTGCGGCCGGTAGGCACGTGGTTCATCAATTCGACGCAGCCGATTTCCACCAGCCGGTGTCCTTCGGACGGCTTGAAGCCGGTCGTTTCCGTATCGAAGACGATTTCGCGCATGCTGTGTTCCGGCAGCCGGCCCCCACGGGAGGGTCGTGCCGGGTCCCAATCAAGTTGTCGTTCACACCCTTGCGCCTGCCCAAAGGCGCGGGGGCTCAGCCGAGGCGCTGTGTCAGCACCTTCGGCTCCCAAGACTGCAAATTCTCGGTGATTCGTTTCACCTGTTCAAATGCATGCTCGAGGCCCTTGTCGGTCTCGACCACGAAGTCGGCCCGGGCGCGCTTGTCAGCATCCGGCACCTGCTTTGAGAGGATCTGTTCGAATTTTTCCGTCGTCATGCCCGGCCGCTCCAGCACGCGGGCGCGTTGCACATCGGCGGGAGCGGAGACGACAACCACCGCGTCAACGCGCGTCTCACCGCCGGTTTCATAAAGAAGCGGGATATCAAGCACGGCGATTTTGGCGCCGGAGGCTTGCGCATCCTTGAGGAACTGAAGCTGCGTCTGGCCGACCAGCGGATGGACGATGCCTTCGAGTTTCTTGAGCGCGTCCTTGTCATCGAGCACGCGCTTCGACAGGCGCGCCCGGTCCACCGCGTCATCGACGATGGCATCAGGAAAGTTGGCACGCAGGGGCTCCACCGCCGCGCCGCCTTTTTCGTAGATCGCGTGCACGGCAGCATCGGCGTCATAGACCGGCACGCCGAGGCGGGCGAACATCTTGGCGGTTTCGGATTTCCCCATGCCGATGGAGCCGGTGAGACCAACGAGCAGCATCAGCCCTGTTCCTTTTTCAGATCATCTTCAATGAGCGCGCGGGCGGTAGCCACATCGTCTTCGGTCACCTCGACGCCGAACCATCTGGCAAAGCCGGGGGCCGCCTGCCACAGCAGCATCCCAAGCCCGTCCACCGTCGCAAGGCCGCGATCACGGGCCTGACGCAGCAGGGGCGTCTCCAGCGGCACATAGACAATGTCATAGACCACAGCTGTTGCAGGCAATGGAGAGAGGTCGATGTCGAGATCAGCCTGGCCCTTCATGCCGAGCGATGTGGTGTTGACCACAAGGTCTGCACCCTCCAGCGCCTTGGGCATCTGCTGCCAGTCATAGACCATCGCCTTGGCCTCGATGTCGGCCACGAGGCTGGCGGCGCGGGCCATGGTGCGGTTGACGAGGCGCACTTTCATGCGGCCTTCGGTTTCCAGCACATCGACAATGGCACGGGCAGCCCCGCCGGCGCCGATCACCACCGCCGTCTTGCCGGAAAAGTCCGGCACGGATTTTTTGAGATGGGTCCAGAACCCGATGCCGTCGGTATTGGTGCCACGGATCTCGCCGGTGTCGGGGTCGCGGTAGATGGTGTTGACAGCCTGAAGGCGCTCCGCAGGCGGATCAACAAAAGGCGCGAGCGCTTCGAAAGCTGCTTCCTTGTGCGGGACCGTCACATTGGCGCCGCGAAATCCAAGATTGGGCAGGAAGCGCAGCGTGTCGGCCAGCTCGGCGGGTTCGACGGGTAGCTTGGTGTACTCGCCCTCGAGCCCGTGGCGCTTGAGCCAGGTGTTGTGGATCATCGGCGAGCGGGAATGGTCCACCGGCCAGCCGATGACGCAGACCTTGCGCGGCCCGACGGAGATGATGCTGTGTGTTTCGGCCATGGGCGCTGTCAGTCCCGCAGGGCGCCGAGGCGGCGGAGCTCTGCCATCAGCGGCAGCAGCGGCAGGCCGAGGATCGCGAAATAATCACCGTCGATCCGGTCGAACAGCTGTGCGCCGATGCTTTCGAGCTGGTAGGCGCCGACACTCGACAGCACGGCCTCACCGGCTTCTTCCAGATAGTGATCAAGGAAGGCGTCCGAGAATTCACGCATGGTGAGGTGCGACGGCTGGTAGTGATGCCAGATCGTCTCGCCGCCGCGGGCGAGCGCTACGCCGCCATGCAGCACATGGGGCTTGCCACGGAAGTCCCGCAGCCGGGCCTTTGCTTCGGCCATGTCCTTCGGCTTGTCGTAGCAGGTGGTGCCAAGCGTCATCACCTGGTCAGCGCCGATCACCAGCGCGTCGGGACTTTCCCGCGACACGAGCTCTGCCTTGGCCTTGGCCAGCGCCACGGCGATAGCGGGGCCTGCGCCGTGTTCGCCCTGGGCGGTGGGATCGTTTTCCAGTTCGCGCTTCAGGATGCTTTCATCGAGATCAGCCGGCTTTTTTTCAAACGGAATACGCGCGCCGTTGAGCAGATTGGCGCGCACAGCAGAACCGGAAGCAAGAATGAGGGTCGGCGTATCGGACATGGCGTGCGTTTCGTTTCGATGCGGAAGGGGCTCGGGTCAGACGGCGGGTGCCTTGGACTCCGTATAGAGATTGAGGATCGAGGCGGCGGTTTCCTCGATGGAGCGGCGGCTCACATCAATGATCGGCCAGCCATGGCGCGCATAGAGCCTGCGCGCGGCTGTCACCTCGGCGCGGATCTGGTCGAGGTCGACATAATTGGTTTCAGCGTCTTCCTTCAGCGACAACAGCCGCTGCTTGCGGATCTGCAGCAAGCGCTCAGGCGAGGCGATGAGGCCGACGACGAGGGGGGACGATAATTGCTCGATCTGGTGCGGCACAGGGATTTCCGGCACCAGCGGATAGTTCGCCGCCTTCACCCCGCGATGGGCGAGATACATGCAGGTAGGTGTCTTTGATGTCCGGCTGACGCCAACAAGCACAATGTCGGCTTCCTCGAGATTGTCGAGGTTTTGGCCGTCGTCGTGGGCGATCGTGTAGTTGAGCGCGTCGATGCGGGCGAAATATTCCGCGTCCAGCGTGTGTTGCGAGCCGGGCTTCTCGGTGCGCTCGGTGCCCAGATAGGCGCCGAGGACCTGCATCACCGGATCGAGCACGGCGATGCAGGGGACCTGCAATTCACGGCACCGGGTTTCCAGTTCGCGCCGCAGCTTGTCGCTGACCATCGTGAACATGACGATGCCCGGCGATGCCTCAATCTGGCGCAGCACCCGGTCAAGCTGACGCGGCCCGCGCACCAGCGCATAGATGTGTTCGATGGGATGCACCATCTCGAACTGCGCCACCGCTGCCTTGGCCACCGCATTGAGGGTCTCGCCGGTGGAATCCGACACCAGATGCAGATGGAAGAAGGACTTGCTGGTGAGGTCGTCGCTCATGATGTCCAGTGACGTGATCGGGCGGGGGATAAGGGGAGCATCAGCCCCCGAAAGTAGGGCCTGTGGGAACCGGGCCGGATGGTCCGGTGTTTTGTGGTTACGCCGCTCGCGCCCCGAAGGCAATGGGCGGTGCGAATGCCGCGCCGCAAGGTGTCTTGCAGCAGCAAACCCTTATGGGAAAAGCACGGGGATGAAGTGCCCCTATCTGGGGATAAAAATGGTGCTTTCAGACCAGCCTGTGAATCACAGGTGTTAACGAAGTGTTAACGGCCGGTTTGTGAGTCTGTTGATGGGCAAAAGGCACTACCCGGTAGGGCTTGGGGAACAGGGGGACAAGTCTGCGTCATCGGATGGATCTATCCTCGCTATCCCCGTTTTCCCCCGCCAGCCAAACCATGCCCATACATGACTGCCCACAAGATGAGGCGTCGTGCCCTATGGGCCGGGGCCAAAACCGGTTTATATCTTCGGCCATACTGGGGATCAGGACATAGTCCCCGTTATCCCTGCCTCTTACATCTTCATCTATTATTAAAGAATCCTAGATCGGAAGTTCTGCGTGCCGGACGTCAAACAAACCTCTCTTCCGTCCTCCCAAGGTGCAAGGCCTGACGGACGTCTCCTTAAGGCGATCAAGCGGGACATCCAGGCGGTGCCTCCCATCTGGCTCATGCGCCAGGCAGGACGGTATCTGCCTGAGTACAGGGCAACGCGCGAACAGGCCGGCGGGTTTCTGGATCTGTGTTATTCGCCGGAGCTTGCCGCCGAAGTCACCTTCCAGCCGATCAGGCGCTATGGCTTTGATGCGGCCATTCTGTTTGCGGATATTCTGCTGATACCGCAGGCGCTGGGTCAGAAGCTGTGGTTTGAGCCGGGCGAAGGCCCGCGGCTTGAACCGCTTGAGGATGGCAAGGCCATCGCGGCGCTCAATGTGACAGCGTCTGAAGACTTTCTCTCGCCGATCTATGAGACGGTCGACCGGCTGCGGACAGGGCTGCCGGCGGAAACAGACCTCATCGGCTTTGCCGGCGCGCCGTGGACAGTGGCGACCTATATGATTGCCGGGCGCGGGACGCCGGACCAGGCCCCGGCGCGGCTGTTTGCCTATCAGCACCGGCAGGATTTCACAGCGCTGATGGATGTGCTGGTGGAAGCCACCGCGCAGTACATGAAGCGTCAGGTGGATGCCGGGGCTGACCTCCTGCAGATCTTCGATACATGGGCGGGCGTGCTGCCGGAGGCGGAATTCGCCGAATGGTCCATCGCGCCGACAAAGGCGCTGGTTGAGCGGCTGCGGGCGCTGGGGGTCACGGTGCCGATCATCGGTTTCCCGAAGGGTGCGGGTCCGCTGCTGCCGCGCTATGTGGCGGAGACCGGTGTGGATGCGGTGGGGCTTGATCCGGCTGTGCCGCTGTCCTGGGCGGTGCCGACGCTGGCGGACGATATTGTCTGCCAGGGCAATCTTGATCCGCTGCTGCTGGTGGCGGGCGGTGACCGGATGCTGAAAGCAATCGACGGCATTCTGGACGCCTTCGACGGCAAGCCGTTTGTGTTCAATCTGGGCCATGGCATCGTGCCGCAGACGCCGCCGGAGCATGTGGCGCAGCTGGTGGAAAGGGTGAGGAACCGATGAAGCGCGCGGTTGTCCTGTTCAATCTCGGCGGGCCGGATGCGCCGCAGTCGGTGCAGCCTTTCCTGTTCAACCTGTTCAACGACAAGGCCATTATCGGTCTGCCGCAGCCCTTGCGCTGGCTGGTGGCCAAGCTGATTTCCACGCGCCGGGCGCCGGTGGCGCGGGAAATCTACGAAAATCTTGGCGGCAAATCGCCGTTGCTTGAGCTGACCCAGGCACAGGCGCGGGATCTGGAAGTCTCCCTGTCCGCGGCATCGCCGGGCGACGACTTCAAGGTTGTGATCGCCATGCGCTATTGGCACCCGTTCTCAGGCGAGGCGGCGGCTCAGCTCAAGGCGTTCGGGCCGGACGAGATCACGCTGCTGCCGCTTTACCCGCAGTTTTCGACAACCACCACCGGCTCCTCGGCGCTTGAGTGGGCGAAGGCTGCCAAGGACGCGGGCCTCAGCGCCCCGACGCGGACGGTGTGCTGCTATCCCATGCAGGATGATTTCATCACCGCGCATGCGGAGATGCTGAAGCCTTACGTGGCAGATGGTGCGGCACGCGTCCTGTTTTCCGCCCATGGTCTGCCCAAGCGGGTGGTGGAGCGCGGCGATCCCTATCAATGGCAGGTGGAGCAGACGGTGGCCGCCACGGTGCAGGCGCTGGATGTGCCGGGCCTTGATTATGTGACCTGCTACCAGAGCCGGGTGGGGCCGCTTGAATGGATCGGCCCGTCGACGGAGGACGAGATTGAGAGGGCGGGCCGTGAGGGCAAGCCCCTTGTTGTGGTGCCCATTGCGTTTGTGTCGGAGCATTCCGAAACGCTGGTCGAGCTTGATATCGAATATGGCGAGCTTGCCGAGAAGGCCGGCGTGCCTGACTACAAGCGTGTGCCGGCGCTGGGGACGCACCCGTCCTATGTGGTAGCGCTGACGTCGGCTGTGTTGGGTGCTGTTGGCGGGGTTGCGCCGAACACGGGCAAGCGGATATGTCCCAAGGGCTTCAGCCAGTGCCCGTGCGACCGCCAAGGTGAGCGTGCGGCCTGACACCGTTTGGGGAGATGTGACCGGTGGCGGAATATTACCTTTGGATCAAGGCGTTCCACGTCATCTCGGTGATCTTCTGGATGGCGGGCATGTACATGCTGCCGCGCCTGTTCGTTTATCACTATCCCGCGGCGGTGGGCTCGGAGATGTCCGAGACCATGAAGAATGCCGAACGGCGGCTGATGCGGATCATCATCAATCCGGCGATGATTGCCGCGTGGATTTTCGGTATCGCGCTGATCTTCACGCTCTACCCGGGACTTGAGGGCTTCGGCCAGGCGGGCTGGCTGCATGGCAAGCTGACCCTGGTGGTGCTCCTCAGCGCGCTGCACGGCATGCTGTCCGGCTGGCGGCGCAAGTTCGAGAAGGACGAGCGGCCGAAGTCGGAGAAATTCTTCCGGATGATCAATGAGGTGGCGCCGGTGGCGACCATCTTCATCGTCATTCTGGTGATTGTGAAGCCGTTCTGAGTGCCGCCGACCACCGCCTGATTTCCGCTTCCGGTGCGGCGGTGAATGGGGTAAGGTTTTTTTCCGTCTTCAAAGATATTGTTGAACGTCATCCGGACGTCCTGCGGCTATCCCGGTGCTGGAACGCCAGTGAACAAGGGATCAGCGGCACGCAAAGACCGCTAGACATAAGCAAAATCTCCATTATCTGTAGGCCATCATTCCGGGCGCATGCCCTGCTGCTGGCATGCCGGTAATGACCCGCCTTTCATAAATCCACGCCGTAGCGTCGTTTCCGTCATGCCTTCCCGGTGTGACCAGACAGAACCAGACTTGCTGCCGGACGGCCGGTTTCCCGGCCCGAGGATTTCCCCCCCGCCGGGTTTGGCGCCCTTTCCTGCCGCGCTGAACCCCTGCCTGAATTCCGTCTTCCGGAGGCATCCTGCCGAAGGGGGACACCTGTTGAGAGTCCGAAGAAGGTCCGATGGAACCCGTCAAACTCGCTGACCTGAAAGCCAAAAGTCCCACCGAGCTGCTGACCATTGCGGAAGAGCATGAGGTCGAGAATGCCTCGGCCTTGCGCAAGCAGGAGCTGATGTTCGCCATCCTCAAGGAGCTGGCGGAAAAGGATGTGGACATCATCGGTGAGGGTGTCCTGGAAGTTTTGCAGGACGGCTTTGGCTTTCTGCGGTCGCCGGATGCCAATTACCTGCCCGGGCCGGACGACATCTATGTGTCGCCGTCACAGATCCGCCGGTTCTCTCTGCGCACCGGCGACACTGTGGAAGGCGATATCCGCAGCCCGAAGGATGGCGAGCGCTATTTTGCGCTGCTCAAGGTCAACAAGATCAATTTCGAGGACCGGGAAGCTGCCAAACACAAGGTGCATTTCGACAATCTGACCCCGCTCTATCCGGAAGAGCGGCTGAAGATGGAAATCGAAGACCCGACCATCAAGGACAAGTCGGCGCGGATCATCGATATCGTCGCCCCGCTGGGTAAGGGCCAGCGCGCCCTGATCGTGGCGCCGCCGCGCACCGGTAAGACCGTGCTGCTGCAGAATATCGCGCACTCGATCTCGGCCAATCATCCGGAATGCTATCTGATCGTGCTGCTGATTGATGAGCGGCCGGAAGAAGTGACGGACATGCAGCGCTCGGTGAAGGGCGAAGTCGTGTCCTCGACCTTTGACGAACCGGCGGTGCGTCACGTCCAGGTGGCGGAAATGGTCATCGAAAAGGCCAAGCGCCTGGTCGAACATGGCCGCGACGTGGTGATCCTGCTCGACTCCATCACCCGCCTGGGCCGCGCCTACAACACGGTGGTGCCGTCTTCGGGCAAGGTGCTGACCGGTGGTGTGGATGCCAATGCGCTGCAGCGGCCGAAGCGTTTCTTCGGTGCTGCCCGCAACATCGAAGAGGGCGGATCGCTGACCATCATCTCCACGGCGCTGATCGACACCGGCAGCCGGATGGACGAAGTGATCTTCGAAGAGTTCAAGGGCACCGGTAACTCAGAAATCGTCCTTGATCGGAAGGTGGCTGACAAGCGCACCTTCCCGGCGATGGATATCCTCAAATCCGGTACCCGCAAGGAAGAGCTTCTGGTCGACAAGAAAGTGCTGCAGAAAATGTATGTGCTGCGCCGGATCCTCAATCCGATGGGCACGACGGACGCCATCGAGTTCCTGCTCGACAAGCTCAAGCAGACCAAGAGCAATGACGAGTTCTTCGACTCCATGAACACCTGACGCCTTATGGGTCTCGCATTTTTCGCGTCTCGCGGGCTGGTTGTGGGCGCGGTGCGAATAATTCGGCATTTGATTAATATTTCCGGCAGTTTTGTTCCCTATGGTCCGGCTGATGATCGGATCTGTGAACGAGTATGCGCCTGAAACGTGTGCCGGCATGCCATCTGCGCCGCCACTCGCGGCGGTGAACCAGGCGTTCTGGGAATTTTGGCTCGAGCTGCGCGGCGACCGGGCGATGCCTGCTGCCGGCGACATCAATCCGGCTGGTTTCCGGCATCTGCTGCCGCATGTGAGATGCATGCGTTGGGACGGGCCAGAGCGGGTGGTGTTCACGCTCTGGGGCACAGGCCTAGGGGAATGGCTCAAGGTCGATCCGACCGGGCAGAATGTCTTCGATCTCATTCCTAAAGCGGAAAGAAGCCGGGAGAAGGTAAGGCTGGAGAACCTTCACCGCTATCCGTGTGCCTTCGTTCAGCAGCGATCGGTCACTGATGTGCGGGGCACGACTTTTCTCTTCGAGTTCCTGACCTTGCCGGTGGCGGCGGGGGCAGATGGCGCGCCAAGAATGATCGGCACCGGCGCGTTCTGCAGTGATGCCCCGCTCGGTCGGGCTGATGCGGATCCTGATCAGCGAACCGTGCAGCGCTCGTTTCGCTATATCGACATCGGGTTCGGGGTTCCCGCTGAATAGGCTGGCCCCCAAAGCGACACACGCTTTACGTGTTTAATTGTTCTTGTGCCCGGAAAAGTTGTTATTTGGTTGAGATAACCAAATATTTGACTATCGAGGTGCATAGTTGGCGGCATATTCAGCTGCATGACGTGTGCGGCTGATCTGCCGTTCAGGGGATACGCCTCGGTGAGCACCGACGACAGTCAAAGACTGATTTCAGGCTGGGTCTATGAGGCCATGCAGCCGGAGGTGGCCAATGCCGCAGCTGCTGCCGTGAGTGCGCCTCTGGATCAGGTGCCGCGGCAGCATGGACCCGTCAAACTCACCCATGTGGCGCACGCTTTCCTTGCCTATTGGTGGCATGTGCGGGGCGACAAGATCATGCCGGATGCTACGGATATCGTGATCCCGCAACTGCGCACCCTGGCACCTTATGTGCGCTACATGCACTGGGACGGGGATAAGCTGATTCACCGGCTTTGGGGCAGTGCGCTGACTGAGGGGATCGGGCTGGATCTGACGGGTCACGATGCCCTTGCCTATATCCCCGAGGAGCGGCGGGATGCCAATCGCAACCTGTTCCGGTCCCTGCACACCCACCAATGTGGACTTGTGGTGCTGGTTCGGAATGACAGCCGGTCCGAAGGCTTGATGGCGGAGCTGACCTTTCTGCCGGTCGCCACAGGGCCCGGCAAACCGCAGCGACTGATCGGCACCATGCAATGGCGGCGCGCCGAGGGGGCTTCAGTCGTTCTGCCCATCGAATCCGGCAAGCCTCAGGAGCTCAATCTTGAGGCTATTCTCTTTTTGGATTTGGGTGCGGGGCTTCCGGATCAGGACCTGCTTGCAGGGCTCTAGGCACGTGCGTTCCTGCAGTAAACAGGTTCCGTCTACGGAATGAGAACTGTAGCGCCGGTGGTCTTGCGGGCTTCCAGGTCGCGATGGGCCTGAGCTGCGTCCGCCAGCGCATATTCCTGACGCACGTCAGCTGTCACCACGCCCTTGGCCATTACGTCAAACAGGTCTGCTGCGGTCATGGCGAGATCCTCGTCTGTCGCGGTGTAGCCGGCGAGTGACGGGCGGGTGAGGAACAGGGATCCCTTGAGGTTGAGCACTCCGATATCCACCGGCGGCACAGCACCTGAGGCATTGCCGAAGGACACCATCAGGCCACGCGGCGCGAGGCAGTCCAGTGACATCTCGAATGTGTCCTTGCCGACACCGTCATAGACCACGGGCACCATGGCGCCGCCGGTGATCTCCCGGACACGGGCAGGCACGTCTTCCTCACGGTACAGGATCACATGGTCGGCGCCGGCCTTGCGGGCAAGGTCGGCCTTTTCCTTACTGCCCGCGGTGCCGATGACCGTGGCGCCCAGATGCTTGGCCCACTGGCAGGCAATGAGGCCGACACCGCCTGCGGCCGCATGGAAAAGGATCGTGTCGCCCGGCTGAACTTCATAGGTGCGGCGCAGCAGGTACTGAACGGTCATGCCCTTGAGCATCATGGCCGCGGCGTCCTTGTCGCTGACGCCGTCCGGGATTTTCACCAGGCGGTTGGCGGGGGCATTCTGGGCCTCGGAATAGGCTCCGAGCGGACCGGTACCATAGGCGACCCGATCACCCGTCTTAAGGGTTGTGACGCCGTCGCCCACCGCGTCGACCACGCCGGCTGCTTCAAGACCCAGGCCGCAGGGAAGCGGGGCGGGGTAGAGGCCGGAGCGGAAATAGGTATCGATGTAATTGAGCCCGATGGCCGTGTGGCGCACCCGCACTTCGCCCGCTGCCGGGGCTGCGAGGTCCACGTCTTCGTAGGACATGACATCCGGACCGCCGGTCCGGGTGATGCGGATTGCCTTGACCATGATGCGGTTCCTCGCGGGGCTTGTTTTGATTCGTATACGGAACAATGCCCGGCGGGATTCAGGATCCCGGCCGGGCATGTGTCATTCTGTGGCCTGACAGGTGTCAGCCCAGATTGGCCTGGAAGAATTCCAGCGTCCGGGCATTCGCAGTGGTTGCGTCTTCGGCATGGTAGTGGGCGCCGCCTTCACGGGCGAAGGCGTGGTCGCGGCCTTCGTAAATGTGCAGCACTACGTTTTCGTTGCGCGACAGCACGGTCTCGATCTGCGACTGGGCTTCCAACGGCACGAACTCGTCTTCCCGGGCGATGTGAAGCATCAGCGGCTTCTTGATCTGCTCCATCTCATCGAGCTTTTCGTGGATGTTGACGCCGTAGAAGCCGACCGAGGCGTCTGCGTCAGTGCGGGTGGCTGTGAGGTAGGCAAGGAGCCCACCCAGGCAGTAGCCCACGGCACCGACCTTGCCGGTGCACCCGTCCATGCCGCGGAGATACTCGATGGTGGCGTCGATATCGACGATGCCGGCGTCCACGTCGAACTTGCCGAACAGGTCGAAGGCCTTCTGCCATTCTTCATCGGTTTTGTCGGTGAGCTGGATGCCCGGCTCGAGGCGCCAGAAGAGGTCCGGGCACAGGGCGATGAACCCCTTGGCGGCGAGGTCGTCGCAGATGTCGCGCATGACCTTGTTGACGCCAAAAATCTCCTGGATGACCACGATACCTGGGCCGGTGCCCGAAGCGGGGGTGGCGAGATAGCCGCTGAATGCACCGTCCGGGCCGTTGATTTCGATGTCCTGTCCGCTCACGGGGTGGACCTCCCTTGAAGATGTCTTGAGATGGGCACGTTTGCTGCCGCGCACCTTAGCGTGCTGGGGGGCGCGTTCAAGCGGTTGACATGCGCGCCGTGGGGTCCGCAGTGCGGGTCCTGGGCCTGTGTGCTCAGAGGGGCCGCGCCAGCATGGAGTGGAGGGCGTCGGGATCCGTCAGCGGCAGCGAGCAAGTGGTGCCCTGGCAGACATAGGCCGCCGCCCGGGCATCGTCAGGCACGGTCTTGCCGTGGGCCGGGTGGCTGAGAGGCAGGTGCGCGCTGGCCATGTTGAGCACGAGTGAGGGCAGGGGCGATGTGAGGGCAATCCTCCGGAGTTCATCGGCCGGGTGTCCCTCGCCGGCGATCACCACCTGGACCGCATTGAGGAGGGTATCAAGCCCGTTGAGATAGGTGCACATGGGGAAGAAGTTGCGCGACAGTTCACCGGCGAAAGTGCGGATAATCTCGTTGGCCCGGCCGCGATATGTTTCCTTGCCGGTGAGAAACCAGAGACGGGCGAGGTTCTCAATCATCGTCCCGTTGGCTGAGGGGGTTGCGTCGTCGGTGACGGAGCGGGTGCGCACAACGAGGGCTTCTGCATCGTCAGCCGTGAAGAAGTATCCGGCGCCTTCCACGTCCCAGTAATGGGCATGCACCTCTTCGGCCCAGGCTTCTGCCTGCGACAGGAATGTCCGGTCGGATGTCGTTTCATGCAGGGCAAGTGCGGCCCGGATCATGTTGGCATAGCCGTCGGCCATGGCCAGGTGTTGCACCCGCCCGGCGCGGAAAGCGTGGTGCAGCCTGCCATTGATGATCATTCGTGTACGGATGAAACAGAACGCGCGTGTGGCAGCTTCAACCCAGGTCGGTTCGTTCTGAGCGGCGCCGGCGCGGGCGAGGGCCGCAATCATCTGGCCGTTCCAGTCAGTCAGAACCTTGTCGTCCCAGGCAGGGCGGATGCGGGGCGCGCGGGTTTCGAACAACACTTCACGCATGCGCGCAAACAGGGCTTCGGTGTCCCTGTCGAGTTGGTCGGGCTGGTCGAGCCTGTTGAGAATGGTGTGGCCTTCGAAGTTCCCGGCGGCGGTGACGTCGTAGGCCTGCTTGAAGCGGGCGACATCCGCTGACGAAAAGGCGCTCAGGCTCGTGTCGATCTCGGCTTCGGTCCACACATAGAACTTGCCTTCCTCCCCTTCGCTGTCCGCGTCAAGGCTTGCTCCGAACGCGCCTTCTGGGGTGACCATCTCGCGCAGCACCCAGTTGACTGTTTCGTGCAGGCGTTCCGGAAACAGGGGGTCGTCGGTGCCGAGGGTCACCAGGTTCAGCAGCTCAATGAGACGGGCGTTGTCGTAGAGCATCTTCTCGAAATGGGGGACGAGCCAGCGCTCATCCACCGAGTAGCGGGCGATGCCGCCGCCGAGATGATCGTAAATACCGCCCTGGACCATGCGGGCGAGGGTATGGGTGACCGCATCGCGATGGCGGTCGTCACCGGTACGCAGCCAGGCGCGCCAGAGAAGTTCGAGCAGGAAAGGCTGGGGGAACTTAGGCGCGCCGCCCACGCCGCCATGCTCCGGGTCGATATGGCCGGCGAGGCGATCAGCGACTGTATCGAGGACGTCCGGAGCAGGTTCACCCTGAGCACCGGCTTTGGCCTGGTCCTGCAGGGCGTTCCTGATTGCATTCTTGTTGGTGGCGACCTTGTCGCCCTCGTCATGGTAGATGCGCGCGATTTCGCGGCAGACATCAGCGAAGCCCGGCCGTCCATAGGTGGCTGTCTTCGGGAAATAGGTGCCACCCCAGAAAGGCTCTCCCTCAGGCGTAAGAAACATGGTGAGGGGCCAGCCACCCTGTTCTCCTAGGGCGTGAAGGGCTGACATATATATCGTGTCGATGTCTGGCCGCTCTTCCCGGTCCACCTTGATGTTGACGAAGAGCTCGTTCATCACGGCGGCCACCTCGTCATCCTCGAAGCTCTCATGGGCCATGACGTGGCACCAGTGGCAGGCGGCATAGCCGACGGACAGCAGGATCGGCTTGTTGGCGACCTTTGCTTCCATGAGGGCGTCGGGGCCCCAGGGACGCCAGTGGACCGGATTGTCCTTGTGCTGAAGAAGATAGGGGCTGGTCTCTTCGCAAAGCAGGTTTTGTGACATGGTGTCCCTTGAGATAAACGGGGCGGCATGGACCCCATCTAGGCATGCAGGAGCATGGCATGAAGATCAATATCGAGGTCGATCTCACCCCGGACGAGGCGCGGCGCATGCTGGGCCTGCCGGATCTTGCGCCGATGCAGGAAGAGCTGGTTGCGCAGATCAGCGACCAGATCAAACGCAATGTGGCCTATATCGATCCTGAGCTGCTGGTGAAGACCGCTTTGCCAGTGGGGCTTGAGGGTGTGGACCGGCTTCAGAAAGTGCTGTGGTCCGTTGCCAAGTCGGCGGTCGGTGACGGCGCCGGGGCGACAAAAGGCGATTCACCGGCGCCAAAGAAGGCTGCCAAGTCCCGGAGCCGCCGCAGCTAATCGGCGCCGACGATCTCATGGAAGAAACAGTTTTTGCCTTGTCCAGCGGTCAAGGGCGGGCGGGTATTGCGGTTATCCGCGTCAGTGGGGATCGGGCGCGGTTGGCGCTTGAGACGCTGAGCGGCCGCGCTGTTCCTCCATCGCGGCGTGCCAGTGTGCGGCGTCTGGCTGATCCGGGCAATGGTGAGCAGCTGGATGAAGCTCTGGTGCTGTGGCTTCCGGGTCCCGCGACAGTGACCGGTGAAGACATGGCCGAGCTGCATGTGCATGGAAGCCGGGCTGTGGTGGGTGGGGTTCTCGATGCACTGGGGACTCTTGAAGGTCTGCGCCTTGCCGAGCCAGGAGAGTTCACCCGCCGGGCTTTTGCCAATGGCCGCATGGACCTGACCCAGGTGGAAGGGCTGGCGGACCTTATTGATGCAGAAACAGCCGGGCAGCGGCGGCTGGCGCTGGCCCAGGCGCAAGGGGCACTGGCTGCGCGGTGCAGTGAGTGGCGCAACCGGCTTGTGCGCGCTTTAGCGCTGGTTGAGGCGGAAATTGACTTCAGTGATGAGGAGCTGCCCGACGGGCTGGATGATCAGGCGCTGTCCATGGTGATGGGTGTCGCCAAGGAAATCCGGGAGGTGGTCGCCTCCGGGTCCCGCGGTGAACTCATGCGCGATGGTGTGCAGGTGGCAATCCTCGGGCCGCCCAATGTGGGGAAGTCGAGCCTTCTCAATAGGCTGGCGGGTCGTGACGCCGCGATCGTGTCCGACATATCCGGGACCACGCGGGACATTGTGGAAGTTACCCTTGATCTTGGTGGTGTGCCGGTGGTGCTGGCCGATACGGCTGGCTTGCGGGAGACGGATGATCCGGTGGAGCGGGAAGGGATATCCCGGGCGCGGGCCCGGGCGTCTGCGTCAGACATTGCCGTGTGGGTCGTCGACCTTGCCTATCCAACACCACCGGTCTGGCCTGAGGAGCTTCAGGCTGCGCGGCGGGTGGTGGTGGGGAACAAGGGCGATGTGGGCGACACGTCCTTTCCCTGCGGCCTCGTGGTCTCGGCGACCTCGGGCAGTGGGATGGAGGACCTGGAGCGGTTTTTGGCAGATGCGGCACAGGATCTGGCCGGCGGGGCTGATGGGTCAACACTGGTGAGCCGCGTCAGGCAGCGGGAGGCTCTGGCCGACTGTCTTGCATGCCTTGACCGGGCCTGCGAGGAGGCCTGGGGAGAGGCGGCCTTGGCGGGCGAGGAAATACGGCTGGGGCTGCGGGCGCTTGGTCGTCTTGTGGGCCGGGTGGATGTCGACGATATTCTGGACGTCATCTTCCGGGATTTCTGTATCGGGAAGTAGCTGCGATCTGGGCAAGTAGCGGTGTTAACACCCGGTTAACCGTTCCTGAGGCCATGTGAGGACTGCCTGCGGCGTCCGTGATTCACGGGTCTTCGGCTGCCGGTGTTTCACGTGAAACAAATGGAGTCCAAAGCTGTGGATAATCTCCATGGCGACCCCTTCTCTCTGTGTTGCAGATGGGATATGCACCCGGTCCATGATCTCCATGTTCAATATCATCGACCCGGCGGATGGATTGCGCTGCGATGTCATCGTGATTGGCGGCGGCCACGCCGGCTGTGAGGCTGCGTCGGCGTCGGCGCGCATGGGGGCTGATACGCTCCTGGTGACACATCGGGCGGACCGGATCGGGGAAATGTCCTGCAACCCGGCTATCGGCGGGATCGGCAAGGGACATCTGGTTCGCGAAATCGACGCGCTGGATGGCCTCATGGGCCGGGTGGCGGATCAGGGCGGTATTCAGTTTCGTGTCCTGAACCGGCGGAAGGGGCCGGCGGTCCGTGGGCCCCGTGCCCAGGCGGACCGGAAACTGTATCGCGAAGCGATGCAGGCAGCGTTAGGGGCGCAAGATAATCTCCGCATCGTTGAGGCACCGGTAGAGGACCTGATCTGCCAGGGCCGGGAAGTATCAGGGGTGGTTCTGGGGGACGGCCGGAAGCTCCATGCCGCATCGGTGGTGCTGACGACGGGGACCTTCCTCCGAGGTGTCATCCATATGGGTGAGGCCAAAAGCGCCGGCGGGCGCATTGGTGACGTACCCGCGATAGGTTTGGCGGAAACCCTTGACCGTTTCGGTCTTGCGCTCGGCCGTCTGAAGACCGGGACACCGCCGCGCCTTGATGGACGTACGATCCGCTGGGATGTGCTGCCTGAGCAGAAGGGGGATGATCCTCCCGAGCCTTTCTCGTCTCTGACCTCGGTGATTAGCCAGCCGCAGGTGAGCTGCTTTGTGACCGGGACGACAGAGGCCTCCCATGAGATCATTCGGGGCAATCTTGACCGGGCGCCGATGTATTCCGGTCAGATTGAGGGTACAGGCCCGCGCTACTGCCCGTCCATTGAAGACAAGGTGGTCCGGTTTGCTGAGAAAGACCGGCATCAGATCTTCCTGGAACCCGAGGGTCTGGATGATCCAACCGTCTATCCGAATGGTATTTCAACGTCGCTGCCGGAAGACGTGCAGCTTGCGTTCCTGAAGACCATTCCGGGGCTGGAAGAGGCCCGGATGATCCGGCCGGGTTATGCGATCGAGTATGATTATGTAGACCCGCGGGAGTTGTCGGCGGGGCTGGCGGTCAAGTCTGTTCCGGGTCTCTATCTGGCGGGTCAGATCAATGGCACGACCGGATATGAGGAAGCCGCAGCCCAGGGCTTGCTGGCCGGGCTTAATGCAGCATCGCGCGCTGGTGGTGCGACTGAGATGTCGTTTGACCGGGCCTCGAGCTATCTCGGTGTTATGGTGGATGACCTGATCACGCGGGGGGTGAGTGAACCCTACAGGATGTTCACCAGCCGGGCGGAATACCGCCTGAGCCTTCGCGCCGACAATGCGGACCAGCGGTTGACCCCTCTGGGCCTTGCTTTGGGGTGCATTGGGCCGGAACGGCGCGACCATTTCGCCCGCAAGGAGGCCGATCTCGGCAAGGCACGGGCGCTTCTGGAGAACTTGTCCATGCTTCCCAGAGAAGCGGCAGAGTGGGGTCTCAAGGTCAATCAGGATGGGGTACGGCGGTCGGCATTCGAAATGCTGCGGTATAGGGACGTGGATATGGCCTGGCTGGCCGGAGTCTTCCCGGAACTCGGGTCCCTGGATCCCGCGGTGGCGCAACAGATGGAGATTGAAGGTGGCTACGCCGTTTATCTTGAGCGTCAGGCAAATGACATCCGAGCTTTTGAGCGCGATGAGAATGTGAGGCTGCCTCGGGACCTGGATTATGAGGGTGTGCCCGGCCTGTCGATCGAGTGCAGACAAAGGCTGTCCCGGGTGCGGCCGGCAACCCTTGGCCAGGCAGCCAGGGTTGAGGGCGTGACCGCATCTGCCGTGACGGCGCTGCTCATGTATCTGCGCAGCGGTCGCGGGGGCGCGGTCAGTGCCGCGGAATAGGGGCCGCGCGTCCGGTTGGTCCGGCCTGTCTGTGGATAAAGGTCTGCAAGTGTCTGAGATTGAATCCGTTTCCGGTCTAGCCGGTGTTTCACGTGAAACACGTGGACGGCTCGAGACCTATCGCGATCTTTTGGTGAAGTGGCAGGCGCGGATAAATCTGGTGGCCCCCTCAACACTCGAGGATGCGTGGGTCAGACACTTCGCTGACTCAGCGCAGCTGATAGCTCATGCGCCCGACAGGGTCCGGCTGTGGCTGGATGTGGGCAGCGGGGCGGGCTTTCCTGGGCTCGTGGCGGGCATCATGCTGATGGAAACTCATCCGGATTCGCAGGTATGCCTGATCGAAAGCGATACGCGGAAATGCGCCTTCCTGCAGAGTGTGGTGGCTGAGACAGGTGCGCCGGTAAAGGTCATACCCATGCGGGTCGAAAAGGCGGAGGCGGCTGTCGCCGCGCTCGGCCACACCGCCGATGTCATCTCCGCGCGGGCGGTAGCACCGATGCCCCGGCTGATGGAAATGATTGCGCCTTATTGGTCACAGGGCTGCATCGGATTATTTTTAAAGGGACGAGATGTAGCGTCGGAATTGACCGAAGCCGCAAAATATTGGACGATCAGGACCTCCCACATCCCCAGTAGCACCCCGGGGGATGGGGTCATACTCAAGCTGGAGGAGCTTGCCCGTGTCCGCCCCGAACACCCCCATTGATGCGTCCATGACGAAGCCTGACTCCGTCGATCTGTCCTCCCTGCGTGCCGGTGGCGGCCGTGAAGGTCAGCCGCGCGTGCTGGTGCTGGCCAATCAGAAGGGCGGCGTCGGCAAAACGACCACGGCAATTAATCTGGGTACGGCGCTTGCCGCGGTTGGCGAGCGCGTGCTGGTCGTCGACCTTGATCCGCAGGGTAATGCCTCCACGGGTCTCGGGGTTGACCGGACCAGCCGCCCGGTCTCCGCCTATGATGTGCTTGTCGGCGAGGCCAGCATCGAAGAGGCGCTGATTGACACGGCCGTGCCGGGACTGTCGCTGGTCGCATCCTCCATGGATCTTCTGGGGGCTGAGCTTGAGCTGGCCGATTTCGACCACCGCTCGCACCGGCTCTCGGATGCGCTGGCGGCCTTCACCTCGTCGGACGCGGGCGGGGCCTTTTCCTACGTGCTGGTGGACTGCCCGCCATCGCTCAACCTGCTGACCATCAATGCGATGGTTGCAGCCGATGCCATCCTGGTGCCGTTGCAGTGCGAGTTCTTCGCTCTTGAAGGTCTCAGCCAGCTGCTGCGCACGGTGGAGCGGGTGAAGACCAGCCTGAACCCCGACCTGGAAATCCAGGGCATTGTCCTGACAATGTTTGATAAGCGGAACAATCTGTCGGACCAGGTGGCGGCGGATGTGCGCGACTATATGGGCGACAAGGTCTACCGCACGGTGATCCCGCGCAATGTGCGCATTTCCGAGGCGCCGAGTTTCGGCAAGCCGGCGCTGGTCTATGACTACAAGTGCGCCGGGTCGAAGGCCTATATGAAGCTGGCCTCGGAGCTGATCCAGCGTGAACGGACAATCCGCCAGGCTGCGGCCTGAAAGGGACAGCCCGGCGCGGGCCCTGCCGATGACGCTAAGACCCCTGACCGGGACAGCTAACACTTCTTGAAAAGTAGGGCCGGGTAGGGCCAGCCCTGATCCGGCCCGGCACAGTTCAAGCACATTGACCCCTCTCCGGAGGCAAAAAGGAATACGAATATGGCGGCAGAAGACGGAAAGCGGCGCGGATTGGGACGCGGACTTGCAGCGCTGATCGGAGACGAGACTCCGGCCGGTGCGGCTTCAGGACCCGCGGCGACCATCAGCCCGAACACGGTTCCCATCGAGTTCCTCCGCGCCAACCCCTACCAGCCGCGCCGGGACTTCACCGAGGAGGATCTTGCGGATCTCACCCAGTCGGTGAAGGAGAAGGGCATTCTGCAGCCCATCGTGGTGCGGCCCGTGTCCGGTGCGACCAACGCCTTCGAGATTGTCGCCGGTGAACGCCGCTGGCGCGCGGCCCAGGCCGCCAAGCTCGACCGGGTGCCGGTCACGGTGCGTGACCTGACCGATGCCGAGACGCTCGAGATCGCGATCATCGAGAACGTGCAGCGCGCCGATCTCAATGCGATCGAAGAGGCGGACGGCTATCAGCGCCTGATGGATGAATTCAAATACACCCAGGCGGACGTCTCCAAGCTCATCGGCAAGAGCCGCTCGCATGTGGCGAACACGCTCCGCCTGCTCGGCCTGCCGAAGAAGGTGCGCGGGTTCGTTGCCGCCGGTGATCTGACAGCCGGCCATGCCCGCGCGATCATGGGCCATGAAGATGCGGTCGCTCTTGCCCGCAAAATCATCGACGAGGGGCTGTCTGTCCGCGAGGCCGAGGCCCTGGGCAAGACCGGCCTTGAAGAGCAGCCATCCGGCAAGGCGAAGGGCGGCAAGGTGACAGCCCTTGAAAAGGACGCGGATACGCGCTCGCTTGAACGGAACATTACCGACGCGCTCGGCCTTGCCGTGTCGATCGAGCACAAGGGTGACAAGGGCGGCAAGCTGGTCGTCACTTACAAGACGCTCGATCAGCTCGATGAGATCTGCCGGCGCCTTGCAAACGGCAAAATCTAGCCGGACAGCGTCTAACCGACAATCAATCTGTCATTATTCAGGCCGCCGTTGCTCTCAGCTTCGGCGGCCTGCTGCTGCCGCACGGGCAATGCTCATCATGGCCCGGGCCACAATGGCCTCCGACAGCGGCCCGGCACCCCGGCACTGAGCCTCGGCGTCGGCCAGCATGGCGAGCGCGCCATCCAGCCGCCGCCGTGACCATACGGCACATTGGCGACGCATGGCCGGCTGACGAGAAAAGTGGAGCGGCGGCCTGAGGCTGCGCAGGATCTCGTCCAGCCGCCCGCCGCGCTCGACACGACCGAGAACCAGGTGCAGCCTCTCAAGATGCATCGTCAGTGCACGGATCATTCTTTCTGGCGCCACCCCGCTCTCCACGAGTTTGGCAAAGCTCACATCCAGCTTCTGCATGTCGCCGCCGGCCGCACTGTCGATGGCATCATCGACGCCGCGCGCATCCGCACCACCAACGCTGGCGGCAATGTCATCCAGCGTTACGGGGCTTTCGCCATTCTTGTAGAGAATGAGCTTTTCGATCTCGTTACGCGACAATTGCCGGTCGGCGCCTAGCTGCTCCACAAGGGCGAGAATGACCGGGTGATCCGCGTCCAGCCCTGCGTCCCGCAACATCCCGGCGGCAAGCTTTTCCAGGCTCTCGGCAGTGTCCGCATAGCAGGGCAGGCAGGCAGCATCTTTGGCGCTTTCGACGAGCTTGCGCAGGGCTGACCGCGGGGTGAGATCACCTGCTTCGAGGATCACGAAGCCGTCGCCCGGTTGCTCAAGATAGGATTTCAGCGCCTTTGCAGCCGCCTCGCCTGCATCCCGCACGCGGACAACGCGCCGGCCGCCGAACATGGCAACGGCGCCGGCTTCATCAGCCAGCCGGGCCGGATCCCCCTTGAGGACACTTTCCTCCAGATCGGCAACAGAGAAGGGGTCGTCAGGCGTATCCGTCAGTGCACGGAGCAACTTGCCGCCACGCTCGCGGACGAGACCCAGGTCGGGCCCGTAAATGAGCGCGGCCCTGACCGTGTCCGGCGGCTGTTTGATGAACCGGTCTATTTCAGCGGGTTTGAGTTTCACGGACGGAACCGGGCCATGGCAGCGGGTCAGTCGGCGCTGTCGATGGCAACGGGCTCCGGGAACCGGGCGCTGGAAGCTGCACGATCATCACCGGCGCCAATGAGCGTGGTGCCGTCAGGCGCCGGAGAGACCAGCGGCTGATCCACCGGCTCCGGCGGTGTGGCGCTGCGTGCCGGGGCTGCCTTGATACGGTTGGCCTCCTCGAGTGCTGCCTTGCGGCGCTTTTCGGGAGATGCAAGTTCCGACAGGGCGATGGAGAGACGCTGTGTGATCACGGTCGCCACAGCCGCAGCAGCGCGTTCCTCGGCATCACGCAGCGCGATGACATTCGCATATTCGGAATCAAGGCGGTTGAGCGCCGCGTTGCGTTGCACCGAGGAGCTGAAGACCGGAGCCCCGGTCTCGTTGTCGATCAGCTGGTATGTCGCGGTCAGCGTGTAGTTACGACGCAGGACGGTCGAGTTTTCCTGCACCAGGAGATCCGCGACCATATCCTGTAGGGCGACGCTGAGAGTGAACTCCGGACGCGCCGGCGTGCCGCGCGGGGTCATCTGGCTAATCAGCTCATTGCGGACATGCTGGCCGACACGGCCGAAATCGATTTGCCCGACCTCAACCGACTGGATGCCCGTGCGCGCGGCTGCTCCCTCGGCGGAATTGCCGTAAAGCGGGCGGAATGAACAGGCGGCAACCCCGGCCACCAGACCAAGGGCCAGCAGGCTCCTCGCCAACAGCTTCACGGCCTTGTTCATGCGTCATCCACTCCTGTCGCGCGGGATTGGGCAGGGCCTCAAGGACCCCAACTCACCTTACCCGACAATGTTGACGATACGGCCGGGAACCACAATGACCTTGCGCACCGGCTTGCCATCAAGGGCCTTGGTCACCTTGTCCAGCGCCAGCGCTGCCTGTTCGATGGCCGTCTTGTCGGCGTCCCGTGCGATGGTCAGTTCGTCGCGCTTCTTGCCGTTTACCTGCACCGGCAGGGTCATGGTGTCTTCAACCAGCAGGCTGTCGTCTGCCTGCGGCCAGGCCTCGTTGACGATCAGGCTGTCATTGCCGATTGCCGCCCATGCTTCTTCGGCCAGATGCGGGATCATCGGCGCACTCAGCTTCACCAGCGCCTCGGCTGCTTCGCGCACGGCAAATGCATCGCCGGGGTCGCCCTCGGCGGGCTTGAAGCCGGAGAGCGCGTTGACCAACTCATAAAGCCGGGCCACGGAGCTGTTGAAGCGGAACGCCTCGATCCCTTCGGTCACACCCTTGATTGTCTTGTGTGTTTCCTTACGCAGGCTAAGAGCCTGATCGGAAAAGGTATCAGGGACATCGGCTTCGGGCGCACACATATGGGCGCTGTTGCCGGTCACCGCACGCCACAGACGCTGGGTGAACCGCCAGGCACCTTCAACGCCGGATTCAGTCCATTCGACATCGCGCTCGGGCGGGCTGTCGGACAGCATGAAGAAACGCGCAGTGTCCGCCCCGTATTCGGAAATGATGTCGGTCGGGTCGATGACGTTCTTCTTCGACTTGGACATCTTCTCGACGCTGCCTATGGTCACCGCTGTGCCGGTTTCCCGGCTGCGGGCCACTGTCCGGCCATCGACGGTTTCAAGCGTCACGTCTGCCGGGGACAGCCACGCGCCTGCTTCGGACTTGTACGTCTCATGGGTCACCATGCCCTGGGTGAACAGGCCGGCGAACGGCTCGTCGATCCCCACATGGCCTGTCTTCTTCATTGCGCGGGTGAAGAAGCGCGAATAGAGCAGGTGCAGGATCGCGTGCTCGATGCCGCCGATATACTGGTCCACCGGCAGCCACTCATCGACTGCTGTGCGGTCGGTGGGGGTTGCAGCGTCAGGCGCCGTGAAGCGGGCGAAGTACCAGGACGAATCCACAAAGGTGTCGAAAGTGTCGGTCTCGCGCCGGGCATCGGCCCCGCATTTGGGGCAGGGCACGTTTTTCCAGGTCGGGTGCCTGTCCAGCGGATTGCCGGGCACGTCGAAGGTCACGTCTTCGGGGAGTTCCACCGGCAGGTCAGCCTTGGGCACCGGCACCACGCCACAGCTATCGCAGTGGATGATGGGGATCGGGCAGCCCCAATAGCGCTGACGGGAGATGCCCCAGTCACGCAGCCGGTAATTCACGGTGCCTTCGCCCCGGTCCAGATCCTCCAGCCGCGAGATCGCCCGCGCTTTCGCGTCCGCCACCGGCAAGCCGTTCAGGAAATCAGAGTTGATCGCCACACCGTCTCCGGTGAAGGCGTCCTGTCCCGCTTCGATCTCCGCTGCGAAGCTTGGATCGTCTGCCTTCTCCTTGGGGGCGACCACGGCCTTGACCGGTAGACCGTATTTGCGCGCGAAGTCCATGTCGCGCTGGTCGTGCGCCGGGCAGGCGAAGATGGCACCGGTGCCGTAATCCATCAGCACGAAATTCGCAATGTAGACAGGCAGCTCCCAATCGTCAGCAAACGGATGTTTTGCCGTCAGGCCCGTGGCCAGCCCGCGCTTTTCGGCCTTCTCGATCGCTTCCTCGCTGGTGCCGAGGCTCTCGCATTCCGCTATGAAGTCGGCGACCTCCGACGAGGTTTTCGCCAGCCGCTTGGCCAGCGGGTGCTGCGGTGAGATCGCGCAGAAGGAAGCGCCGAACAGCGTGTCCGGGCGGGTGGTGAAGACTTCAAGGGTTTCCCCGGCCTCGGCAGCCTCGCCGGAGAGCGGGAAGAACACACGCGCGCCCTGAGACTTGCCGATCCAGTTCTTCTGCATCAGCCGCACTTTTTCGGGCCAGCGCTCGAGGGTCTCGAGACCTTCCAGCAGCTCGTCGGCGACATCGGAAATCTTGAGGAACCACTGGGTCAGCTCGCGCCGTTCGACCGGCGCGCCCGAGCGCCAGCCCTTGCCGTCAATCACCTGCTCATTGGCCAGGACAGTGTTGTCCACGGGATCCCAGTTCACGGTGGATTGGCGGCGTTCGACGATGCCTGCCTCAAGAAAGTCGAGGAACAGGGCCTGCTCGTGCTTGTAGTAATCAGCGTCGCAGGTGGCGAATTCCCGCTCCCAGTCGAGGGACAGGCCCATCACCTTCAGCTGCCCGCGCATGGTGGCAATGTTGTCGTAGGTCCAGCCCTTGGGATGCACGCCTTTTTCCATGGCGGCGTTTTCGGCCGGCATGCCGAAGGCGTCCCAGCCCATCGGGTGCAGTACGGCGTATCCGCGGGCACGCTTGTACCGCGCGACCACATCACCCATCGCGTAGTTCCGCACATGGCCCATGTGGATGCGGCCTGAGGGGTAGGGGAACATCTCAAGGACGTAATATTTCTCGCGCGGGTCGTCGGCGCCCGGCGTGCGGAAGACGTTGAGCTCTTCCCAGGCCTTCTGCCATTTCGGCTCGGCGGTCTTCGGATTGTAGCGGTCAGGGATCGGCTGGTTGTCTGTGTCGGTCGTCATGATGTCGATCATCGGGCGATGGGCCGCGGCACGGATGTCCGCGGGCGGGGTTTCCCGCTGCATAAACGAAAAGGGCACGGGAGTGAAACGCCCGTGCCCTGAATTCTGATGTCTCGAGGTGCCGCACGCACGCTGTGCAGGCTTATTCCTCGGCAGCCAGTGTATCAATGCGCAATTGGCGGGCGCGGATGAGAATGGCGTTCTCAAGCTGTGCGGAGGTGCCCGGGGTCACGGCCGCATCTGCCCAGCCGGTACCGTCCGGGGTTTGCTGCTGCTTGAAGACCGACACTTTCACGCCGTCAGCCCGTAGCCGCGTATCGAGAATGTAGATCGTCATCTTAAACCGTTCGGCGGGGGCTTCAGGCGCCGTGTACCAGTCAGTGATAATGACGCCGCCGAAAGGATCCGCTGAGGCGAGCGGCATGAAGGAGGTGGTGTCGAGCGAGGCGCGCCACAGGAAGCTGTTGACGCCGATGCCGTTGCCATTGCCGCCGTCACCGCCGGAGCCCAGCGAGAACAGGCCGCCTTCGCCGAAAATGCCGGGCTCGGTCACCGCGCGGCTGTTGCCAAAGGGGTCGCTCTTGCCGCCGGGCTTTTCGGTCGGATAGCGCTGTTCGCCCTCGGAGCCGGCGCAGGCGGCGATGCCGAGCGTCAGGACACAGGTGACGGCAAGTGAGACTAGCTTTTTCAAGGGACTGCCTATCCGACATTAAGTGAAGGGGCGGGCCGGCGGGCACCGGAAAACCCGTGTCTTGCTTATAGCGAGCCGCATACCGCGGGGGCAAGAGGCGCGCCGGTTGGCCCGGGCGCATTAAGCATGCCCGGCCTTTGAGGCTACTTGGTCTCCGCCCGTCGGCCAGGTTCAGACGGAGCCACGGCGGGGTGCCCACCCATTGCGGTTTTTGTGCAACACACCGGGTGGCGGATGTGTCGGATCGTGCTTCTGCAACGTGCTGGGTGGTACTTGATGGGACAGTGGGATCATCGGTCCAGGGGCGGGTTTGCGGGAATTTCACGCCTCCGGACCCAATTTTGGTAACGGACCGTTAGGGAAATGTGGCGGCTCTGCCACAGGAGGCCGTTTCCGCGCGCAACAGGCGTCCGGACAGCTTGACGGTGGGCCCGCAATGTCAGAGTTTCCCAGTCGAGCATGGGGGGCGAGCTTCGTCCCGTTTGGGCATGTTCTTGTGCTCTGTAAGCACACCTCTTTTTGAATGTGAGGGACAGATGAAGAAGCTTCTTGGAACTACCGCCCTGGTGGCCGCCGCTTTCGCGACCGCGCCTGCCATGGCTGCTGATAAGATCAAGATGAAGGTCGGCGGTTACTTCGTCGGCGCCATCGCCGCTGTTTTCGATGCTGATCTGGGTGCCGGTGGCGCCACTGATGAGCGCACCATCCGCTTCGCCCGCGAAGCGGAAATCCACTTCAAGGGTTCCACGACCCTCGACAATGGCGTTGAAGTGGGTGTGAAGTTCGAGCTCGAAGGTGGCGACGACCAGTCAGGTGCTGGTTCACCCAATGCCGCTGCCACGTTCGATAACCTCGACGAAGCCTATATCTGGGTTGAAGGTGCGTTCGGTGAATTCCAGTTCGGTGACCAGGACGGTGTCGGCGACCAGATGCCGATCGTTGCTCCGTCTCCGTTCCTGGAGCACTTTGCCAACGACACCGATCTCGACCCGATCGGCGGCGTGTTCGACGGTGGCATCAACACCGTTCCGGATTTCTCCGGCGACTCGACGAAGATCATCTACTTCACCCCGCGTCTCGCTGGCTTCCAGGCCGGCCTGTCGTTCGCTCCGGAGCGTTCCGAGCTGTCGGGTGACGAGACCTACTCCGACGCCATCTCTGGCGACGACACCTACGAAAACATCTTCGAAGCCGGCCTGACCTGGGAATACGGCTTCAACGGTGTGGACCTCGGTGCCTCCTTCGTTTACGTGACCGCCGAAGACAATGGCATTGGCGTAAACGACGTTGACGACTGGGCCGTTGGTGCGTCTGTCGGCTTCGCCGGCTTCACCGTGGGCGGTGCCTACGGCGAGAAGGAATCCGCTTCCTCCGGTAACGAAGAGTACAAGGCCTGGGACATCGGCGTCACCTACGGCACCGGTCCGTGGACCTTCGGTGTTGAATACGCCGCTGCCGACCGTGACGAGAACAACGCTCTCCTCGGTGTGCAGGAAATCGACGACACCGCCATCATCGGTGGCGTGGCCTACTCCCTCGGCGGTGGTGCCAACGTGTCTCTCGGTTACAAGTACGGCGAAGGCGATGCCAACAACCGCGAAGGTTCGGCTCTCTTCACCGAATTCGGCGTGAAGTTCTAAGCTTCACACCATTTGGTTACGGGAAGGGCGGGTCTTCGGACCCGCCCTTTTCTTTTGCCTGACCGGACCCCAGACGGGATGTCCGGCTGAGGCCTGATCAGGGCTGAAATCTGATCCCGGCCACCCCAACAAGGTTCGGCCAGCTGCCTGCGCAGGCCATGGCGTGCCGGGCATTGCCTGTGTGAATGCCACCAAGAGCATAGGCGGGCAGCGGTGCGACTTCTTGCAGGAGTTTCGACAGACCGAGGGGCCCCAGCGTGTGTGCGCCGGGATGGCTTTTCGTCTCAAAAACGGGTGACAGGGTCACAGCGTCCGCAACCAGAGGGCCGGACATGACTGCACGGGCTGCCGCCGAAGAATGGACAGCCGTCGTGACCCGCAAGCCTCCGGCGCGTGCCTTCCGTATCTGCCCCCTCCGCCCTCGCCATAGGCCTTCGGGCACATGGACACCGAAGGCGTTGACCTCAAGGGCCAGGTCGACGTCCCCACCGATCAGTAGTCGCAGGGATTGCTTGCGGCAGATCCTGGCCAGATCCTTGGCCAGTGCGGCCCGGTCCGGATGATCGTAGTCCCTCAGGCATAGGATCGATCCTGCGGGGATAAGATGGGCCAGATCTGCTGCCAGTCCCTGGGCCATCTCGTCGGTCATCACCCATAGCGGCGGCCAATTCCGGCTGACGGCTGTGTGCGCGCGATGCCGGGCGGCGATGCTTGCCACCGCATGGAGAGCAGCTTTAGTGTTTCGCCCCATGAGCACCGATCCCAAGACGTCCGCCGCAGGCGGGCTGGACATTGTCCGTACACAAATCGCCAAGGCCGCATTGCGTGCCGGGCGGTCTGCGAACGATATTACGCTTGTGGCTGTCAGCAAAACCTTCCCGGTAGAGCACATTCGTCCGGTTCTGGAAGCAGGCCAGCGTGTGTTCGGCGAGAACCGGGTTCAGGACGCGCAGCAGAAATGGCCGACGCTCCGCAACGACTGTCCTGATGCCCACGTTCATCTGATCGGACCGCTTCAAAGCAACAAGGCCAAGGACGCGGTGGCGCTGTTTGACGCCATTCATTCGGTGGACCGGCCCAAGATCGCGCGCGTTCTTGCCGAAGAGATGGACCGGCAGGACCGGCGCCCGGATGTCTTCCTGCAGATCAATACCGGTGAAGAGCCACAGAAGGCCGGCATGCTTCCGGCGGACGCGGATGATTTCATCCAGTCCTGTGTCGAGGAGCATGGGCTCCCGGTGCGGGGCCTCATGTGCATTCCACCTGCGGATGAGAATCCGGCGCTACATTTCGCGCTTCTGGCAAAGATCGCGGCCCGGAACGGGCTGAACGGCCTGAGCATGGGCATGAGCGGAGACTTCGAGACAGCCATCGAGCAGGGCGCGACCCATGTGCGCGTCGGCAGTGCCATCTTTGGTTCCCGCGGCTGAGTACGCCTCTCTTACCCCTTCGGCGGGTGAATGGTGATGGTGCTCCGTCGATCTGCCAGGGCCAGAACCCGATTGAGGTCATCCGGGCTGAGTGCCACGCAGCCGAGCGTCGGCCGGAAGTCTTCGCGCGCCACATGCATGAAAATTGCGCTGCCGAGACCGGGGGTGACCGGGTCATCATTGTGACCCAGCACCACGATGGTGTCATAAAGGCGGTCCTTGCGGCGCAGCTTTTCGCAGCTTGCCGGATAGGGCAGCCGGACCGGGCGATTATAGGCTGGATCACCGGGTGCATCGCACCATCCATCGCGGGGGCCTATGGGGACGCAGGATAACTCCGTATCCGGATGATCGCGCCTGTCGGGGCGGTAGAGGATGCGGCGCAGCGGGTAGCTGCCTGCGGGTGTCGCCCCGTCTCCTTCCACGCCGTTGACGACGATGCCGTTGCGTCCCAGCGCACAGGGCAGCACAAGCTGCCCGATGGTCAGGACACCATGATGCGGCTTTGGGCCACGCTGGCGAACGTCAATTCTCATGGGACCAATCTAGCATGGGGGCCGCGCAGCAGTGCCACTGGCCTCACAGCCCTCAGGCATCCGGCCGCAAGGACGTGTCCCGGGCAGCATGATCCTGCCCGGTGCTCTCAGCCGCTGTGCCGAAGCTTTCCATCAGGGCGTCAAAAGCTGCGGGGGACAGGTTGGGGACAGGTGCCCCGCCCAACGCTGATGCCTGGGGCGGCCGGGCGGGTCCGGCACTGGATGCCTGTGCCTTGGACTGAAGGGCTGCCTGGCGCGCGGCGGCGGCCTGCACGGCGGCCACTTCATCGGCCACGCGGGCAGAGGCGCCATTGGCCTGTGCGGCAGGCTCATCCTGCGGCGGTGCATCGCCGGACTCCGCGAGCAGGGTGTCTGTGCCCTTTGCCGGATCATCGTCGCCGAACAAAGCGGTCATGACATGGCCACCGATGTCGTCGCCGGAAAACTCCTCGATGGCCACATCAAGAAGTGAGCCTGCAAGGCCGAGCACGCCGCCGAACAGGGCGCCACCGGCGACCTTGGCGGGGGCGCTGATTTCGTCATCTGTCAGGTGACGATAAATGTTGGAGACGACAGGCAAGTGGTGCAGCGGGTTGATGACGTCAAGAAAGTCATCAAAGGACAAGCCATCACCCTCGTCGTCAGACAGGCTGGCGGTGGTTATGGGTGTGTCAGGGCCTGAGCCGTCCGCGGATGCCGTCCGGGTCTGCTCAGCAACATGACGGGCGAAGTCACCCTGGGCTGCCATGCGGTCATCCAGTGCGCGCCCGAAGCGGTGGGTGCGCTCCGGCAGCGGTGCGGCAATTGGTTCCGGTGAGGCGGCTGTGAGGACGGCTGCGGACATCTAATTCTCCTTTGGACAGATGTCTGCAAGGCCGGGGCCACCGGCAATCTCATATATTTCAACCACTTAGCGTTGCGCCATGGCACGTCGGCAGGCAAAATCTGCCGGGTGGGCGGCATGATCGGACACAGGGCTTCGCTCACGCATCGTTGACGTGTAGGTGAAGGACTGTGTGTGGCGGAGTTGCAGGGCCAACCTCTACATAACCCACACGGAAAGGGCCGCTCCTCCCCGTGGATGTGTTGGGGTGGCTTTCAGGTGATCACCCGGCCGGGACGGAGACTGTCCGTATACGGCCTGATAAGCGGCGGGGGCCACTTATGAGCAATATCCGAAAGATCCTGCTGGTCGATGATGACGACGCCCTGCGCGACTCGCTGGCCGAGCAGCTCGATCTGCATCAGGAATTCGAAGTCACCAGCTGCGACAAGGGCGCGGACGCGGTGAAGCTGGCCAAGGACGCGCACGTGGACCTCATCCTGCTGGATGTGGGCTTGCCGGATATGGACGGGCGTGAAGTCTGTCGTCTGCTGCGTAGCCAGGGCGTGAAGTGCCCGATCGTCATGCTTACCGGGCATGATTCCGATGCCGATACGATTCTGGGCCTCGACTCCGGCGCCAATGACTATGTCACCAAGCCGTTCCGCTTTGGTGTGTTGCTGGCGCGGATCCGCGCCCAGTTGCGGCAGCATGAGCAGAGCGAGGACGCCGTCTTCAAGATCGGTCCCTATACCTTCAAGCCCGCAGCCAAGCTGCTGCTGGAGGAGGAGGCCAACAAGAAGGTGCGGCTGACCGAGAAGGAAACCTCGATCCTCAAATATCTCTACCGCTCAGGTGACCGGGTGGTGGGCCGCGACGTGTTGCTGCACGAAGTCTGGGGTTACAATGCGGGTGTCACCACCCACACGCTTGAGACCCATATCTATCGCCTGCGTCAGAAGATCGAGGCCGACCCGTCCAACGCGGAAATCCTCGTGACCGAGACCGGCGGGTATCGCCTGGTGCCGTGAGGCAGCGAAGCAGGCACATGTCCCTTCTGCAATGAAAAAGGCGGCGCCCCTTGGGGGTGCCGCCTTTTTGCGATGCCGAGCGGCCTGTGGTGTCAGGCCTTGATCTCTGCGGGCGCCTTGGCGCGGGTCGTCAGTGTAATAATGATCAGGATCGACAGCATCAGCGGTGCGCCGGCAAGGGCGGCGAAGAAGAACACCATCGGGCTGATGAGCAGGGCGGCGAGCGCCAGCATCAGCACGGCATTGATCATGATGAGAAGAAGGGTATTTGGATTGGTCATGAGGTGAGCTCCTGGCTGCTACTCTTCACTGCGTGTGCTCCCCCACAACGCGGAGTGTATATGCCCCTCCAGGCTCCGCACCGGTAGTGACATGGCGCCGCATGCGCGCTTTTGCGCACCACTGAGGCGGGTCTCTCCGGCGTTAATACTCAATAGGGGTGCAGGGTTTGCGGAAGGCAGGGAATGGGCGAAGGCATGTCACCTGAGGAACGGCTGATCCGCTTCATGCTGGGTCACATGGCAGCCGGGATCGCCGCCGGGCTGGTCTTTGGCGGGGCTCTCATCGCCACCAATGTGGCCGGACTGAAAGACCTTCTTTTCGCTTCAAGGGACGGATGGCTGTTTGCCATCCTGTTCTTCATGGGCCTGTCTGTCACCTTCGGCAGCCTGGCCATGGGGGTGGCCATCATGCTGGACAAGACGCCGCGGGACTGACCTCAGTCGCACGGCCACATGATGGGATAGCCGTCGGCGAATTCCTGCGGCATGCGGCAGGCCCGGCCGGTCGACAGCTTGATGATTGCAAAGCCTGTCCGGGCGCGGGCGAGGGTGCGGCCTGACGCCTCGTCGCGGATCTGGAAGCGGCGGCTCAGGCGCAGCCGCCGGTCATTGGATGATACCCAGGTTGCCACAAGGGCGGTTTCGCCCGGCATGGCGGAGCTGATGTAATCGATCTCGTGGCGGACCACGACCACGCCGGCATCGAGCCTGCGGTAGCTGTCGAAATCAAGGCCGAGGGATTTTGAATGCGCCCAGGCACCGTCATTGATCCAACGGACATAGACGGCGTTGTTCACATGGCCGAAATCATCGATGTCCGCGTCTGTCACCTTGAAGGGGGTCACGAAGGGGTCCGGGTGATCCCACTCATGCTCGGCCATGTCGTATTCCTTTCCGGCGGTCGCCCTGTGGCGGCTCCTGCTTGCCACAGCGGGGCCGGTTTGTCACAAAATGAGGCCATGACAGACAGCATCTCCGCCAACGGAAGGCCTGCCGCGCTGCCGCTCGAAGAGCTGGTGGCGGCGCTGGCCCGTTCGCCCCTTTTCGCGGCGGTTGAATTGCCGCAATTGCGGCTCCTGGCCTTCTCGGCAGAAGAACGCCGCTACGAGGCGGGCGTACGAATTGCCGGGCCTGATGCTGTGGATGCGCCGGCCTTTCTCATCAGCGCGGGCCGCGTGCGGTTCGACCCGGCCCGGGACGGGCGGCAGGAAGCCGGGCCCGGGGCTCTGATCAATGCGGCCGGGGCGATGAGCCACGCGCCGCTCACCTACACGATCACCGCCCATGTAGACGTCCGGCTGTTGCTGATCACCCCGCAGCTGGTTGCCCGGCTGATCGGCGAATACCCGGAAATGGGCCGCGCCATGCTGCGCTCCCTCGGACAGGATCTGCGCGGTCTTGCGCGGCAGTTGCGGGCTGAGACAGCTTCTGCGACGTCTGCGGCAGCGGGCACAGCTTTGGGCGCGGCGTCCAATCCGCAGCCCGGCGCAGGCAGCCGGTAGCCTGCGCCCACGCTTTTGAAACCAACGAGATCAATCAAGGAGACGACCATGGCAAGCGCGCGTGAGACGGGAGAGTGGCCTCCCAACATCAAGGCGATCTTCAAGCGGCCAGCACCGGCGAGTGCCTATCTGGGGCTTGAGGTGGTGGACTGCGATGTGGAGGCCGGCACGGTCGAGCTTGCGTTCAATGCGTCCGACCAGCTCTGCAATCTGTGGGGCGGCATTCATGGCGGCATGGTGGCGGCGATGATGGACGACATCCTCGCCATCGCTGTCGGCCTGACGCTCGAATGGGGGCAGATTTCCCCGACGCTGGAAATGAAAGTGTCGATGCTGTCGGTCGCCAAGCCGGGGCGGCTTACGGGCCGCGGGCGTGTGCTGCGGCGGGGCAAGTCCGTCGTTTTTGTCGAGGGCGAATTGCTGGACGCGGAGGGCACGCTGCTCGCCAAGGGCTCCAGCACCTGCACGCTGGTGACGCTTAAGAAGAAAGACGACCGGGCGGCTGACAAGAAGGCGGGCAACAAGGCGGGCAAGAAGGATGGTGCGGCGGAGACCGCCGCCTGATTTTCTCTACAGCGCGAATTCGGCAATGACGGGTGCGTGGTCAGAGGGTTTTTCCCAGCTGCGCGCATCCGTCAGTGTCTGAACGCTCTTCGCCGCCCCGTCCAGGGCCTGGCTTGCCCAGATATGGTCCAGCCTGCGGCCGCGATTGGAGGCGGCCCAGTCCTTCGAGCGGTAGCTCCACCAGGAGAAGAGTTTCTCGTCGGCCGGGGTGAAGAGCCGGGGCACGTCGATCCAGTCATGGGCGGCCAGCACCTGTTCAAAGCGCTCGACTTCTACCGGGGTATGGCTGACGACCTTCAGCAGCTGCTTGTGGGACCAGACATCGTGCTCGAGCGGGGCGACATTGAGATCGCCGACCACCACGCGGGGTGTTGTCGTCTTCTGCTTCGCCTTGCCGAACCAGTCGGCCATCTCGTCGAGGAACTGGAGCTTGTGGGCGAACTTCTCGTTCACCTCAGGGTCCGGCTCGTCGCCGCCTGCGGGGACGTAGAAATTGTGGATCTCCACGCCCTTGGCTGTTGCCTGGATGTGGCGGCAATCCTCCTTGCCGCAGAAGCGTTTCACCGAGGCATTTTCCAGCGGCACGCGGGAGAGGATGGCGACGCCGTGATAGCCCTTCTGGCCACTCTTGACGATGTGCTCATACCCCGCAGCCTTGATTGCCTTTTCGGGAAAGAGATCGTCCGGGCACTTGGTTTCCTGCAGGCACAGCACGTCGGGTGCGTGCTCGTCCAGCAGCCGCGTCACGTGATTGATCCGCAGGCGGACGGAATTGATGTTCCAGGTGGCAACCTTGAGGGTGGCGGATTTGGGCATGGGGCTGTGTCCCGGAGACTAAAACAGGTTGAAACTGAGGCCGGCGATGCCGATCGGCCAGCGGCCGCCTTCAAACAGCCGGAACCGAAGGGCGAAGGGGTGATCTTCCTCGGCCTCGGCGGCGAGCACGAGGGCTGCCTGGTGGCAGGCCTGGATGGCGCTGCCCACGGCGAGGTCGCGGAGTTCATCGGGCCGCTCGTCCCAGATGGCCAGGGCTTCGTCCACCGAGGTGGTGATGGGCTCATGCACCGTGGCGGCGACATGGGTGAGGGCCACCTGCAAGGCGTCCTCGCTGAGACGGTCGAGCGCGTCCATGGTGAGGGCGGCGCGGAGCTGCTCTTCCATTTCCCAGGCGGCGGCGTCGAAATCGAGCGTCTCGGCGGCGGCGGCAGCCTCCGCCCAGTCGGTTACGAGTGCCACGCGTGCATCGGGGAAGCCGAGGGCATCTGCGTAGTGCTCGGCCATGTCCATGGTGCGCGGGCCGGGATGCTCTCCCACATGGGCAAACCAGTCGACGCGGGTGGCGGCCGTGGCGAAGCGGCGGATGCGCGCCAGAGCCGGCAATTCGCTTTCCAGCTCTTCCAGCTCGGTGCCGGAGGGCAGGTCCTCTTCGTCGAAATCTGCTGTCATGTCCGCCGGGGTGCCGCGTGGGGAAGGGAAGGCATCATGGCCGGTTCTTAGCGCGGGGCAAGGGCAAAGGCCAGATGGGGGCGGTGCGGGTCCAGCGGTGTTTGCCGATCGTCCGGAGGGCTGATCAAGCGGGTCTTGTGCGGACGGGTGGCAGGGCAGTGTTGTGGAGCGCGCAAAAGAGAAGCCCCCGGTTGCGGGGACAACCGGGGGCCGCGCGTGTCGCGCTCTTTTGGCGCCGAGAGGGGGATCACCAGCGCCTAAGCGGGGCTTAGCGAACCTTCCGGTGAACGAGCGGGGGGGCAACGCTCAACCGGGACTTGTGGCTCGTGCCCGCTGATGGTCAAGAAGTAGGACCAGAATTCATGCCGTTCAACGCCATTCATTCAATTTCGTGAAGCAAAGATGAATTGTTTGCCCCATTTTGGGCTAAACGCTCATGGATTCCGCACGCGGATAAGTGTGGATGAATGATCATTCACGATTGTTTCAGCCGGATAATCCAGCACTTCTGCGCATTTCAGTGGTTAACAGGAGCGCTGTTCAGCCCTAGTTCTGGCGGCCGCGCAGGGTTGAGCTTTCCGAGTGCAGTTCGAATAGCTCGCCGTCCAGGGTGGCCGGATAGCCGATCTCGGTCAGTGACACCGTGGTCCGGAGGCCCTGGCTGTCGGTGACGATCCAGCGCTGCAATTCCGGATCAGCGCCTGTGAAGATCATGGTCACATGGCCGAGTTCAGGCGCCTCGGGGTCCTCGATGGTGAGGGCCAGCGTGCCGGCCCGGCTGTCGACGCCGATGACCCGCGCATCGCGGGTGATGTCTACCTCGCGGCCCAGCAGCACCTTGAGGGGCGTCCCGTCCAGGGGCAGCTCGTTGGTGACGAAGCTGCCTTCCTTGATCATCAGCTTCTGGCCGCGGGCCACGACCACCAGCTCTTCTTCGTCATAGTCGAAGCGGGCCCGGCCGGGACGCGCCAGATAGAACGACCCCTCGCTCAGCACGCCGTCCGGGTTGATCTGCAGGAAGCGGCCGGACATGTAGCGCAGCTTGTTGAGATAGGAATTGACCCGGGCCACCTCGGCCTTCTGCGCGGCATCGAGTACCAGGGGCTCGCGGCTGACGATCTGGGCTACGGCAGGGGCGATCAGCGCCGGCGCCGCGGCAAGGCCAAGGCAGATGGTCACGGCGGCAAACAGGGAGCGATACATAAGCGGCTCTTTGGTCAGATTGGTCGAGCGGGAACAACACGCGGGCACCGGGGTGGTTTCATGGCGCCTGCCATTGGCGGCTCGCGTGCCGGACATTCCGCCCGGTCCTGCTCCCCCTCGGTCTCATGGGGGCCCACTGTCGCGCGGGCGGATTGAACCTAGCCTGAACAGCAATTCAGGCAAAATGACGGTTCGCTTACGGGATGCGCCGCGAAAGGCCGAAACCCGGGCCGGTGTGGATCAGTAAGCGTGATCGCCCGAGCCGATTTCGCCAATCAGCACTTCGCGTTTGCCCGCATGGTTGGGGGCGGAGACGATGCCTTCCTCTTCCATGCGCTCGATGATCCGGGCAGCGCGGTTATAGCCGATCTGCAGCTTTCGCTGAATGTAGCTGGTCGAGGCCCGCTTGTCGGAGGCAACAACGGCGATGGCCTTGTCGTAGAGCTCGTCGCCTGATCCATCTTCCACACCTGTGCCGAACAGGCTGTCGCCGCCATCTTCCGGCTCGGCGGTGATCTGCTCCAGATATTGCGGTGCGCCCTGTTCCTTGAGGAAGCGCACCACCTGTTCGACCTCGTCGTCCGACACGAAGGGGCCGTGCACGCGGCGGATGCGGCCGCCGCCGGCCATGAACAGCATGTCGCCCTGACCGAGGAGCTGTTCGGCGCCCTGTTCGCCCAGAATGGTGCGGCTGTCGATCTTGGAGGTGACCTGGAAGGAGATGCGGGTGGGGAAGTTGGCCTTGATGGTGCCGGTGATGACATCCACCGAGGGGCGCTGGGTGGCGGTGATCATGTGGATGCCTGCCGCGCGCGCCATTTGTGCCAGGCGCTGGACGGCGCCTTCGATCTCCTTGCCGGCGACCATCATCAGGTCGGCCATTTCGTCGACCACCACCACGATGAAGGGCATGGGGGTGGGCTCCATCTCCTCGTCCTCATAGACGGGGGAGCCGGTCTCGGGGTCGAAGCCCGTCTGCACGGTGCGGGTCAGCATCTCGCCGTCTTCCAGCGCTTCGGCGACCCGGTTGTTGTAGCCCTCGATGTTGCGCACACCGAGCTTGGCCATGGTCTTGTAGCGGTCCTCCATTTCGCGGACGACCCATTTGAGCGCCACCACGGCCTTCTTCGGATCGGTCACGACGGGGGAGAGGAGGTGCGGAATACCGTCGTATACGGACAATTCCAGCATCTTCGGATCGATCAGGATCAGCTTGCACTTGTCCGGCGGCAGCCGGTAGAGCAGCGACAGGATCATGGTGTTGATGCCCACCGACTTGCCCGAGCCGGTGGTACCGGCAATCAGAAGATGGGGCATGCGGGCGAGGTCGCTGATCACGGCTTCGCCGGAGATGTCCTTGCCCAGGGCAAGACCCAGATTGGTGGACGTGGCTTCGTAGTCAGCGGAGGACAGGAGTTCGCGCAGGAACACGGTCTCGCGCTTGGCGTTGGGCAGCTCGATGCCGATGACGTTGCGGCCCGGCACAACGGCTACGCGAGCGGACACGGCGCTCATGGAGCGGGCAATGTCGTCTGCAAGGCCGATCACGCGGCTGGACTTGATGCCCGGCGCGGGCTGCAGCTCATACATGGTGACGACGGGTCCGGGGCGCACCTCGATGATCTCGCCACGAATGCCGAAATCCTCCAGCACCCCTTCAAGGATGCGCGCATTCTGTTGCAGGGCCTCGTCGGAGATGAGTTCGGTCTGGCCTTCCTTGGGCGGGGTAAGCAGCCCCAGCGGCGGCAGCTCGTAGTCTTCGCTGGGGACGAGGTCCAGGGTCGGCTGGCGTTCGGCTGCGGCGCGTTTGCTTTCGCGCTTCGGCTTGGTGATGCGGGTCACCCGTTTTGGCGCCGTGCCTGACGCATCCGGTCCGGCGATGCCCACGGGGGCCCGAGTGACCGGCGTGTCGTCCTCGCGCTGACGCTGGCCGAAGACGGGTTCGCGCCGGCGCTCTTCGTAATAGTCGTCGTCGTCCACCTCGCGGCGGCGGAAGGGGCTGGTGATCCAGTCACCGGCGGTGAGGGCGGCACCTGCGGCAGCATGGGTCAGAGGGCGGGCACGCCAGGCGGCTTCGCGGGTCAAGGCCACGGCCCAGGGCGCTGCCTGGGCCACCTGCTCCACGGTCACGGGCATGGCCCAGCCGGCGAGTACCAGCCCGGCGGCACCGGCAAGCAGCGCGATGACGGGTGCGACAACATCCCCGGCGACGGCATTGGTGGCCGAGAGCAGCAGCGCACCCGCCGCGCCGCCCGCGCCGGATAGGATGGAGAGGTCAAACAGGGACGTGGCGAAGGCCAGGCCGAGGGTTGCACCGATGACGGCCAGAAGCCTGAGGCCGATGCGCTCGATCTCCAGATGGATCAGCAGGCGGGTGCCCCAGACCGCGAGGATGATTACGGGAACAGCGGCTGCGAGGCCCACCGCCTGCAGCATCAGGTCAGCCGCGAGTGCGCCATCGGTGCCGAGCCAATTTTGCGGCTCAACGGTGGTGGCGTGGTTGAGGCTTGGATCGGCCGGGTTCCAGGAAGCCAGGGCCAGGGCGGCCCATCCGGCGGCAAACAGGGCGGCGATGCCCATCGCTTCGTTGGTGCGGTCGCGCAGGAAGTCGCGGACCGCGGGCGGGATCATGCCGATGGCGGTGGTGACGGCAGACGAGATGGTGACGGCGAGGCGCATGGTCAGAATATCTCCGTCATCCGGGTGAGGGCGCGGGCTGTTTCCTCCTCGTCACCCACGAGGGCCACGCGGATATAATCCGTACCCGGATTGCCCTCCGCAGTATCGCGCGACAGGTAGCCGCCGGGCAGAACACGGATACCGGCCTCACGCCACAGGGTGAGGGCGGCCTGTTCGCCGCCGCCGGCTTCGCTCATGTCCAGCCAGAGGAAGAATCCGCCATCAGGCCGGGCGAAAGCAAAGCGGTTGCCGAGAATGCGGGCGGCGGTGTCGAACTTGGCATTGTAGAGCGCGCGGTTCTTCGCGGCATCGTCGTCGTCGTTCCAGGCAGCGATGCTGGCCGCCATGACGGGCAGGGGTACCTGGGGAGCCGCGAGATTACGGAATTGTCCGTAGGCAGATGTTATTGCCGGATCACCTGCCGAAAAGCCGGAGCGCAGGCCGGGCAGATTGTTGCGCTTGGACAGGGAGTGGAAGGTGATGATGCCGTCGAAGCCCAGGCCCGCCCTGTGTGCAGCTTCGAGGATGCCGGTGGGCGGCGTGGCGGTGTAGATGTCCGCGTAGCATTCATCGGCCACGATGGTGATGCCGTGCGCGCGGGCAAGCGTGATGAGCTTGACCCAGTAGGCATCATCAGCGGCGGCGCCCTGGGGGTTGGCGGGTGAGCAGATATAGATTGCGCAGGCGCGGGCGAGTGTCTCCTCGGTCAGCGCGTCGAGGTCCGGCAGGTGGCGCGTGGCGGCGGTGGCGTTGAGATAGACAGGCTCGGCGCCGGCGCCGAGGGCGGCTGCGGCATAGCACTGATAGAACGGATTGGGCAGCAGGATCAGCGGGCGTGTGCCGTCATGCCGGGGGGCAACGACCTGGGCTATGGCGAAGAGTGCCTCGCGGGTGCCGTTGGCGGGCAGGATCATGGCATCGGCGTCGATCGCGCCGGCAAGGCCGTAGCGGCGCTCCAGCCAGCCTGCGCAGGCTGCGCGGAAGTCCGGCGTGCCGAGGGCGGGGGGGTATTTGCCGAAGCCCGCTGCAGCCTCGGTGATGGCCTTCATCACGAAGCTTGGCTGGGGGTGGCGCGGCTCGCCGAGCGATAGATTGATGGGGGCATCGCCGGGCGCAAGGCCGGGCTCCACGCCATCGAGCAGCGCCCGCAGGCGCGCGAAGGGGGATTCGGGCAGGCCCTCAAACCGGTCAAGATACTGGGCCTGCATGAAATCCTTTCTGGCTTCTGCCGGGTACAAGGCGGGGTGGTGTTAACGGATGACGGCGCGCGCGGCGGCTATGGTTCTCTCCTGAAAACCCGCAGTCTCCGGCAGCTTCGGCGCTTAGGCTTAATGCATTGTTAACGCCGGAAGCACGGTCAGCGTTAGGGGTTTTGCGCCAGTTTGAATGAATTGCCGGAGGCGTGTTCAGCGGTCTGGCAGGCGGTGACCTCTAGGCTTCTGGCATGGGCACGCTGCATCTCTCGCTTTCCGTGAGGAGCAGGGTCCGCAGATCCGGGAGGCACGACCATGCGACCGTCTGCAACACCGATCTCTTTTTCCCCGCGCGCGGGGCATGGGCCGGCTGACTGGCTGATGCATGTTGCGGGGCTCCTCGTCTTTGTCTCAGCTTTCGGGTCGATCTTCATCCTCAGCGGCTGCGTGGCGGCCGGGCTGACCATCGCCGAAGCGCTGGCGGTGGATGGCGGGCTGTTTGCGGCTGGGAGCGTGCTGGGCGGTGGTCTGCGGCTCCAGCGCGCGGTGGCTGAGCGGCGGGCTGTTGCCTGTCACCGGCGGGCGGGTGTTTTTGCCCGCAAGGATGTGGCTGCCGTGCCGGTGCGCCGGGAGCGGCCCATGAAAAAGGCCCGGGCGATTGCGCGCCCGAGCCTTGATGTGTGTGGGGGCAGGACGATCCTGCCGGTTGCCTAGCGGGCCGACAGATCTTCTTCCGGATAGGCGGAGATCTGGTGGATTGCGAGGTCGGCACCGCGGGCTTCGTCCTCTTCGGTGAGGCGGATGCCCATCACCGCGTTGAGCAGCAAATAGACCGCGTAGCCGACGATGAGCGCATAGGCGGCGCCCAGGGCCGTGCCGACGAGCTGGGCGCCGAAGGTGACACCGCCAAGGCCGCCGAGGGCCTCGAGCCCGAAGATGCCGCAGGCGATGCCGCCCCAGGCGCCGCACAGGCCGTGCAGCGGCCAGACACCCAGCACGTCGTCGATCTTCCAGCGGTTCTGGGCCAGCTGGAAGGTGATGACGAAGAGAGCGCCTGCGACACCGCCGGTGACCAGCGAGCCGATGGGATGCATGACGTCTGATCCGGCGCAGACAGCGACGAGACCGGCCAGCGCACCGTTATGCACGAAGCCCGGGTCATTGCGGCCGGCGATTAGGGCCGCCACGACGCCGCCGACCATGGCCATCAGCGAGTTGAGGGCGACAAGCCCGGACACGCCTTCGAGCGAGCCCGCGGTCATGACATTGAAGCCGAACCAGCCGATGCACAGCATCCAGGAGCCCATGGCGAGCCAGGGAATGTTGGACGGCGGAATGCCCTGTGCGTTGGGGTGGCCCGGGCGGTAGCGGCCGATGCGCGGCCCAAGCACCAGAATGGCGCCCAGGGCGATCCAGCCGCCGACCGCATGCACCACGACGGAGCCCGCGAAGTCGTGGAAGGGGGCGCCGAGATTGTTTTCAAAGAAGGCCTGGAGACCATAATTGCCGCCCCAGATCAGACCTTCGAAGAAGGGGTAAAGGAGGCCGACGATGATGGCGGTGGCCATGGCCTGCGGCCAGAATTTGGCGCGCTCGGCGATGCCGCCGGAGATGATCGCCGGGATGGCGGCGGCGAAGGTCGCCAGGAAGAAGAACTTCACAAGGTCGAGGCCGGAGGCTGCGAAGGCGACACCGTCCGGACCCGGCGCATTGCCGGACAGCACGGCGGCGGAGAAGAAGAAAGTGGTGCCATAGGCGACGGCGAAGCCGACGAAGAAGTAGGCGATGGTGGAGATGGAGAAATCCACCAGGATCTTCACCAGGGCGTTCACCTGGTTCTTGCGGCGCACGGTGCCGACTTCGAGGAATGCGAAGCCGCCATGCATGGCGAACACGAGGATGGCGCCAATCAGCACAAAGAATACGTCTGCGCCGGTCATCACCGTGGACACGGTGGCCGGATCAAGGTCTCCCATGGGTCTTTCCCCTCCAGGCGGGTGCTGCCATACGGGCCTTGGATGGCCGGTTTTGCGGCAGGTCGTGGGTGTTGAAGATGGCTTGCGCACTCAAGTGCTGTGCCAGCCCAAATGACAGGCAGCGAAAGCCTAGGGCTAACAACAGGTTAACGCCAGAGCGCCCATGCGGGCGGCAGGCTGCCCAATGGCTGTGCGCCTATTTTTGAGGCAGCAAATCTAGGCAGAGCGCCTGTTCCTTAGGCAATAAAAAAAGGGCCCGGCGGTGATCCGCCAGGCCCTGAAGGTGGGAGGTTGCCCGTTCACGCGGCCGTCCAAGGGAGACAGGCCAGAAGCGGGCGAGGGAAAACAACAGGAGCACCGGGCGGCCCGAAGGCTGCCCGGTGCGAGAGCGTTAGATGGTCTGAGACCCGCGGCCGAATTCCGGGTAGGCCTCGAGGCCAAGCTCGGCGCGGTCGAGACCGTCGAACTCTTCCTCGGAGGTGGCCCGGATGCCGATGGTGAAGCGGAGCACCAGCCAGAAGACCAGGCTTGCCACCACCACGAAGGCGCCGATGGAGGCCACACCGATGAACTGGGTCACGAAGTTCGTGTCCGTGTTCGTCAGCGGCACGGCCATGGTGCCCCAGATACCGGCCAGCAGGTGGACCGGGATGGCGCCGACCACATCATCGATGTGCAGGCGATCAAGGAGCGGCACCGTGAAGACCACGATCACGCCGCCGATGCCGCCGATGATGGCAGCCATGGCGAAGGTCGGGGCCAGCGGTTCGGCGGTGATGGACACCAGACCGGCCAGGGCACCGTTCAGCGCCATGGTCAGGTCAACCTTCTTGTAGACGACCTGGGTAAGGATCATCGCCACAACACAGCCTGCAGCAGCGGCGATGTTGGTGTTGGCGAAGATGCGGCTCACGTCAGAGGCGTCACCCAGCGTGCCGAGGGCAAGCTGCGAACCGCCGTTGAAGCCGAACCAGCCGAGCCACAGGATGAAAGTACCCAGCGTGGCGAGCGGCAGGGACGAACCCGGGATCGCGTTGATCTGGCCGTCCGGACCGTACTTGCCGGTGCGGGCGCCGAGGATGATGGCACCAACCAGAGCGGCCCAGCCGCCGGTGGAGTGCACGAGGGTGGAACCCGCGAAGTCCGAGAAACCCATCTCGGAGAGCCAGCCACCGCCCCACTGCCAGGACGCCTGGATCGGGTAGATGAAGCCGGTAAGGATCGCCACGAAGATCAGGAACGGCCACAGCTTGATGCGCTCGGCAACCGTACCGGACACGATGGACGCGGTGGTTGCGCAGAACACCATCTGGAAGAACCAGTCGGACGTGCCTGCTGCGTAGGTGAGATCCTCGGCATCGTGAGCCGGGTGCGAGAACCATGTGAAGGAGCCGAGATAGCCACCGTCGACGCCGTCATACATGAGGTTGTAGCCCACCAGCCAGTACATCAGACCGGCAATGGAGAAGAGGGCAATGTTCTTAGTGCACTGCATGGCCACGTTCTTGGAGCGGACGAGACCCGCTTCCAGCATGGCGAAACCGGCCGCCATCCACATGACCAGGAAGCCGCCGATCAGGAACAGCAGCGTGTTGAATACGAAATAGGCTTCTTCCGGCGAGGTCGACGGCGGAGCCTCTTCCTGCGCGAGTGCCGGGTCCACCAGCATCACGCCTGTCAGGGCTGCCGCAACGGCGATGCCCCAGTATTTCTTCAGGTTGTCCATTCAGATTTCTCCTCTCACACGAAATCTTCTAGAGGGCGTCGCCGTCGGTCTCGCCGGTGCGGATGCGCATGACTTGATCGATCGGGTAAACGAAGATCTTGCCGTCGCCGATCTGGCCGGTCTTGGCGTTGGACGCGATCGAGTCCACGACCTGGTCGACCTGCTCGTCCTTGATGACGACTTCGACTTTGAGTTTCGGCAGGAAGCTCACGGCGTATTCCGCGCCGCGATAGACTTCGGTGTGGCCCTTTTGCCGCCCGAAGCCCTTTACTTCCGTCACCGTCAGACCCTGGACGCCGAGCGAGGTCAGTGCCTCGCGGACTTCGTCCAGTTTGAACGGCTTGATGACTGCCATTACGAGTTTCACTTGGGCCTCCTTCGCATCGTTTGGCCGTTTTCTGTTTGGCCGGTGGTTTGTGTCCCGGAGAAAACGCGCTTCGAGGCACGTCCCAGCCCCCCAGGTGCGGTTAAGGACTCATGAAGCGTGCCAAACCGGCAGAAAATGCCTAAGCTGTTGATTCGTAGGGCAGTTTTGAATCGCCGATGACTCAAAGAGCGGCAGATGATGCCTGTTTATGCACATTATTTGGGCATTGATGCTTCAATGCCTATTTTTTATGCGTACTGGCTAGACTGCGGTCTGCTTCAGCTTTTCCCGGCCTAATCATCGCGCTAGGTTTCGTCTTGATTTCCTAGAAAAGCGCCGCCGGGCCGCCGGTGGCGACGCCAAACGGCAGGCCCGGGCAACGGGACCGCCGCAAGAAAACCCCAGGGAGGGGAAACGAATGAGTTACTGGAAGGGCCCGGGGTCGGTGACCCCAGCCATGGCCGGTCTTGCCATTGGCGCGGTCTTCATCGTGTCAGCACTTGCGCTGGGTCCCGGCGGGTCGACGGGGACAGCGCCCGCGCCGGCCGAGATGGATCAGACGGCTGACACACCCGCTTCCGAAGAGGCCGGGGCCCAAGAGGCTGGGGCCGACGCAGCCGCCGCTGCTGCTGTTCCCTCAATTGAGGAGGCAACACAGATCACCAAGGCGCGGATCGTTGCCGCCGATAGCGAGCCACAGAACTGGCTGTCGCACGGCCGCACCTACTCCGAGCAGCGCTACTCGCCGCTCACCCAGGTCAATGCGGACAATGTGGATGAGCTGGGGCTCGCATGGTCCTACGAGATGTATACGACGCGTGGTCTTGAGGCCTCGCCGATCGTCGTGGACGGCTACATGTTCGTGACCGGCAATTGGGGCGTGACCCATGCGATTGACGCGCGCACCGGCGAAGAGCTGTGGATGTTCGACCCGAAAGTGCCGGGCGAGTGGGGCCGCTATGGCTGCTGTGACGTGGTCAACCGCGGCGTGGCCGTGTGGGAAGGCAAGGTCTATGTGGCCTCCTTCGACGGCCGCCTGCATGCGCTGGACGCCAAGACAGGCACGCCGATCTGGCAGGTGGACACGGTCAACAACACGCCGCCCTACACGATCACCGGCGCACCGCGCGTGATCAACGGCAAGGTCATTATCGGCAATGGCGGCGCGGAGCTGGGCGTGCGCGGCTACTTCACTGCCTATGACGCCAATACCGGCGAAGAGCTGTGGCGCTTCTACACGGTGCCGGGCAACCCGGACGAGCCGGTTGAGAACCCGCACCTGGAAGCCGCGATGGACACCTGGTCGATGGGCGAAGGCTATGACGGCCCGCCGTGGTGGGAAGTCGGCGGCGGCGGCACGACCTGGGATTCCATGGTCTATGACGCCGAACTCAACACGCTTTATGTGGGCGTCGGCAACGGCTCGCCCTGGGCGCGCTATGTGCGCTCGCCGGGCGGCGGTGACAATCTCTACCTGTCGTCGATCCTGGCTGTGAACCCGGATACGGGTGAGCTCAAGTGGCATTACCAGACCACGCCGGGCGACACATGGGACTACACGGCCACGCAGCACATCATTCTCGCCGACATGGAAATCGACGGCGATATGCGCAAGGTGGCGATGCAGGCCCCGAAGAACGGGTTCTTCTATGTGCTGGACCGGGTGACGGGCGAACTCATCTCCGCGGAGAAGTATACGCTGGTGACCTGGGCATCCCATGTGGACATGGAAACGGGCCGTCCGGTGGAAACGCCTGAATCCAACTACAAGGACCAGACGCAGGTCGTGTTGCCGGGCGCCATCGGCGGGCACAACTGGCACCCGATGGCCTACAACCCGGACACGGGCCTTGTGTACATCCCCGCCATGGAGACCTTCGGCATCTACGCGGACGCGTATGAGAGCTATGAGATCCAGGAGCGGTGGTGGAACACCGGCATGAAGTGGGATGCCTATTACGACGAGATCATCCGGACGCTCGAGGCGGAAGGTGACCTGCCGTATAACCGCGGCGTGCTGAAAGCCTGGGACCCGGTGAAGCAGAAGGAAGCCTGGGCGGTGGTCCATACGGATCACTGGAACGGCGGCGTGCTGACCACGGCGGGCAATCTCGTGTTCCAGGGCACGGGCGACGGCAAGTTCCGCGCCTATCGCGCTGACAATGGCGAGCAGCTGCTGGAGATCGAAACCAAGACCGGCATCATTGCGCCGCCCATCACCTATGCGGTGGATGGGGAGCAATTTGTGGCGGTGCTGCTGGGCTGGGGTGGCGCGGCCATCACGGCCGGTGACGCCCGCACGGCGTCGGCGGCGCGTTATGGCAATGAGGGCCGTCTGCTGGTTTTCAAGCTTGGCGGCGAGGCGGAGTACCCGGAAGTGATCGAGAAGAATCTCGACATTCCCGAGCCGCCGACCGATGTGCAGCTCTCGGCCATGGAGATCCGCAAGGGCGGCCAGCTGTTTATGGGCACCTGCGCCCTGTGCCACGGCGCGCTCGCCGTGTCGCCGGGTGTGGCACCGGATCTGCGCTACATGTCCGAAGGCGTGCATGCCAATTTCAAGGACATCGTCGCCAACGGCATTCTTGCCCATTCGGGCATGGCCAAGTTCTCGGACCTGCACACGGACGAAGAGTTTGACCTGATGTATGGCTACATCGTTGCCCGGGCCCGCGAGGACCGGAAGGCAGCGCTGGCCGCACAGGAAGGCCAGAACGGCGGATAATCGTCCATTCACGGAAAAAGAAGCGGGCGCCGGAGCAATCCGGCGCCCGTTTTCGTTTCAGGACAGGACTGCCTCGACGGCCCGGGCCAGCTGCAGCAGGCGGGCATCGTGGCCCTTCGGGGCCATCAGCATGAGGCCGACCGGCAGGCCTGCCCTGCTGGTGCCGCAGGGCAGGGTGATGGCGCACAGATCAAGCTGGTTGCCGAGGGTGGTGTTGCGCAGGGCAAGCCGGTTGGCACGGTCATAGGCGGGGCCGCCGTCGGCGAGGGCGTCAATTGGCGGCGGGTCGATGGGGATGGCGGGCAGGGCAACGGCATCAAAGCCGGCCATGGCCTCGATGAACTCCCCGCGGATGATTTTCCGTTCACGGACGAGTGTCCAGGCCTCCGCTGCGGTGGGTGCCGCCCCGCCCTCAAAGCGCTTGCGTACCGGCGGGTACATGAGCTCGCCCCTGGCGGTTATCTTCTCCTGCCAGATGGACCATGCCTCGACGGCGGGCAGGGACAGGCCGCGCTCCCAGGTGAGGGCGTTCATGCGCGCAAGGGCCGGCAGGTCTGCGTGGGTAATTTCGGCGCCTGCACGGGCGATGGCGGCAAGGGCCGCCTGCACGGTTTCGGCAATGCCGGGGTCGCACTCATCGAAGACGATCGCGTCGGGAACGAGGAGCCTGCTGTCCGACAGTCGCAGCTGAGATGCCAGCGGATCTGCGTGGCCTGTGAGGAGGCTCCAGATGGCGGCAGCATCGGCGACGCTGCGGGTCAGCGGGCCGATGGTATCGAGGCTCGGGCACAGGGGGACAACGCCGTCGAGGGGTGTTGTGCCATGGCTCGGTTTGAAGCCGACGACGCCGTTCCATGCCGCGGGAATGCGGACGGAGCCGCCGGTATCGGTCCCCATCGCCGCAGCGCACATGCCGCGGGCGAGGCTTGCGCCTGCGCCGGATGACGAGCCGCCGGGTACGCGCGCGGTCGCCCTATCATGCGGGTTGGCCGGGGTGCCGAGCACCGGATTGATGCCGAGGCCCGAAAAGGCCAGTTCGGTCATCGCGGTCTTGCCCAGGCAGACCGTGCCGCCGGCCCCCAGCCGCCGCAGGGCCAGGGCATCGCGGGTCGGTGTGCGGCCCGCCAGCATGGCGGAGCCGGCGCGGCACTCATCACCGGCGCTGTCGAACAGGTCCTTCCATGAGAGCGGAACCCCATCAAGGGGCGAGCGGGGCAGCCCGCGTGTGGCGCGGTCATGGGCAGCGGCCGCTTCGGCGCGGGCGCGGGCGAAGGTGCGCACATAGAAGACATGCGCGTCCGGGTCGCCGGCCTCGATTTCGGCAATGAAGGCTTCGGTGGCATCGCGCGCGTCGGTCCTGCCTGAGGCGATGGCGCGGGCAAGGTCGAGGGCGGATAGGGGGATGGGGTCACTCATGGCGCGCAGCCTAGGGGCTGGCGGGACATTTCGCCACGGGATTGCGCGCCGCCGGTGCTTTGGGCTTGCCGGATGCGGGTCTCTCCGCCACCTTTCCCCCCATGAGCAGGCTTGATGCAGATGTGGTGATCGCCGGGGGCGGTCTTGTGGGGCTTACGGCGGCGCTGGCGCTGGCCAGCGGTGCGGCGGGGACACCGTTCAAGGTGATCGTCGTCGACGCGCTGGACCCGGCGAAGGTCGTGGGTGTCGCCTATGACGGGCGCAACTCGTCGATTGCCTATGCGTCCTGGCGGATGTTCGAGGCGCTGGGCATAGCGACGCGGCTTGAGGGACGCGAGCAGCCGATCAACGATATCCTGGTGACGGACGGCAAGGTGCGCGAAGGCGCGTCGCCGATGTTCCTGCATTTCGCCGCCGCCGAGATCGCCGACGAAACGGGCGACGCGCCGCTTGGCCATTTCGTCGAGAACCGCCATCTGCGCGAGGCGCTGCAGGGCGCTGTTGAGGCATGTGACGCGATCGAGCTGATCGCCCCGATGGCGGTGTCCGGTGTTGCCTATGAGCCGGGCCATGTGGCGGTGACGCTTGCCGATGGCCGGGTGCTGACCGCGAGCCTGTGTGTGGCGGCGGACGGGCGCGGCAGCCCGGTGCGCGAGGCTGCCGGCATCAAGACCATTGGCTGGTCCTACGACCAGATGGGCATCGTCACCACCATGGTGCACGACAAGCCGCATGAGGGTGTGGCGCAGGAATATTTCCTGCCCGGCGGTCCCTTTGCAGTGCTGCCGATGACCGGCAACCGGTCATCGCTGGTGTGGACGGAAAAGACCGATATCGCCAAGGCGATCATGGCGCTGGATGATGCGGGCTTTGCAGCGGAAGCGCAGAACCGGTTCGGCACCTATCTGGGCCATTGCGCGCCTGAGGGCCCGCGCTGGTCCTATCCGCTGTCATTGCAGCTGTCGCGTGACTATGTCCGCCCGCGGCTGGCGCTGGTGGGGGACGCCGCCCATGGCATCCACCCGCTGGCCGGGCAGGGCTACAATCTTGGCATGCGCGATGTGGCGGCGCTGGCCGATGTGCTGATCGAGGCCCGCAAGGTGGGCCTTGATATCGGGGCGCTGACAGTGCTGGACCGGTATCAGCGCTGGCGGCGGTTCGACAGCACGGCGCTGGCCGTGATGACCGACGGGCTCAATCGTCTGTTCTCGAATGATATCGGCCCGCTGCGGCTCGCACGTGACCTCGGGCTCGGCCTCGTCAACCGCTTCGGCCCGGCCCGGCGGCTGTTCATGCGCCAGGCGGCGGGGGCGGTGGGTGAGCTGCCGAGCCTGATGCAGGGCCGCGGCCCGGACGGCAAGGCAGCCTGACGTTTCAGCCCAGCCAGCCCATTTGCCGTCCGCCGATTATGTGGATGTGCGCGTGATAGACGGTTTGGCCGCCCTGCGGGTTGGTGTTGATGACAAGCCGGTAGCCTGACTGTGCCACGCCGTGCTCTTCCGCCATGCGGACCGCGAGGTTGATCATTTCAGCACGGATTGCCGGTGGTGCATCTGCCAGCGAGAAGTAGCGCTTCTTGGGGATCACCAGAAGGTGGACCGGGCCTTGCGGGCTGATGTCCTGGATGACGAAGGCGTTGTCGGTTTCGGCCACCCATTTGTCACGCGGGATCGTTTCGAAGGGGCTTGGCTGTGACAGGCTTTCGGTCTTGATCGCTGGTAGACGCCATTCAGCGGCCCGCCAGAAGATCCAGCTCAGGGGATCAAGTGTCCCGATGGCGAAGGCGGCCAGGGCAATGAGCGGCCATTTGATCCGTGACAGCATGACGGTCCCCCTATGCGGTGCAGCAACCGGGAAACTATCGGCGCCGATCAATCGCGGCTCAAGCCCTTGGCTTTCAGGTCGAGCAGGTAGGCGTGCATCTTGGCGTCAGCGTCACGGCCCAACTCGTAGAGGTAGTCCCAGGTGAACAGGCCTGAATCGTGTCCATCGGAAAAGATGATGCGCAGGGCGTAGGTGCCGACTGGCTCGACATTGGTGATCGCCACGTTGCGCTTGCCGGGCACGGTTTTTTTCTGGCCGGCGCCATGGCCCTGGACCTCGGCGGAGGGGCTTTCCACGCGCAGCAACTCGGCCGGCAGGGTGAACATTGCTCCGTCGTCAAAGGTGACGGTCAGGGTGCGTTCGCTCTTCTTGAGCGAAATGTCCGTGGGCCAGGGGCGCGCTCCTGATCGGCCGGTGCCGCTCATCGCGGGCCTCAGGCGCCTGCTTCTTCGTCGGTCAGCTCGCGGGCTTCTTCCGGCAGCATGATGGGGATGCCGTCGCGGACCGGATAGGCCAGGCGGGCTGCCTTGCTGATGAGTTCCTGCTTGTCCTTGTCGAAGGCCAGGGTGTCGCGGGTGACCGGGCACACCAGGATTTCCAGGAGCTTGGGATCCACTTCGCCGGCTGCGGCGTGCAGGGTGCTGTCAGCTGCGGTGGTGTCGGACATGGGTCGGTTCCTTGAAGGGCCGCGCTTTATTGCAGCGGTGTTTCGTCGTCAGTCTGGGTTTGTGCCAGCGCCATCTCGGCCAGGGCAATCAAAATCTGGTTGCGGTGCTCGAGCGTCTCCGCCTCCAGCATGGCCTGCTTTTCCTGCGGGCCAAAGGGCGAAATCATGCACAGGGAGTTAACCAGCGCTTCGTTGGAGGAGCGGTCGATGGCGTCCCAATCGGCCTGCAGGCCGTTGGCATCAAGATAGCGGCGCAGGATATCGAGCAAGCCGTCGCGGTCCACGTCCAGCTCGCCGGACCCTGCGGCTAGATCATTGGCGAAGGGGGTGAAATCGGCGCGGACCTGGCGGAAGGGCGTTACCGCGTTGAGTTCCTCCACCACCCGGAAGCGGCAGATGCCGGTCAGCGTCATCAGGATGCGGCCGTCATCGGTCTCGTTGAAGGCGGTGATGCGGCCCGCGCAGCCGACGTCGTGGATGTCCGGGCTGGCGCTCGCATCTCCCTCGCCGAACATGGCACCGGGGCTTTTCGGCTGCACCATGCCGATCAGCCGGTCGCCGGACCTCAGGGCCGCATCCACCATGGCGAGGTAGCGGGGCTCGAAGATGTTGAGCGGCAGCACGCCACGGGGCAGCAGCAGGGCGCCGCCCAGGGGAAAGACCGGCAGGGTTGCCGGCAGGTCCGTGAGGGTCTGGTAACGGGAGGCCATAATGCCTTTCTGGTCGCTCTTGCTGCGCCCGCGTGGCGGGCGGCTTCAATCGGGTGCGGTCAGCTGAACAGGACGGCGGACAGCTTGCGCCGGCCGGCCTTGGTGGCGTCGTCCATCGGGCCCCAGGCTTCGAAGAACTGCACGAGCTGCTCGCGGGCCGCTTCGTCATTCCATTTACGTTCCCGGCGGACGATTTCCACCAGGTGGTCGGTCGCGCCTTCCCGGTCGCCGGCGGCGTTCAGCGCCACGGCGAGGTCAAAGCGGGCCTGGTGGTTGGCGGGATCCGCCTCGACGGCGGCCTGGAGCGGGGCGAGATCGTCATTCGCGGTTGCAGCACCTGAGCGGGCCACCTCTAGGGCGGCTGCGGCGCCCTTCACATCCGGGTCTTCGGCAAGCTTGCCCTCGGCAAGGCCGAGCACTTCGGCCGCCCGGTCATGGTCGCCGCTTTCGATGTAGCAGCGGGCGAGGCCGGCGATGGCCTTGGGGTTTTCGCGGTCTTCCTGCAGGACGGCGGCAAAGGCCTGGGCGGCTGCGCCGATGTCGCCTGCATCCAGCGCGGCCTGGCCGGCCTCGAGCATCTGTTCGGCCTGGGTGGGGGCCAGCGCGCCGCCGGCAAGCGCCTCGACGAAGCGCTTTACCTGGCTTTCCGGCAGGGCACCCATGAAGCCGTCCACCGGCTGGCCGTTCTTGAAGGCGAAGACGGCGGGGATCGACTGCACGCGCAGCTGCTGGGCCACTTCCGGGTGCTCGTCGATATTCATCTTCACGAGCTTCACGGCGCCCTGTGCCTGCTGCACCACCTTTTCGATGATCGGGGTGAGCTGCTTGCACGGGCCGCACCAGGGCGCCCAGAAGTCGACGATGACCGGCGTCTGCATGCTGGCTTCCAGCACGTCGGCGGCGAAGGTCTGGGTCGTTGTGTCCTTGATCAGGTCGCCGGCGGCCGGTGCCGCGCTGCCTGCGCCCTGTGCGCTGCCCTGAAGGCCCTGGGGGCCGGTGGCGCCGAGACTGTCACTCATTCAAACTGCTCCTGCCGGGCCTGTCGGGTGTGCCCGGCTGTCCTGTCGGTGTGCTTGTCGGTCGATGGGGCCATATCCGGCGCGAATTTCGCCGGAAGGCGGCCCTTTCCGGACCCTAGATATGGGCATGGGGACCCTTTTGGCTACCCTAGCACGGCACGGGGCGCGCACCAGAGCGCTGAGGGACGGGGAACGGCTCGCCCGGAGGCCGGGAGGGCGCACTTTTTCGCAGTTCCGGTGCATTGAGCCACTTGCATTCGCGCACATCTTGCGCAATAACACCGCTCCCTTGAGACGGGCCTTGCTGCCCGTCCGGCCTTTCAGGCCAGCGTCAGAGCGGGCGTAGCTCAGGGGTAGAGCACAACCTTGCCAAGGTTGGGGTCGTGAGTTCGAATCTCATCGCCCGCTCCAATTCTCCTACAACCGGTATTCGTTTCACATTCGCAGGTATAGCTGCGGATGTGCGCCAGACCCTGCGTGTCTAGTAGCGCGGCCCTTCACCACGCAAGGTGTAGAGCGTGTCGCTGACGCTTTGAGCCGAGTCTGTCAGTTTTTCCTCGGTTGCCTGCTGGGCCTTGATCCACATGGGGTAGGCCTCTTCGAGCTTTTTGCGGCCGGCATCGGTGATGCGGATCGGTTTGGCGCGGCCAGAGGTCTCGGTCATGCGTTCAACCAGGCCCGCGGCCTCAAGCGGTTTCAGGTTGCGGGACAAAGACGTGCGTTCCATCGACAGGACGTCCGCCAGCGCCGAGATGGCGACAGGCTTCAGCCGGGCGATCGAGATCAGCAGGGTGAACTGGGTGATGGTGAGACCGCTCTGCCTGAGCGCTGTGTCATAGCGCCGGGTAACGGCGCGGGCGGTGCTCAGCGCGCGCAGGGCCAGGCAGCGGTCGCCCACATCCTCGATGATCTGTTCGGTGTCCATTAAGTGTAAATACACGCTTGAAGGTCGTCTCACAACGTGTATATACACTTCATGACACAGTATCACGCAGTTGGGATCGGGGCGGCATGACCGGCATATCGAGAGCAGAGAGATTTTTTGAGGGCGCGCTGCGCTATTGGTGGCTGGTGCTGCTAGCAGGCGTTGCGCTGATCGCAGCCACGGCGATGTCGCTGCCCATGCTCACCAAGGACACGTCGGCGGACGCGTTCATCGACGCGGATGAGCCGGCGCTTGTCTACAAGGAGCGGGTTGAAGAGATCTTCGGGCTGACGGACCCGATTGTGATCGCGGTGATCAATCGCGGCGAGGACGGGGTGTTCACGCCGGACAATCTGGCGCTGGTGGAGCGCCTGACGCGGGCGGTGGAGCGGCTGCCGCAGGTGGACCCTGACCGGGTGGTGAGCCTGGCGACCGAAAACAACATCGTCGGCACCGAAGACGGGCTGATCGTTGAGGGGTTTCTTGATCCGGATACGGAAGGCTTTCAAGCACCGCTGGGAACCCGGGCGCGGGCCGAGGAAGTCAGCGCAGCGATTGCCGATTTTCCGCTTTATCAGGGCGGGCTTGTGGGTCGGCGCGGCACAGCGACCCTGATCATCGCCGAGATCCTTGATGATGACCTGGCAACCGCTGCTTATGACGCGGTGATGGCGCTTGTGGCGGCTGAGACCATTCCCGAGGGCACGCAGGTGCATGTGGCCGGGGAAGGTGCCGTGGCGGGGTATCTGTCGACCTATATCGACAATGATGCCAGCCGGCTCAACCCGATGGCGGGGCTCATCATCACCATTGTGCTGCTGGTTGCTTTTGTGAGCCTGCGGGCGGCCATTCTTCCCAACATCATCGTGCTGGCGACGGTGCTTGGCAGTTTCGGCCTGATGGCGGCGTCGGGCACGTCCTTCTTTGTCATCACCAACGGGCTGGTGGTCAATCTGATCGGCATCGCGGTTGCGGATTCGATCCATATCCTGTCGGCCTATTACACCGTGCTGCGGGATGATCCGGCGATCAGCAAACGCAATGCGGTGGCGCGGGCGATGGCGCAGATGTGGCGTCCGGTGACGCTGACCACCATCACCACGGTTGCGGGCTTTCTGGCGTTGTCCGCCAGCTCCGTCATGCCGCCGATCAGCGCGTTCGGCCTGTTCGGCGCGCTGGGTGTGGCGCTGGCCTGGCTTTATTCGATGACGCTCCTGCCGGCGCTTCTGACGGTGTGGCCGACGCGGCGGATCCCCTATCCGTTCGGGCAGCGCAAGGACGGGACGCAGCGGCGTAACGCTGCAGAGCGGCTGATGACGGCGCTGGGGCGCGTGGTCCTGGCATCACCCAAGCCCGTGGTGGCCGCAGGCGGGGTGCTCACCTTGGTTGCCCTGGCGGGGGCCTCGCAGCTGGTCGTCAATGAGGACCGCATCGAAAACTTCAAGCCGTCCGAACCGGTCTATATGGCTGACAAGGCAATCAATGCGGATACGGACGGGATCTACAATCTCGACGTGCTGATAGAGACGTCGCGGCCGGGCGGGCTTTATGACCCGGAGATGCTGCGGCGGATCGAGGCGCTGCAGGTCTTCATGGAAAGCCTTGAAGGCGTCGGCGGCACCACGTCCATTGTGGATTATGTGAAGCAGCTGCACCGGGCCGTGAATGAAGGCCGGCCTGATTTCTACACCATTCCGGATGATGCGGATCTCGTGGCGCAGCTGTTCTTCCTCTATGGCGCCAGCGCTGACCCGACCGACTTTGAAGAGGAAGTGGACTTTGACTATCAGCGCGCGCTGGTGCGGGCTCAGGTGTCAACCGGTCAGTATACGAACAATAAAGAGATCGTTCCGGCGCTCGAGGACTATCTGCGCACGACCTTCAACGACGAGGCTGCCACGGCGACAGCCACGGGCCGGATCACGGTGAACTATTACTGGGTGCGCGGGATCGACCAGTCGACATTGCTGTCGGTGCTGCTGGCCTTTGTGGCTGTTACCGTTGCGGCCATCATCGTGTTCCGGTCGCTGACGGCGGGGCTTCTCGCGGCGATGCCGGTGGGGCTGTCGGTGCTGCTGGTCTATGCGGTCATGGGGTTTGCGGGGATCCCGCTTGGGGTCGGCACGTCGATGTTTGCGGCGATCGCCATCGGCCTCTCCATCGACTTTGCGATCCACGCGCTGGACCGGATCAGGGATATCGGCCGCAGCGAAGGTCTCGGGCCGCAGGCGCTGATGGCGCTTTATCCGGAGACGGGCCGGGCGCTGTTTTTCAACTTCATTGCCGTTGCCGGCGGCTTCGGTGTCCTGATGACGTCGGACGTGCCGCCGCTGATCAAGTTCGGCAGCCTGGTTGCTGTTGCTGTCAGCGTCGCGTTCATCGCTTCCGTCACGCTGCTGCCGGCTCTTGTCACTCTTCTGAAACCGAAAGCGCTGCTTGCGCCCGAACCGAAGGAGGCCGCCCATGCGTCCTGCCCTCAAACTGCTTAGTGCTGCCGTCATCGCTGCCACGGCATCGTCTGCCCCTGGCCTGCAGGCCGGTGCACAGGACGCCATGACCGGGGATGAGATCATTGCCATGGTCAATGCGCGTCCCGATGGTGTGCAAGTCACGCGCAACTTCACGCTGGAACTCACCAACCGCCAGGGCGATACGCGGCGGGAGGAAACACACGCCTACCGGCGCTATTTCGGCGAGGAGAAACGGACGATCATTTTCTATACGGAGCCGACGCGGGTGCGCGGGACGGGGTTTCTGACCTTCGACTATCCGGACCCGTCCATCGATGACGACCAGTGGCTCTATCTGCCGGCGCTGCGCAAGGTGCGGCGAATCTCGGCATCAGACCGGGGTGATTTCTTTCTGGGTACGGACTTCACCTATGAAGAAATCAAGAAGGAGCAGAAGGTGGAGGCATCCGACTATGTCTTTACCGCGAAGGGCACGGAGATGGTCGACGGGCGGGAGCTGCTTGTGGTGGAAGGCGTGCCGTCCACAGATGCTGTGGCCCGTGAGCTGGGGGTAAGCCGCGTGGTCTGGCGTGTCGACCCTGAGATGCAGCTCAGCCGCAAGACGGTTTATTATGACCAGAACGGCAATCTGGCCCGCACGGTGACGATTGAAGGGGTTGAGATCATCGACGGTTTCATCACCACAACGCAGCTTCTGGCGGAAAACCACAAGACGGGTCACAGCTCGCGGATCAGCTTCTCCGGGACCGACTATGAGGCGGACGTCCCGGAGAGCCTGTTCAGCCAGGCCCGGTTGCGGCGCGGCCTATGACCCGGCGTTTCCCACATTCACCAGGGGCCAGTGCTGCTTGCGTGGCCTGGGCGGGGGCGGTGATTGCCGCTGCCGCCCTGCCGGGCGGTGTGGCGCGCGCGGCATCTTCCGGGCTTGAGCTGCGGGGGGAAGCCACCCTGCGGACGGCCATCGAGATTGAAGACGGCGATGTTCAGCTTGGTGAGCTTCTGGTGGAGCCGGAGCTTTCCGGCGAGGTGACACCCGAGATCAGCTGGACGGTGATTGGCCGGCTGCGGATTGACGCAGCCGATGAGCTGGAGCCGGGCGACCCCGGCCCGCAGGACGGGTTCCGGTCGCCGGTCAATCGGCGGCTGTTCATCGGTGACACGACGGATCTCGAGTTGCGGGAGGCCTATGCGGATATTTACGCGGGTCAGTGGTTTGTCCGGGCCGGCAAGCAGCAGGTGGTGTGGGGCCAGGCCGACGGGTTGCGGGTGCTCGACCAGGTCAACCCGCTGAGCTTCCGCGAGTTCATCATGGGGGACTTCGAAGACCGCCGCATCCCGCTGTGGATGGTCAATGCGGAGCGCAGTTTCGGCGGTGTGACGGCGCAGTTCCTATGGATCCCCGACCACAGCTATGACGAGGTGCCGGCGGACGGCACCTATGCCGTGACCTCGCCGCTGCTGCGGCCGCAGATCAGGCCCCAGCCGGGGCAGGCTGTGCGGTTTGCCGAGGCGGACAGGCCGGACAGGCTGATCGTGGATGATGATTACGGGGTGCGTCTGACGGGGTTCAGCGATGGCTGGGACTGGTCGGTCAACGCGCTTTATGCCTATGGCGACGGGCAGGTGCTGCGGCAGGCGCGGACGCCGCAGGCCGTGACGGTGACGCCGGACTATGAACGCACCTTGCTGACCGGCGGGTCTGTCTCGAATGCCTTCGGCAAGGCGACGGTGCGGGCCGAAATCGGCTATGTGACGGACAGGTTTGTCCTTACAAATGATCCTCAGGACACGGATGGTATTTTCGAGACAGGTGAGGCCAGTGGTGTCATCGGTCTTGATTATCAGGTGGACGCGGACCTGCTGGTGAGCGGGCAGGTCTTTGCGGGTGTGCTGACCGATGATGCGCCGGGGCTTGTGCGCGATCAGGTGACGGGCACCGCGAGCCTGCTGGTGCGGCAGGAGTTCCTCAATGACACCGTGGAGGTGGAGGGGCTGTTGCTGCAGAGCCTGAACCAGGGAGACGGGCTGGTGCAGCTCGGCGCGACGTACAAGCTCACAGACGCTGTGACACTGGCTGCGGGCGCGGATGTCTTTTATGGCAACCGGCAGGGCCTATTCGGCCAGTTCGGTGAGGCAGACCGGGTGACCCTGGCTGTGACCTATGGATTTTAAAGCCGGGTTTTAGCGCTACGCGCCGCCTCTAGCTGTCGAGCAGCAGGGCAGGGTCGACGGAAACGGGGCGGGTCATTTTCTCGACGCCGTTTTCGGTGGCGACGATTGTTTCCGTCGCATCGATGTGTTTCTGGCCCCAGAGGGTGAGCGCCTTCATGACCGGGATGAGGGAGAGGCCCTTGTCGGTAAGCGCATATTCGTAGCGCACCGGACGCTCCTGATAAGGCCGCTTTTCGATGATGCCATGATCTTCCAGCTTCTTCAGGCGGTCGGTCAGCGTGTTGGTCTGAATGTGTTCGGCGGACTGGGTGAACTTCTTGAAGGTGCTGGGGCCGAAATAGATCAGGTCGCGCACGATCAGGAGGGTCCACTTGTCGCCTAGCAGGTCCAGCGAGCTGGCGAGCGGGCAGGACGATCTTTGCTTGAGAGTGCTGGGCTCGGTCATGGGGCTTAGCTGCGTTTTCTTCGTTCCAAATCAAGTGCTGCGGCGCTGCCGGGGCGGGTGGATTGTGCGGATTTTCAGCCGCCCGACCAGAAAAGTCTTGTGCATCCGAAAACCTCCATGCTAGGTCGCTTGTGTTTTTAAAGTGACTCGCTTGCGATTTACAAGTCGCCTTGTCGAGCACCGTACCGCGATGCCTTCGGGGCGTCCATGGAGGGCCTTATGCGCAGCTTGTTTTTTGAAGACGTGAACCGGCTTGGGTGGCGGGACATGCCGATGCCGCGGCCGCAGGCGGACCATGAGGCCGTTGTGCAGACAATTGCGGCGACGGCCTGCGTGGTCGACAACATGGTGATCAAGGGGGTGACGCCCATGGAGCCGCCTTTCGCACTCGGCCATGAGGCGGTGGGCCGGGTCATTGACATGGGTGACGCTGTGACCGGGCTTGCAATCGGCGACGTGGTGTCGATCCCCAATCACCGGACCTGCGGCAGCTGCCGGTCCTGCAAAAACCACGACCCTCTGCATTGCGAGCAGGAAGACGCGCCGTTTCCGCTGCTGCCTGCCTATGGCACGCCGGATGCCTATGGGTTTGGCGGCATGTTCAGCGAAGCGTTCCGGGTGCCGTTTGCGTCGCATGCGCTGGTGAAGGTTCCCGATACGATTGACCCGCTGGCGGCGGTGGCGGCCGGTGACACGCTGACCGATGCATGGCAGGCGACGGTGCCGCATATCCGCAAGACGCCGGAGGCGCGGGTGCTGATCACCAGCAATGCGGGCTACGGGCTTTATGCGGCGCAATGGGCGCTGGCGGCGGGCGCGGTCGAAGTCCTTTATGTGGATGACGACCCGACGCGCATGGCGGTGGCCAAGAAGATTGGCGCGACGACGCTGCAGTGGGAAGAGGGGCTGGAGGTGCCGCCGGTCTACAATGTGATCGTCAATGAGCGCCAGGGGGCCGAGGCACTGCGGTTCTGCCTGCTGGCGGCCGCGCATGGGGCTGTTGTCGAGAATGTCGTCATCTATCTGGAGGACGTGCCGTTTCCGCTGTTCCAGATGCACTTCTCCGGCGTGACCTTCCGCTCGTCCTTCTGTGCCACACGGCTCTATCTGCCCGAGGTGATCTCGGAACTGGAGGCGGGCACGATTGATCCGCGCGTTGTCGAGTCAGAAATCTTCACCCTGGATGACGCCCCGGACCGTCTCCTCGAGCAGAGCCACAAGCCGATCCTGCTGTTCGATGAAAGCCTGCGTGCGGAGCCTGCGTCTTGATCCTGCTCTACACGGAGGCGTCCCCGTTCGCCCGCAAATGCCGACTGTGCATCGCGGAGCTGGGTGCTGGGCAGGACATTGCCCTGCGAGACGTTGGGGCGGTCAGCCCGCTTGCAGCGAATGCAGCCGCCAGCGCGCAGGCGCCGCTGGGCAAAATCCCGGTGCTGGTACGGCCGGGGCAGGCGGCGCTCTACGACTCACCGGTGATCTGCGAATACCTTGATGCGGTGTGGCAGGGCAGCCTGTTTCCTGCAGACGGCGAGGCGCGATGGCGTGCCCTGGCCCTTCAGGCCCTGGCGGACGGGGCAATGGAGACAGCCGTCGCCCTCCGCTATGAGGCTGTATTCCGGGGCAACGGGTCCGGCGATGATCCGTGGGTCGTGCGCCAGACGGCACGCCTCACTTCCGCCGTGGACGCGATGGCGCGGGCCGTGGCGGATTTCGCGCCCGCTCCCACCATCGGGGAGCTCTCCGTTGCCTCGGCGCTTGGCTATCTCGACCTGCGCTTTGAAGAGATTGCATGGCGCCGCGGGCAGGCTGCGCTGGCGGCGTGGTTCGACAGCTTTGCCGCCCGGCCATCGATGCAATCAACAGCACCAACACTCTGACCAACATCACACCAACAGGAGATGGACCATGAACCTGGCTGAAATGAGCGGCCTTGACCTGATGCGGCTGGGCGTGAGCCTGCCGGGCAATATGGGTGACCAGGGCATTGCCAGCGTCATTCCCATGAAGATCATCGAAGCGGATGAGGGGCGGGTGGTGTTTCTCGCCACCGCCGACGCCCGCCATACGAACCCGCTTGGATCCGTACACGGAGGATTTGCGGCAACCGTCCTGGATTCGGCAACGGGCTGCGCGGTTCACACGCTGCTGCCTGCGGGCGTGGGTTTCGGGACGGTCGATCTCAACGTCAAGATGATCCGGCCGGTTCCTTTCGAGCAGCAGATGCGGGCGGTGGGCGAGGTCATCGACCGGACGCGGTCGCTTGCCATCTCGGAGGCGACGCTGACGGATATGGACGGAAAGATCTTCGCCCATGCGTCGGCCACGTGCCGGATCATCACCCCGTCGTAGGCCGGAACGATCCCGCAAAGCCCGTTCGTCGGTGCTCTGCTGCCCGGGACGCAGAAGCCGGGGCGGTGTCAGGGTCGGGTGTCTGCGACGACGTCGTAGCCGTAGACCCAGTCCTGGCGCATAAGGCCAATGGAGGGGGCGATACGGCCGGCGAGCCACATGGGGCCGTAGGTCTTGAGCCTGCCGAGGGCAGTGCGCTGGTGGAAGGTTTTCGCGTTGGCGCGGGAGCCGGCCTGGACGGCGGTGGCGCGGGCTTGGCGCCTTGCCTGATAGGCCGTGAGGGCGCCGGGCACGTCAGTGTCGCCAGAGAGGCAGGCCGCCAGGGCCCAGGCGTCTTCGATGGCCATGGCCGCACCCTGGGCCATGAAAGGCAGCATGGGGTGGGCGGCATCGCCCATCAGGGCCACGCGGCCATCGGTCCAGGTGGTGAGGGGCGGGCGGTCGAACAGGGCCCAGCGGAACAGGCCGTCGGCTTCCTCGATCAGCCGGGTAATGATGGGGTGCCAGCCGGTGAAGTCGGCCAGGGCCTCCTCGCGCGTGCCGGCTTCGGTCCAGCTTTCGGTTGTCCAGTCGTCCCGCTCCACGACGGCCACGAGATTGGCCAGCGCACCGCCGCGCAGGCGATAGGTGACGGCGTGCTTGCCGCGTCCCATCCAGGCACAGGCGACGGGCGGGGGGGTGTCCGCACCAAGCCGGTCAACCGGCACCACGGCGCGCCAGGCGACGTTGCCGGTGAAGGCGGGTTTGTCCGGCCCGAGCATGCAGGTGCGGATGGCGGAGTGAATGCCGTCGGCACCGATAAGGACATCGCCGCTGAGTGTCTCCCCGGTTTCAAGCACTGCCGTCACGCCCGCGCCGTCCTGCCCGTAGCGTGTAACAGCCGTGCCGAGGCGGAGTGCACCGGGGGCGCGGCTGTCGAGCTGCTGGGCGAGACAATCCAACAGGTCGGCGCGGTGGATATGGAGATAGGGGGAGCCCCACCGGTCCACCGCGGTTTTGCCCAGTGGCGCGTGGAGAAGGCGCATGCCGCTTTCGCCCATGCGGATCTCGATGCCGTCCGGCGTAAACCCCGTTGCGGCCAGCGTCCCGTCCAGACCCAGGGCCTCGAACACCTTCATGGCGTTGGGGCTGAGCTGCAGGCCCGCCCCGACTTCGGCGAGGTCAGGCGCCTTTTCCAGCACGGTGACGTCCCAGCCATGGGCGCGCAGGCACAGGGCTGCTGTCAGCCCGCCAATGCCGCCACCGGCAATGAGCGCTTCTGGCATCTGGTCTTCGTGCTCCCTCTTCGCGATCCGCACCGCAGACTACTCCGACATATCATCCCTTGTGTCGATGTCGATGGCCTGGCGGGGGGTGAGCGGGACTGTTGCCGTGTGCGGCAGGTCGAGAAAGACGCGTTTGCCGCCCTGGTCTCCCTCCAGCCGGGCAAGGTGCGGGAAGGCGGTGCGGCGGAACAGCATGGGCGGCAGCGGCGTGGCTCCGGCCGTGCTTGCCACGGCGTCGACGCCTTCAGTCAGGCGGGCCAGCATGGACGTCAGGTGAGACAGGGGCACATGGGGCATATCGGCCAGCAGAATGAGCGCTGCCTCGACGCGGGTGTCCGACAGGTGCCTGATGCCGTGGGCCAGCGATGAGCCTTGCCCCTGATCCGCATGCGGATTGATCTGGGTATCTATGCCGTTGTCGCTGAACAGGGATGCGCGGGCCGGTGCGTGTTCGGGAATGATGGCGAGGGTGGCCGCTGCGTTCAGCGCGGCTGCGAGGCGGGCGCTATGGGCGGCCAGCGGCAGGCCCCCGACCTCATGCAGGAGCTTGTCGTCCGGGCCGAAACGGCGGGAGGCACCGGCTGCGAGGATCAGGACGCCCAGGCGCGCGGGTGTCACGCCGTCAGGTCCTTATAGGCGGAGGCGATCTCCGCCAGGGTGGACACGGCAAGCATCGAGGCGTCGCGGGTGCGCGGGATGAGGCCGATGGGGCCTTGCAGGCGGGCGATCTGATCGCGCCGGGCACCGTTTGCGGTCAGGGCCTCGCAGCGCAGCTGGTGGGTGCGCCGGCTGCCAACGGCCCCGATCCAGAAGGCGGGGCCGTCGAAGGTCTGCAGCAGGAGCGGGATTTCCCAGTCCTGGTCATGGAACAGCAGGGCAAATGCCGTCCACGGATCATCGGTCAGGCCGGGCAGGGATTGCGCCGTGGTGAGGCTGATCGCCGTAAGCCCCTCGGCCCGGGCGCGGGCGAGGGTATGCTCGTCGGGCGACTGAAGGGTGGTGTCAAAGTCACCGGCGGCTGCGAGGCGGGCCAGGGCGATGGCTTCCTCGCCCCGGCCGGCGACGCGCAGGGCCAGCTTCGGGGTCAGGTGCAGGCTCAATTTGTCACCATCCCATGAGGTGGTGCGGTCAGCGGGAACGGGCCCCGCTGTAAACGTGCCGTCGCGGGTTATGGTCAGGCCGGTTTCGGTGCGGGCGGTGAGGGCGTCATGGGTACGGGCCACCGCGTCCGGATCGGTGAGGGGCGCGACCAGCACATCCATCTGCCCGCCGCAGGGCAGGCGGATATCCATGAAGGGCGAGCCTGCGCCATAGACGAGATAGGCGGCCTTGCCGGTTTCGATGGCGGCGAGGGCGTGTCCGATGACATCCGCGTCCACACAGCCATTGGAGACGTAGCCCGCTGCCGTGCCGTCGCGCGTGACGGCCATCATGGCGCCGGGCCAGCGCAGGCCGCCGCCCTGGGTGTGGCTGACCACGGCCAGGGCGCAGGCCTCGCCTGCCGCGAGGCGGGTGCGGGCGAAACCCAGGACGTCTTCGGCGTGGCTGTAACTCGACACGGGGCGGGCGGCCTTTTTGCGGTTGTTCAGGCGCGCGCCAGTGTCCGCGCGCCGAAGACGAGGATCACCACCATCACGGCTTCAACGACAAGCGGCGTGGCGATGCCTTCCGGTGCGCCGGCCATGATAATGCCCAGAACCCGCCCGGTGAGAGCCAGCCCGTAGAGCAGGGCCGCGCCGTAAAGAGCGGAGGGGCGGCCGGCGAAAAGGCCGAGGGCCGTGAAGATGGCGGCGGCCAGGAAGAAGGCGCCGATATCTCCCCGGAAGGTGTTCCATCCCATATCGGTCAGGTCGGTGCCGAATCCAAGGGCAAGCGCAGCCTGCTCGGGCATGAAGAAGGTCTGCACACCCATCAGCAGCGAAAAGAGCAGGGCGAGCGTGACGGTGATACGGGCAATCCAGAGCATGTGTTTCCCCTCGGTCTGGCAATTGTTTGGCGCAGCTTAAGAGTGCCTGTGCCGGTTGGCCATATGGGACCGCAGGCGTGCGGGGGCGAGGGGCGGATCAGCCGCCGGTGGTGTGTTTTGTGCCGGGGCGTCCGAACAGGCTTGCCCGGAGGTCCGCTGCCGTCCGTGCGGATGTGATGTCGCGCATCAGGGCGGGCAGTTCCGAGACCCATACCCTGAGCGGATTGACGCTGTCGAAGTCTCTTACAAGTCCATAGCGGGGCGTATGCTCCTCACGCTGATAGGTGCCGAAGATGCGGTCCCAGATGATCAGGATGCCGCCATAGTTCTTGTCGAGGTAAAGATCGTCGCAGCCGTGATGGACGCGGTGGTTGGACGGGGTGTTGAGGATGCCGTCGAGGGGGCCGAGCCTGCCGACAAGCTCCGTATGGATCCAGGTCTGGTAGGCCTGGACCGTCAGTATGCCGAAAAAGATGACTTCCGCAGGCAGGCCGGTGAGCAGCAGCGGGATGTGGCAGATGAAGCTCCACACGCCCTCGGCCGGGCCGAAGCGCACGCCGGTGACGATGTTCATGTGGCGGGAGGAATGGTGCACGGCGTGCTGTGTCCATAGAAGCCGTACTTCATGGGCGAGCCGGTGTTCCCAGTAATAGGTGAAGTCCGCGAGGACGACACCAAGCACGAGGGTGGCTGCGGATATTGGCAGCGCCCAGGTGATGTATGTTTCGCTGATGACCTCATAGGCGACATAGCCGGTGACCAGCAGGACTGTCTCGACGGCGAGGAAGGGCAGTTGCGTGGAGATGCTGGCCAGCATGTCGAGTAAAGTGCGCCCGGTCATCCGGCGGGTCAGGACGCCCTTGATGATCTCGATGGCGAGGATGGCGGCGCCGAAGATGAAGAACACTTCGTCGACAGATGTGGCGAGACGTTCCACCTGTTCATAGGTCATTGCCGTCTGCATCCCTTGTGGTGCCGAGCCCGTGGGTCAGGGTCCGCCATGCCAGCGCGGCGGCCTGGGCGGGAGTGGTTTCGCCGCTGCGGACGGATTCCCATCCGGCATAAAGAAGGTGGTCGAAGGCCTGGACGATCCATGCGGTGGGGACTGTCGCGGCAAAGGTGCCTTCCTGCCTGGCCGCATCGACAAGGTCGCGGGTCTCGCCTGCCTGGCGTTCGAAGGCGGCGGTGATGGCGGGGTCATCGTCCAGCGGTATATGGGCGAGAAAGCTGTGGCGGTCGCCGAGGGGCACCAGTGCCTCCATGCACCGCTTGAGCGCGTCCGTGTGGCTGGGGGCACCATGGCAGGCGACCTCGGCGGCGTGGTCCATTTCGGCGATGGCCTGGTGCGCCAGCGCGATCAGCAAGTCCTCGCGGCTGGCGAAATGCCGGTGCAGGGTGGCGCGGCCGACGCCGGCGTGCTCGGCAATCTCGCTGAGCGAGGCGCCGGGATTGCGGCTCAGGAGTTCGAAGCCCGCTTCTGCGATGGCCTGCCGGGCGGGAAGCCGTTTGGGTATGGTCATGAGACATATATGTCTCATTTGAGGTATGTTTGTCAACTGTCGACTGTGGCCGGGCAAACCCGATGGTGTCACCTTTTCCCGGCACCGGCGTCCAATAGGGCAAAGGAGACCTGCCATGCCTGGGCCGACTGCCGCACACCCCATCGACTATGCCGCCCTGGATGATGCGGGGCTGGTGGCGCGTGCCGCGCTGCGCGATGCCCGGGCGGTGCGGGAGATCACCACGCGCTACAACCAGCGGCTCTTCCGCACGGCGTGGAGCGTGCTGCGCGACCAGGCGGATGCCGAGGAGGTGGTGCAGGAAGCCTATCTGAAGGCCTTTCGCGGGCTTGATGGATTTGCCGGCCAGTCGAGCCTGTCGACATGGCTGGTGCGGATTGTTCTCAACGCGGCCGTGGACCGGGGCCGCAGGAAGGAGCGCCGGCGCACGGACCTGCTGGAGCAGGACGTGGCGGTGCTCGATGCCTATCGGCGGCGGCATAGCCCGGCCGATGCGACCCCGGAGGATGCGCTGATGCGCAAACAGCTTGCCGACAGCCTGAAGAGCGCCATTGCTCAGCTCGCGGATGACTATAGCAGCGTGGTGGTGCTGCGGGACATCGAGGGCATGAGCGTGCGGGAGACCGCCGAGGTGCTGGGGGTCAGCGAGGACGTGGTGAAGACCCGCTTGTCACGGGCGCGGCGGCAGCTGCGCAGGATTCTGCTGCCGGAGATTGGCGGCCTGTTCCAGGAAACGCTGCCCTTCGCCGGGGCGGATTGCGAGCGCATGACCGCGCGGGTGCTTGCGGCGCTTGAGCTCTAGCAACGGGCTTCGGCTCAAGGGCCCGGGTCAGGGCCTGAGTGCAGTGCGACGTACAAATCATTCAACAAGAGACTGGAGATTCTCAGATGCCGACCATCAAAACGCATTCTTCCACCAGGCGCTCCGTGCTGACAGGTGCGGGCAAGACAATGACCCTGGCCGGGGCGGCCATGGCGCTCAATGGGTTTTCTACGGCAGCCTATGCAGCGGATGATGCGTCGGTGGCGCAGGACGTCAGTATACTGAATGCTGCGATTGCGCTCGAGCATGAGGGCATCGCTGCCTACCAGATCGGTGCCACCAGCGGACTGCTTGATCCGGCGGTCGTCGAGATCGGGCTAACCTTCCAGGGCCATCACAAGGGGCATCGGGACATCCTTGTGTCGGCCGTACGTGACCTTGGTGGCGAGCCGGTTGCGGAAGAGTCTCTTGATGCCTATGCGGAACAGCTGGGAGCGGGCGGGCTGGCCACACAGGAAGACGTGCTGCGTCTTGCGCTCAAACTGGAGCGGGGGGCGGCCAATGCCTATCTGAGCCTGATCCCGAGCCTTGGTGCGGACTATCACAAGGTTGCAGCGCAGATGGCAGGGGATGAAGCCTTCCATGCGGCTATTCTTGCCAACGCGCTGGGTGAGCCGCTGCCCGCTGACGCGCTGATCTTCGGCTGATCTCATGAACCGGCATATTTCATCTCGAAGGACGATTAAGCGGGTTCTGCGGGCTGTGCTGGGTGCAGGTGCTGTTCTTGCGACGGTGCCTGCACTTGCAGCGGAGCCTGTCACCAGCGATGCCGCGCAGGTGGCAGAGGGTGAGGCGCTGTATGAGGCATTGTGTGCGGCATGCCATGCACCGGATGCCAACCGCATCGGTCCCGCGCACCGGGAGGTGTTCGGCAGCCGGGCGGGATCGGTAGACGGGTTTTCCTACACGCCTGCATTGCAGTCGCTCGATGTCGTGTGGGACGAGGAAACCCTTGATCGCTGGCTTGCGGCGCCAGCAGCCATGGCGCCGGGTACCTCCATGGGGGTCAGCGTCCCGGACCCGGATAGGCGGCGGGCGCTGATTGCCTTTCTGCGCTCCCTGAGCGTGGCGGGGCGCTGAGGCGCTCCTGTTGGCTGAGCGCGCCCTTTCTCACAATCCCGTGTAGTGCGGTTTCGGACCGGGCTGCCCTGATCCTGAATGTTGAAACGGCGGGGGGGCGGTGCCACCTTGTAGGGCGAAACATCGGCGCGGGGCTGCCCGAGGGTGCCCGAAGCACGGCGCTGAGAGCGAAAGAGGAGCGCCACGATGAGCGACACCGAATACACCCCTCCGAAAGTCTGGACGTGGAACAAGGAAAACGGCGGCCGTTTTGCCAGTATCAACCGGCCGATCGCCGGGCCGACCCATGACAAGGACCTGCAGGTCGGCAAGCATCCGATCCAGCTTTATTCCCTGGGCACGCCCAATGGTGTGAAGGTGACGGTGATGCTGGAAGAGCTTCTGGCGAAGGGCCATGCGGGCGCCGAGTATGATGCGTGGCTGGTGAATATCGGCGAGGGTGACCAATTCTCGTCGGGCTTTGTCTCCGCCAATCCGAACTCGAAGATTCCGGCGATGATGGATCACAGCACCACGCCGCCGACGCGGGTGTTTGAATCCGGCTCGATCCTTCTCTATCTGGCTGAGAAGTTCGGTGAGTTCCTGCCGACGGACCCGGCGGCGCGGACCGAAACGCTGAACTGGCTGTTCTGGCAGATGGGCAGCGCGCCCTATCTCGGTGGCGGGTTTGGTCACTTCTATGCCTATGCGCCGATCAAGATCGAATATGCGATCGACCGTTTTGCCATGGAAGTGAAGCGCCAGCTGGATGTGCTCGACCGCAACCTCGCCGAGCGTGAATACATGGCGGGTGACGAATACACCATCGCCGATATTGCTATCTGGCCGTGGTACGGCGCGGTGGTGGCCAATGCGGCCTATGACGCGGCGGAATTCCTCGAGACGCACACCTACAAGAACGTGAAGCGGTGGATGGATCTGGTGGGTGCGCGGCCCGCTGTGCAGCGGGGCCGCATGGTCAACCGCGTGTTTGGTGATCCGGCCATGCAGCTGCATGAGCGTCATGACGCCAGCGATTTCGATACCAAGACCCAGGACAAGATTGCCGCTGCGGAATAGGCGGCGCGACTGATCCTGCAAAACGGATTGCGCAAAGGGGCCACTGGCGTTCATCGCCGTGGCCCCTTATTCGTTGGGGGCACTGGACAACCGGGAGACTTCAGATGAGCGTTTCGCTTGAGATGGACGGCGATGTTGCCGTCATCACCATGAATGACGGCAAGGCCAACGCCGTGAACCCCACCCTGCTCGATGCGCTGGAAGCAGCCATGGACAAGGCGGAAGCCGAGGCCAAGGCGATCGTGCTTGCGGGCAAGCCAGGGCTTTTCTCGGCCGGGTTCGACCTCAAGCTCATGCAGGGCGCGTCGCCTGACGAGGTGAAGACGCTTGTGATGCGGGGCGGGGCTTTTGCGGCGCGGCTTTACGGCAACAAGCTGCCGGTGGTGGCGGCCTGCACCGGACATGCGATTGCCATGGGCGTTTTCCTGCTGCTGGGGTGTGACACCCGTATCGGTGCGGCGGGCGAGTTCGCCATTGGCGCGAATGAGACGATCAACAACATGGTGCTGCCGCAGTTCGGCATCGAGTTGCCGAAGGCTCGGCTGAACCCGCAATATCTTACCGAGGCGGTGATCCAGGCCAAGATGTATGACCCGGTGGCCGCAACCACTGTCGGCTACCTGGATCAGGTGGTGGCACCGGAGAAGGTGGTCGAGACGGCGACCGGCGTGGCGGCCCAGCTGGCGCAGCTGCCCGGCCAGGCCTATGCGGGTAACAAGAAGCTGCTGCGGGCAGAGACGCTGGCCGCGATCGAGGCGAGCCTCGCGGGCTAGTTGCCGTCGCCGGAGCCCGTTGCCCCCGCACGGGCGAGGGGCAGCGGTTCCTTGAAGGTGAGCGTGCGGTAGGGGAAGGGGATTTCGATCCCCGCCTCGTCCAGCGCACGCTTGACGGCGGCCACCACTTCGTCGCGCGAGCGGCGCACATCCAGCGGCGTCGAGCCGGTCCACCAAGTGACTTCAAAGTCGATGCTGGAGGCACCGAAGGCCTGGGCGAAAATCTGTACCGGCTGATCGCCGCGCACGGTGTCGCAGCCCTTCACGGCGTCGCTGATCACGTCGCGCGAGGTATCCACATCCTCGTCATAGGCAACGCCGGCCGTGATGGTGACGCGGCGGATGTCGCGGTCGGTGCGGATTTCCACCGGGTTGCGGAACAGCATGCCGTTGGGCATCACCACCAGCTGACCATCGGTGCGGCGCACATGGGTGTCGCGGATCGAGATTTTCTCCACCTTGCCTTCCACGCCGTCGCACTCGATGTAGTCGCCGATGCGCATGGGGCGGCGGTAGAGGATGAGGATGCCCGCCATGAAATTCTCGAACACATCCTTGAACGCAAAACCGATGGCGAGCGAGCCGATGCCCAGCGCTGCGATCATGTCGCCGGGGGTGATGGTGGGGAAGACGACAATGGCGGCGATGACGATGCCGCCGAGCCAGATGCCGATGCTGAGAAGGTTGCTCATCAGTTCGACGAGCGAGGCGCGCATGCGGTTCTGCGGCAGGAGCCGGTGAACCAGCGAGCTTGCGAGTTTCGAGACGGCCCAGGTGATGATGAGGATCACCACGGCCAGGCCGATCTGCGGCAGGAGCGCGATCAGTCCCCGGAGCATGTCGGTCAGATTGGTGAGAATGATCTCGATCGGCTGAATGTCGTCCATTGTCTTGCGCCCGCAGCGTCCCCAAGGAGGGAAACCGCGGGCGTTGGCGATTGTTCCCGTGCCGCTGTCTCCGGGCGCCCGAGATCAGGCCGGGTGCTGGTGCCAGGTGCCGGTCTTGAGCGAGCGGGGAGAGAATTCACCGAAGGCAAAGCGCATGGGCAGGGCATCGGGGCGGGTGATGCCGTGATCCAGGGTGAAACGCCAGGCGCGCTGGGCACCGGGGAGCTGATCCACCTCCGCACCGCTCCAGATGATCTCGACCGTGCCGGCGAGGTGGACGAGACCGCCGGTGTCGAAATCGGGAAACAGGATGCCGGCGCGCGGGTTCACCAGCAGATTGCCGAGGGTGTTGAAGAAGAAATTGCCTGCATAGTCAGGCACCAGGAAGGTGCGGTCATCCTCGACCTTGATGAAACCGGCCGCGCCGCCGCGATGGGAGACATCGACGCCGCTTTCGGGTTTGCCCGGCTCGCGGCTCTCGGTAGCGGACGCAATGAAGAACGTGTCAGCCTTTTCAATCAGGGTACGGATTTTTTCATCGAAGCGGGTGAAGGTGTCCGGCGTTTCGGCATGAGGTGCTTTCGGGTCGCGGGTCTCTATCACTTCGCGGGTCTGGATGAATTGCGGGCAGTTGCCGAAGGACAGGTCGATCTTCAGTTCGAGCGCTGACCGTGTCTGACGTTCCACGTGGGCGGTGAAGCGGTTGCGGCGGCGAGTGTCGAGCTCAATGCCGAGGCCGCCGACCGGGGCACCGGCATGCAGGGCGGCGAGGGCCGGGTCAGCCGAGGGCAGGGCGGCTGAAAGCGTGAGGTGGGTGTCGTCGGGGCTTGTGACAAAGCCCGCGCCGCCCGCCAGAATGGTGGCCCAGGGCTGGCCGCCCGCGTCCTGGGTGCCGAGCACCATGAAGGGGAGGCTTTCGAAGAACTCCCGATGCTGATCGGGCATGTGATCGCGGATGAAGTTGCGGCCGATGACCGCCATCTTGTCGGCGACGCCGACGCGGCGCTGGATTTCGATCTCGCCTTCGTGGAACGGCGCGGGGCCTTCGGTGATCACGGCCATGGTTGTGTCTCCTTGAGAGGGGGTGACGGGCCCGGAAAGGATGGGGGATGGAGCTTTCCGGACCCGCCGTCGGCTGGCGGTGGCCGTTACGCAGCCAGCGCCACCTTGGTCGCCTTCATCGGCACGAAGCCATCAAGGCCTTCGATCCGCTTGAGCCAGGCGCGGATATGCGGATAGGGCTCAAGGGAGACATCGCCCTCGGGCGCGTGGGCGATGTAGCTGTAGCCCGCAATGTCAGCGATGGTGGCGGCGGTACCGGCCAGCCAGTCGCGGCCGGCGAGTTCCTGTTCCATCACGTCGAACAGGCCATAGGCGATGGTCTTGGCGCGCTCGGCATCCAAGGGAGCGCCGAAGATGGTGATGAGACGGGCGGTCGCGGGGCCGAAGGCAACAGGACCTGCGGCGACGGACAGCCAGCGGGTGACGCGGGCGGCGCCCTCGGCGTCTTCAGGTAGCCAGGTGGCGGTGCCGTATTTCTTGGCGAGGTAGACGAGGATCGCGTTTGAATCCGACACGATGGTGCCGTCATCGTCGATCACCGGCACCTGGCCGAAGGGGTTGAGCGCGCGGAACGCCTCCTGCTTGTGCTCGCCGTTGACGAGATCGACATCCACCAGCTCGTGGTCGAGGCCGAGTAGGGACAGGAACAGCTCGACGCGGTGGGCGTGGCCGGACAGTTCGTGGCGGTACAGCTTGATCATGGAATTCTCTCCTGGGCACGCCGGGAAGCCAGGGTGGGCGGCGTGTGGGGAGAAAATGGCGCATGGTCCGCGCGTTGATAATCCGGATGTTTTGCGAAAGACTGTCCTCATTTCGTTGACAGTGAGGCAGGGACACCATGGATACGCTGGAAGCCATGCGGGTGTTCGCGGCGGTAGCGGAAGAGGGCAGCTTTTCCGGTGCGGCGCGGCGGCTGGGCATGTCCAAGGCGCTGGCGAGCAAGAAGGTGGGGCAGTTGGAGGAGCAGCTCGGCGTCCGCCTGCTCAACCGCACCACGCGGCATGTGGGGCTGACGGAGATCGGCGCGGCCTACCGGGAGCGCTGCGCGGCGCTGGTGGCGGAGGTGGACGAAGCCCATGACATGGTGCGCAGCCGCCATGGGGCGCCGCGCGGGGTGTTGCGCGTGGCGGCGCCGCGGGCATTCGGCGAGGACGTGCTGACGCCGGCACTGGCCTCGTTCCTCGCGCGCTATCCGGACATCACGGTGGAGATCACGCTGGATGAGCGGCGGGTGGACATCATCGGTGAGGGATATGATGTGGCGGTGCGGGTGGATGACATGCCTGACTCGAGCCTGATCATCCGCAAGATCACGGATTTTCCCTACAAGATCTGCGCGTCACCGGCCTATCTCGAAAAAGCGGGACTTCCTCAGCACCCGGATGATCTCGTGAACCATACCTGTATCGTACTGCCGGCGATCAGCCCGACGGCGCAATGGCAGTTTCGCGTTGAGGGGGAGGTGAAGCGAGTGACCGTGCCGTCGCGGGTGCGGATCAACACGGCGCGGGGCGTGGCAACGCTGGTGCGCCAGGGGATGGGCATCGGGCTGTGTTTGTGGTCCAGCATCCGCGAGGACCTGAAGGCGGGCCGCCTTGTGGAGGTGCTGGCTGAATACAATGGCTATGAGCGGGCGATCTATGCCGCCTATCCGCACAGCCGTCACCTGTCAGGCAAGGTGCGGGCCTTCGTGGAGCATCTGATCGAGCATTGCCGGGAAGGCGCGGCTTAGGCCCTGAAGACCGGATCAGCCCAAGGGGCGGGCTGAGGGCAGGCCGGCTGTGGTGATGTCCGGCTCCGTGGCGCGGTAGAATTCGCGGTAGCGGATGAAGGGGATGCGCGGGAAGGCGTGGTGCACGCCGTGATAGTTCTGCTGCATGTAGGCCCAGGTCACCAGCGTATCGAGCGCGCCGGGGAGCACGATGACACGGGTGTTTTCAAACCGGGCGCGGGCCTTATGCGGGGTGTGGACCACATAATCGAACAGGAAGCCCAAGGCCATGGCGGCAAGTGCTGCGGGGATCGCATAGCCGAACAGGGCGAGCTTCCAGTCGACGAACACGGCGACCGCGATGAGCGCTGCCGTTGAGATCAGCGTATCGCGCAGGCCGACCCAATAGGCGCGGCGCATGCGCTTGTCGTCCCAGTGGCGGCGGCAATAGATGAAATAGCCGTGGAAGATGCTGAGACAGCGCAAAAGCGTGGTGACGATGTTGCTGCCCTTTACCCAGTGGTCCGGGTCGTGGGCGGGGTCATTGGTGTTGCGGTGGTGGGTGAGATGGATCGTGCGGTGCATCTCATAGGAATGGCTGAGGAAGAAGGCCGACAGCATGCCGATGGCCTTGTTGATCCAGGCGAGATCCTGCCGGGTGCCGCTGATGTTCTGGTGCACCGCCTCGTGCAGGGCCGTGTAGCTGAGATAGACGCAGATGAAATTGACGAGGGCGACGGCCCAGAGCGGCATGAGCCCGAGCGCGCCCAGGGTCATGACGGCGATGATGATTGCCGCGCAGCCGAGCGACAGGGCAACCGTCTGCCAGACGATACCGCGGATCATGGCGGTGGCCGTTGCGGCCATGTCGTGTGAATGCGCGCGATGTTCCGGCAGCATGAGTGCCTCCCAAAATCCCGGCTCGATTTCTTCCTGATGCCCCGGCGGGCGGGGTGACGTAGCGCCTGGAAGGATATCTGGCGCGCGGGGCGTCGGGATCAAATTATTGTACGGAGTTTTACTACGCGATACAGGCCGTGTCATGGCCATTTCCGTTTGCCGACGGGGGCTTGGGGCCGCTAAGGACAAGGGGAACACAACAGCCGGGCTCAAGACCCGCACGCATTCCAGGGAGACTTCACGATGACCGACAGCATTCAGCCGCCGCAGTTTTCAACCGACCTGACGGGCCGGGTGGCGCTTGTCACCGGCACGACGTCAGGACTTGGCCGCCGCTTTGCGCAGGTACTGGCCCAGTGCGGCGCCAAGGTGGTGCTCACCGGGCGCCGGGTGGAACGGCTGGAAGAGGTGAAGGCGGAGATCGAAGGCCTGGGCGGAACGGCGATCGCGCTGCCCCTGGACATGACCGACGCGGATGCCATCAAGAAGGTGGTTGCGGATGCGGAAGCTGAGTTCGGCACCGTCGATATCCTCATCAACAATGCGGGCGTCCCGGACGCGCAGCGGGCGCACAAGATGGAGGTCGATCTCATCGACCGGGTGATCGACACCAATCTGCGCGGGCCCTACATCCTGGCGGCTGAAGTGGCCAAGCGGTTGATTGCGGAAAAGAAGCCGGGCCGGATCATCAATATCGCGTCGGTGGCGGCCTATCGCTATGACGGGCATGGGGCTGCGCTTTACTCGATCACCAAGCGGGCGATTGCGCGGATGTCCGAAGCGCTTGCGGTGGAGTGGGCGCGCTACCACATCAATGTGAACGGCATCGCGCCGGGGGCCTTCATGACCGAGATGCTGGAAGGCATGCTGGAGCGGATGGGGGATTTCTCCGAACGGTTCCCGCGCAAGCGGATCTGCACGGCGGAACAGATGGATTCAACGCTTCTGTTTCTGCTGTCGCCGTCCTCTGAATGCGTGACCGGCACGGTGATTACGGTGGATGACGGGCAGGGCGCGCGCTGAGGCGTGTTCGGCCTGAGGTGACAAGGGGGGCGCGTTGTGACGGCCATCAATGAAGATCAGAAGACGTTCTGGAACGGGCAGGGCGGCGAGACATGGGTCTCCGGCCAGGAGGAGATGGACCGCTTTCTTGCTCCGTTCTCGGATGAATTGATGGTGCATGCCGCGCCCCAAGCCGGAGAGCACGTCCTCGATATCGGCTGCGGGACCGGTGAGACATCGCTGCGGGCGGCAGAAGCTGTCGGTGCTGACGGTGCCGTGCACGGGGTGGATATTTCCGTGCCGATGCTGGAACTGGCCAAGGCGCGGGCGGCGGCAGCCGGTCTGTCCCAGGCGCGCTTCAGCGTCGGGGACGCGCAGTCCGACGCGCTGGGTGAGCCTGTTGATCTCGTGATCTCCCGCTTCGGGGTGATGTTCTTCGAGAACCCTGTGACCGCCTTTGGAAATATCCGCGCGCATGTGCGGCCGGGCGGGCGGATGGTGTTCGCCTGCTGGCAGCCGGTGCGGGAGAATGAGTGGGTGCATGTGGGTCTCGGCATTGCCAAGAAGCACGTGGAATTCCCACCGCCGCCGGACCCCTATGCGCCGGGGCCGTTTGCCTTTGCCGACATTGAGCGGACGCTGGGCCTGCTGACGGAGGCAGGCTGGCGGAATGCCAAGGCCAGCCCGTTTGCGGCCAAGCTCAACCAGGGCGAGACGGCGCGGGACGGGGCTGAGGGGCTGATGCTGCGCGGCCCGATTTCGCGGGCGCTGGCAGAGGCGAGCGAGGCGCAGAAGGCCGCCGTGCTGCATGATCTGACCGAGGCACTGGAGGCCAAGATCATTGACGGGGCGGTACGTCTGGATGCGGCAATCTGGATCGTTTCCGCCGACGCCTGACGGGTGCATGGTGGGGGCCTGCCAATGTGACCGGTGCTGCCGCGCCGGGAAAGGAGGCCCACATATGACCAGACCCGTGCCCGAAACCCATATCCGCAGCGCTGCAGAGCGCCGGGCGGATATTGAAGCCAAGGCCAGGCAGCTGGGGATCGACGACGCGTTCGTCGACCGGCTGGTCGAGACCTTTTATGGCCGCATCCGTGAGGACGCGACGCTGGGGCCGATCTTCAACAACGCGATTTCAGACTGGGATCCGCACCTGGCGACCATGAAGGATTTCTGGGCGTCGGTTGCATATAACGCCGGGCGCTATTCCGGCCGCCCGGTGCCGGCGCATCTTAAGCACAAGACCATCCGCAAGGAGCATTTCGCGGTGTGGCTGGGGCTGTTCCGGGAGGTGCTCGAGGAGATTTCCCCGTCGCCGCTGACGGTCGCCTATTTCATGGAGCGGGCGGAGCGCATTGCCCAGAGCCTGCAGCTGGCGATGTTCGGCCTGCCGGGGCTTGGGGAGAAAGCCCCCGCCGCCCGGCAGTAGACGGTGTAAGGGTCAGAGCCCGCCCAGGTCGCAGCCGCGCTCTTCGAGGATGGGCTTCATCTCGCGATAGGCGGGCATGTTCTTGTGCAGCGGGATCGACGGGTGCAGGTGGTGGATGATGTGATACTCCATCCCCAGTGCGCCGTAATTGCCGAGGAAGTACTTGAAGGCGCGGGTGTCCTTGTAGCGGCCGGTCTTGTCGCCGGGGTGGTGCGGGGCCCAGCTCAGCAGGAGCTGGATATAGGTAAGGCCGATATGGCGCGGCAGCCACCACAGGAGCAGTGCCTCCAGCGCGTAGCCGCTCCATGCCATGACGGCGAGAAAGCCCCAGTAGAACAGGTTGAGGGCCAGGGCCTCGAGCTTGGCGTCGGACGCGGCCTTGCCGCCGATGCGGTCCACCGCCTTGCCATAGGCGGCGTTGCCGCCCACCTTGTCGCGGTTGATCCGGCTACGGACGGAATTGAGAACCGACTTCCACCATGTCTCGGCGGTGACGCTGTAATCCGGGTCGAGCTCGGGATTGTTGGTGTGGGCGTGGTGCTCAAGGTGGGTGAGGCGACCGACCTTGTAGGGGAACACCAGGTGAATGGTGGAGACGTGGCCGACAAGCTCGTTGAGCCAGCGCAGCCTGCTGCCGGGGCGGGCGATGTTGCTGTGCTGGGCTTCGTGGGACGGCAGGTAGGACAGGGTGATCGACAGGGTGGCAAGCAGGAAGCCGGCCCAGAGCGGCAGCATGCCTGTGATCACCAGCGGCCAGAGGGCGACCCAGACGGCGAAATTGCCGAGGCCCCAGGCGACGATGCGCCAGGGCGTGCCGCCGATATATTTCTTGGCGATCTCGAACTCGAGCTTGCGCAGCTCGATGTCGCGTTCACGGGTGAGGGTCGTGCTCATAGCCAGCTCCCTTTCAGAACGGCGTAGGTGCCCCACGCGCCGCCAATGGCGAGGCCGAGGGTGATGGGTGCCAAGCCGAAGGGCCGGGTGATGTCCGCGGCCACCATCAGCTCGGCCAGGACCGGGGCCATAAAGGCGATGCCGAACAGGATGGGGCCGATGGCAAAGAGTGCTTTCAGTGTACTCTGGATGGCCGTTGGCATGGTTTCCTCCAGTGTCAGGCCCGCGTCTTGACGGGGGCGGGGCTTTGGGGGGCGATGACGATGTCGATCACTTCATCGCCGATTTCCTTTGGGGTGCGGCCGGCGAACAGGCGTCCGTCAAAGGGGTCGGCCAGAATTTGTGCCACGCCCTGGGCTGCGGCTGTGGAGAACAGGACCGCGGTCTCAGGCGAATGGCCTTGAAGCCATCCGGCGGCCTGGGCCTCGCGGGCTGCCTGCAGCAGGCGGGTCATGTAGTCAGTGTGGGCTTTCATCAGGGCCGCATTTGTCCGGGTGCGGACTTCCGGATGGCTCATGGCGCGGTAGTAGGCCGGATGCTCGAGCGCGAAGCCGACCAGCGCCTTGCCGATGGCGTTGTAGCGGCTCATGGGGTCGGCTCCCGCGGCCTCGGTTGCCGCGTCCAGCGCGGCGACCAAGAGGGAGAAGCTCTCGGTCGCAAGCGCCTCGATGATGGCCGTCTTGTCCTTGAAATGGCGGGCAGGCGCTGAATGGGAGACGCCCAGATCCCGGGCAATGGCGCGCAGGCTCAGCTTCTCGATCCCTTCGCGGGCGATGACTTCCGCCGCGCGGGCGAGGATCTGCTTGCGGAGATTGCCGTGGTGATAGGACATGGGGCCTCACGATATGTTGACGCTGACAACATGGAACGCGGACGCGATGTTGTCAATGCCTACATGTGTGAGGTCCGCATGGGCCGGGTGGGATGTGCGGAGGGGCTGCGGGGCTGCCTAGCGGGCGACGGGCCGGCCGGCCTGGAGAATGTGGGAGAAATTGGCGGCGGGGTCGCCGAGGACGCTGATGTCGTCGAGCGGGTTGCTGTGGGCGATGACAATGTCACCGGCGGCGCCCGGGGCGATGACGCCGATCTCACCCTCAAGGCGCATCAGCCGAGCATTGACCACATACATGGCGTGGAGGATCTCTGCCGGGCTCTGCGCTTCGGCGCGGATTAGGAACTCGCGGTTCTGCATGGGCTGGGTCTCACCGATCAGGTCGGTGCCGAAACCCATGGTGACGCCAGCGGCCTTCGCGGTTTCAAGCGAGGCGATGCCGGCCTCGGTGACAAGGCGGTTCTTGTCGATATTGGTCTGCGGCAGGCCAAGCTGCTTGCCCACCTCCTGCATGGCCACATAGGTGACGAGGGTGGGCACCAGCACCGCACCGGCGCGGGCCATGTCGGCGGCGCTGTCACTATCGAGCATGTTGCCGTGCTCGATAGAGTGGACGCCGTTGGCGACCGCCATGGAGATGGATTCAGGGATATAGGCGTGGGCGGCCACATAGGTACGGCGGTGGGCGGCCTCTTCCACCGCGGCGGCGATTTCAGCGGCCGTGTATTGCACGGAATCCAGCGGGTCTGACGGGGTGGCGACGCCGCCTGAGACGTGGATCTTGAGGAAGTCCACGCCGTCGCGGAGATTGTGGCGGGCGGCCTTGCGGACGGCTTCCGCGCCGTCGGCGACGATGCCGAAGGCGGTGTGGCGCATCTCGCAGGCGCAGGTGGGCACGTCGCGCGGGCCGCCTTCGGCGTCGGCATGGCCGCCTGTCTGCGACAGCATGCGGCCTGCATGGAAGATGCGCGGGCCGGGAATGGCGCCGGTGCGGATGGCCCGCATAAGGCCGCGCACATCGCCGCCGATGTCACGCACGGTGGTAAAGCCGCGGGCCAGGGTTTCGCGCGCCAGCCGGGCCATGGCGATGCCGTACTCCACCTCGGTCCAGACGGCGAGGCGGCTGAAATCCAGCGTGGCGAGGCGGAAATGCACATGGGCGTCGATCAGGCCGGGCAGCACGAACTGGCCGTCAGCGTCGATCACAAGGTCGGCGTCGGTTGCCGCGTCCGCATCCAGCCTTGCGATCCTGCCGTCCTCGATCAGCAGGTTGGTCTCGCCGCCCATGGTCATGGTCGCGGTATCGAGGACGTGGCCGTTGCGGATCAGGGTCTTCATGGGAGCGGCGCTCGCTTGATTGTGGCGGCAAGGCGGATTACCGCTTTGGGGAACGCGATTGTCCGCACCCTTCTTTCTCTAGTTGAAGACACACATGCCAACAAGTCTCGAAGCCCTGACCTCCACCGTCACCCGCGAGGGCGACGCCGCTACTTTCACCATCACCGATGACTGGCTGCAGGGGCGTGCAGCCTTTGGCGGCCTTGTGGCGGCGCTGGGGCTTCTGACCTCGCGGCACCTGGTGGACGGCTCACGGCGGCTGCGTGCGTTGCAGACGACGTTTCTCAGGCCTGCGGTGCCGGGGCCGCTGACATTCGAGCCGTCGCTTGAGCGGGACGGGCGCAATCTCACGCAGATGCGGGCCATCGGGTTCCAGGAGGGCAAGCGGGTGGCGACCACGCGGGCGATCTTCGGGCTGCCGCTTGATGTCGAGGACCGGCTGCCGCCGCCGGTGCGGCCGGACGCGCCGGGGCCGGAGACGATCGAGCCTGTGCCCTTTATCGAGGGGCTGATGCCGACCTTCGTGCAGCATTTCGACTTCCGCAAGGTGAGCGGCGGGGTGCCGTTTTCAGGCTCCACGGAAACCGAAAGCGTCAACTGGCTGCGGGCGAAGGACGGGCAGATCGGCGTCGAGGCGCTGAGCGTGATGTTTTCTGACGCCATTGCCCCGCCCGCCCTGGCCCTGATGCCCGGGCCCGCTAAATCAAGCACCACGGCGTGGTCCGTGTCGCTGCTGGAGCCCAAGGGGCCTGTGGATGAGAGCGGGTGGTGGATGATCCATGCGCGCCTCACCTATCTGCGCGGCGGCTATGGCCATCACACGACGACGCTATGGACGCCGGAAGGCGAGGTGGCCGCGCTGAGCGAACAGACGGTGGCCGTCTACCCGTAACCCGAAGGAGCATGCCCGATGAGCGACTTGCCACCCCTGCCGGACAAGAACTGGCTTCTGGCGCAGGTGGGGCCGTCGCGGGCTGCGTGGGACAGAGCACAGCGTCCGGCACGAATCGAGCCTGCGGGGCCGGGGGACGAATCCGTCTGGGATTATCCGCGGCCGCCGGAGCTGCGCCCGGCGCCGGGGCGGGTGCGGGTGGTGCATGGGGGCTGCGAGATTGCGTCGAGTGATCGCGCCTTACGGATGGTAGAGACGGCGGGGGCGCCGGTTTATCTGCTGCCGCCAGAGGATGTGCGGATGGACCTGCTTGTGCCCAATGACCATGTGACGGTGTGTGAGTGGAAGGGGGCGGCGGTTCACTTTGACTTGGTGATGCCGGGCGCGCGGGTGGCGGATGCAGCCTTCGCCTATCCGGACCCGCTGGATGATCTGGGACAGGGCTATGGGCGGATTGCCGGGTGGATCGCGTTCTATCCGGCGCGGGTGGACGCGTGTTTCGTCGGCGACGAGCAGGTCCGGCCGCAGCCGGGCGGTTATTACGCAGGCTGGGTGACGGATGCCATCAAGGGGCCAATCAAGGGTGATCCGGGTACGGAAGGCTGGTGATCACGCACCTGCGGGCCGTACCGGTATCTTGAGATAGGTGGTGCCGTTGGCACTCTCCGGCGGCAGGTGCCCGGCGCGGATATTGACCTGCACGGACGGCAGAAGAAGCTTCGGTGCGGGCAGGCCCCTGTCGCGGGCCGTGCGCATGTCAACGAACGACTCTTCCGCGACACCCTCATGCACATGGATGTTGCCCGCGCGCTGGGCGTCGACGGTGGTCTGCCAGGCATGGTCCGTGCGGCCCGTGTCAGGCAGGTAATCGTGGCAGACGAAGATGCGCGTGTCGCCGGGGAGGGCAAGCAGCCGCCGGATTGAGCGGTAGAGCGCGTGTGCGTCGCCGCCGGGGAAATCTGCACGGGCGGTGCCGTAGTCCGGCATGAACAGCGTGTCACCGACGAAGACGGCGTCGCCGATCAGATAGGAGACGCAGGCCGGGGTGTGGCCCGGCGTGTGGATGACGGATGCTTCAAGGGCCCCGATGTTGAATGTCTCGCCGTCGGTGAACAGGTGGTCGAACTCGGCCCCGGTGCGGCTCACATCGGGTGCATCGAAGATTGGGGCGAAGATGGTCTGCACATCGGTGATGTGTTCACCGATGCCGACGCGGGCCCCGGTCCTGTCCTTCAGATAGGGCGCGGCCGACAGGTGGTCTGCATGGGCATGGGTTTCGAGAATCCAGGTGATGTCGAGATTGCGCGCGCGGGCGGCGTCCAGCAGGGCGTCAGCGCTTGTCGTGTGGTAGCGGCCGCTGGCGTGGTCGTAGTCCAGCACCGGGTCGATGATGGCTGCGGCGCGGCGGGTGCCTGCGGGGCCCGGCTCGCTGACCAGATAGCTGACCGTGTTGGTGACCGGGTCGAAGAAGGCTTCGACATCGGGGCGGGGCGTGTCCGGTATTTGCGTCATGGGGATGTGCCTCCGGATGTGAGGGCGATGCGGTTGCTGCTTGACTCATATATTAGTTATCACTAAATTAGCAATATCTAATTTATGAGGATGCGATGAGCCAGGCAAAGACAATGCGCCGCCCGGATATCGGCGACGCGGCGCAGGACATGGCGGCCAAGGCCGCGGAGGCGGCGGCCTTCATCAAGACGGTGTCGAATGAAAAACGCCTGCTTGTCCTGTGCCGGCTGATCGAGGTGGGGGAAGCGCCCGTGGGGGCGCTGGCAGCCGATGTGGGGCTGTCGCAATCCGCCCTGTCCCAGCATCTCGCCCTGTTGCGGGACGAGGGGATGGTGGCGACCCGGCGGGAAGCGCAATCGGTGCTCTACCGCATCTCGGATGACCGCGTGGCGCGGCTCGTCCACCTGCTCCACGACATGTTCTGTGGTGACCGGACCTCCTGACGCCCTAACCCCTCCCTGTACGGAGTATCTGACATGAGCCTTCATCCCCTGACGCCTGAAGACGCCAAGCTGCGCATTGCCGGCGGGGCGCGCCTCGTTGATGTGCGCGAGCGCGACGAACATCTGCGCGAGCGGATCGCGGGCGCTGCCTGCGTGCCGGCGGCACGGGTGCCACAGGATCTCGATGCGGAAGGCAGCGAGATTATCTTCCATTGCCGCTCGGGCGCGCGGACGGCCGCGCATGCCCCGCAACTGGCGGGTGCCGCAGGCGGTACGGCCTATGTGCTGGCGGGCGGCATTGAGGCCTGGAAGAAGGCGGGCTTTGAAACCCAGCGCACACCAAAGGCACCGATCGAAATCATGCGCCAGGTGCAGATGACGGCCGGCGGGCTGGTGCTAGCCGGGGTGGTGCTTGGGGTCGCCGTCGCGCCGGAATTCTTCGCGCTGTCGGCTTTCGTGGGCGCGGGGCTGTTCTTTGCCGGTGCCACGGGCTGGTGCGGCATGGCGAAGCTGCTGGCGCTGATGCCGTGGAACCGCCAGCCGTCCCTGCTGGGATAGCGGCGCATGGACGCGCTGCTGGCCGATCCCGCCATGCTCGGCCTCGCCCTTGGGGCCGGGGCCCTTGTGGGGTTCGTGCTAGGGCTTGTGGGCGGTGGCGGATCGATCCTCGCCGTGCCGCTGCTGCTTTATGTCGTCGGTGTCGAAAGCCCGCATGTGGCCATCGGCACGGCGGCGGTGGGGGTGGCGGTCAATGCGCTGACAGGCCTTGCCGCCCATGCGCGGGCAGGCACGGTGAAGTGGCCCTGCGCCATGGTGTTCAGTGCCGCCGGTGTGCTGGGTGCGGTCGGCGGGTCGAGCCTCGGCAAGGCGGTGGACGGGGCGACGCTGATTGCGGCCTTCGGGGTAGCGATGATGCTGATCGGGGTCTGGACGCTGGTGCCCCGGGCCGGTGAGGACCGGCCGGACGTAAGGCTGACGCGGTCCTCGGCCGGTGAGTTGCTGCCGCGGCTCGTGCCATTCGGATTTCTGGCAGGCGGGGCGGCCGGGTTCTTCGGCATCGGCGGCGGCTTCCTGATCGCGCCGGGGCTGATGGCGGCGACGCGGATGCCGCTGCGCATGGCGGTGGGAACATCGCTGGTGGCGGTGCTGGCCTTCGGCGCCACGACGGCTGCGAATTACGCGGTGTCGTCGCTGGTCAACTGGCCGGTGGCTGCGGCGATGATCCTGGGCGGTGTGGCCGGCGGGGTGATCGGGCAGAAGGCATCAAGCGCTGCCGCCGCACGGCATGGGCTGCTGACCTATGTGTTCGCGGCCCTGGTCATCGGTGTCGGGGCCTACCTGGCCTGGACGGGGATTTAACGTCGTTCCGCACATAAAAACCCCCGGCTGTACTCGAGCCGGGGGTCGGGGGCTGCCGGTAGGGTCAGCTGACGGCTTCCTGCACGAGGCAGGATCGCCGGGGGGCGGCTTAAAGCCTGTGCAGCTTGACCGGCAGGGAGGTGTAGCCCTTCACGAAATTGGATTTTGTGAGGGTGGGATCGCCCATTGCCTCGATGCGCGAGAAGCGCTTGAGGATTTCTTCCCACAGGATGCGGAGCTGAAGCTCGCCGATGCGGTTGCCCATGCAGCGGTGGATGCCGAAGCCGAAGGACAGGTGGCGGCGGGCGTTCTTGCGGTCGATGATGATCCGGTCCGGGTCATCGAAGATGGCGGTATCGCGGTTGCCGGAGACGTACCACATCACCACCTTGTCGCCCTTGCGGATCTGCTTGCCGCCGAGCACCGCGTCTTCGAGCGCCGTGCGGCGCATATGGGCGAGCGGGGTCTGCCAGCGGATGATCTCGGCGACGGCGTTGTCGATCAGCTTCGGGTCGGCGACCATCTTGTCGAATTCATCCGGGAACAGATTGAACCCGAAGACACCGCCGGTCATGGAGTTGCGGGTGGTGTCGTTGCCGCCGACGATGAGCAGGGACAGATTGCCCAGGAACTCCTCCGGGGGCATGTTCGCCATGGCCGGGTGATGGGTCATCATGGTCAGCAGGTCGATATTGTCCGGCTTGTCCTTGCGGCTCTGCTGCAGGTCGGCGAAATAGGCCGCCATTTCCATCAGCTCTTCGATGCGCTGCTGCTGGCTTTCAACAACACCGGACCCGGGTTCGGCGGTGGACACGTCCGACCAGCGCACCAGCTTGTGGCGGTCCTCGAAGGGGAAGTCGAACATGGTGGCGAGCATCTGCGTCGTCAGTTCGATGGAGACGGTCGGCACCCAGTCAAATTCCTCGCCGACGGGCAGGCTGTCCAGCAGGTCTGAGGTCCGCTGGCGGATCAGCTTGCCGAAATGCTCAAGGTTCTTGGGGTCGGTGATGCCGTTCACGGACTTGCGCTGCTCGTCGTGGCGCGGCTGATCCATGGCGATGAAGTTCACCGCCTTGAAGTCATTGTCCGGATCATTCTGGATTGCGTCATCGATGATGATGCCGCCGAGATGGGCGTCGGACGAATAGACATGGTGGTTGGTGTCGACCGCCATGATGTCTTCGTAGCGGGTCACCGACCAATAGGCGCCATAGGGGCTCTCGGCGCAGTAATGCACCGGGTCCTCGGCGCGCATCTTGGCGAAGATCGGCAGGTACTCGTAATTCTCCCACAAGACCGGATCAGCAACGTTGGTCTTGGGCGTGAGATCGCGCGTTGTCGGCGGCGTCTGCTTGAAAGCCTGGCTCATGGGCTCGTGTCCCCTCCCGTGGACATTGGAATGGCCCTTCTTGTCATGGGCCGTCGTCGCCGGGCCGCCTTTGGCGTGCTCCGGATATATGCGTAGCTTAACTCCGCGTTTGCGGAGTTCGCAAGCGGTGTTTTCCCTACGTAAACTGCGGATTGCTGTTGATTTGGCCGGAGCGCGGTGCAAGTTCAGCGCAGATCCTCGCCATTCCAGCCCCCGGGAGACCCTGTCTTGAGCCTGCAAGAAAGCGCCTATGACGCCCTGTTCGGAGATGATGAGGGGCGGGTCTGCAAGGACATTCCCGAAAGCGCGTGCAACGCCCAGCCGGAGAACGTGTCCGCGCATCTGGTGAGCCTGGCAGCGACCAAGACGGGCGACGGGCTGGCGGACCCGAAGCTGATCCTTGCCTGGGTGCTCAACGCGCTGGGGGCACCGGCCTATCTGATCGGCCTCCTGGTGCCGATCCGCGAGGCGGGCGCGCTGGTGCCGCAGCTTTTTGCGGCGGGGGCGATCCGCAGCCTGCCGGTGCGCAAATGGGCATGGGCGATTGCCAGCCTCGTGCAGGGGCTGTGCGTCGGAGGCATGGGCGCGGCAGTGCTCATTTTCGACGGGACCGAGGCGGGCTGGGCGATTGTCGGCCTGCTGACGGTCTTCGCGCTGGCGCGGTCGGTGGCGTCGGTCTCCTACAAGGACGTGCTGGGCAAGACGGTATCCAAGTCCAAGCGCGGCACCACCACGGGTACGGCGGACACGGTGGCGGCCATCGCTGTGCTGGCGTTCGGGCTGGCGCTCACCTTCAACATCATTGAACGCTCGGTTGAGGTGGTGTCGGCGGCGTTGTTCCTGGGAGCTGCGTGCTGGATCGTTGCATCTGTCGTTTTTTCCACGCTCAAGGAAGTGCCGGGGGCGACCGAGGGCGGCGGCAACGCCTTCCAGACGGCGCGGGACCAATTCTCCCTGCTGCGGGAGGACGGCCAGCTGCAGCGTTTCATCGCCACGCGCGGGCTCTTGATTGCCACCGGGCTGGCACCGCCCTATCTGGTGACCATCGCGGCGCAATCGAGCGGCACGGTGCTGACGCAGCTCGGGCCGTTCATCGTGGCCTCGGGGCTAGCCTCGGCGGTGAGTTCGTTCTTCTGGGGGCGGCTGTCGGACCGGTCGTCGCGGCGGGTGCTGATCTATTCGGCGCTGATGGGGGCGGCGGCGCTGGCGGTGGCGGTGCTTGTGACCTTCACCGTGCCTGCAAGCCTGATGGCCTATGTGATGTCGGCGGTGCTCTTCATGCTGATGATTGCCTATAAGGGCGTGCGGCTGGGGCGCTCCACCCACATCGTGGACATGGGGGACCAGGACACACGGGCGGCCTATACGGCGCTGTCGAACACGGCGGTGGGGGCGCTGCTGCTGGGGGCTGCGGGCTTCGGCGCACTGGCGTCGCTGGCTGGCACCTGGGTCGTTATTGCTGTATTCGCAGGCATGTGCGTGGCGGCCGCCGTGGTCGCCCGCGGGCTTGACGAGGTACAGCAGGATGGCGCGTGACCCGGGCATTGCGGCCAATGGCGCGGATAACGGCACCCGCAACGGGACAGGTAACGGATCCGGCGACTGGACGCCGCCAACGGACCTAACCGAACGGATCAAGCAGGCACTGGTGCCGCCGGCGGTGGATATCCGCCGCCGCGTCAACCGGGAGCTGCGCAAGGGCGAGGCGGAGTTCGCGCTGGTGCCGCATCTGTGCGCCGCAGACAAGGACGCGATTGATATCGGTGCCAATCGCGGCGTCTATACGTGGTGGATGGCGCGCTCGGCGCGGCATGTGCACGCGTTTGAGCCGAACCCGAAGATGCTGGGCATCCTCAACCGGGTGCTTCCGGGCAATGCGACGAGCTACGGCGTCGGCCTGTCGGACGCGCCGGGGGACGCGACCATGTTCATCCCGCAGCGGCGCAAGGGCTACTCCAACCAGGGCGGCTCGCTGTCCGAGCGCAAGGCGGAGATCCCGCATGGGGAAGTGCGCGTGGAGACGCGGACGCTCGACAGCTACAATTTCACCAATATCGGCTTCATCAAGATCGACGTGGAAGGTTTCGAGGCCCCGGTGCTGAAGGGCGCGCAGGAGACGCTTGCGCGCGAGCGGCCCAACCTGCTGATCGAGCTAGAAGAGGCGCATACAGGCACGCCGATTGAAGCGATGCTGGCCGACATCGAGGCGATGGGCTATCGCGGCCTGTTCATGCGGCGGGGGCAGCTCACCTCGCTAGAGCGGTTCGACCCCGAGGCGCATCACCGCAATACGGGCGGGCGGGCCGATTATGTGTTCAATTTCATCTTCCTGCCGGTGGGCTGAGGGCACCAAGTGCCTCTCCGACAAGGCGTTTACCGCGTCGGGCGCAAAATAGGTGCAGGGGGCTGCGAATATGCTAAGAGGCGCTATCTGCGTCTTGTTTAGGGAGCCCGGTATCCGTGGCCGACACGCCTGAAAGCCTCGCCATTTCGGCCGTTGTGCCGGTGAAGAACGAGGCGGACAACATCCTGCCGCTTGTGACCGAAATCGATGCCGCGCTGAAGGAGATCGGTGCGCCCTACGAGATCGTCTATGTGAATGACGGCTCGGACGACGCAACGCCGCAGCGGCTGAAGGATGCCCAGGCGGCGTTTCCGGCGCTGCGCATCGTCACCCACTCCAATTCCTGCGGCCAGAGCCGGGCGGTGGCGACGGGTGTGAAACATGCGCGCGGACGGATGATCGTGACGCTGGACGGCGACGGGCAGAACGTGCCCGGCGACATTCCCGGCATGTGGGCCAAGCTAGAGGGGGCTGACGACCTGATGGTGGCCGGCCGCCGGATGAAGCGGCGCGATGTCTGGATCAAGCGGGTGTCGTCGCGGTGGGCGAACCGCATCCGCGCCCGCCTGCTGCAGGACGATACGCCGGATACGGGCTGCGGGCTCAAGCTGTTTCCGCGGCATGCGTTTTTGGAGCTGCCCTATTTCAATCACATGCACCGCTTCCTGCCGGCGCTGATGCAGCGGCACGGCTACCGGGTGACCAATCATGATGTGCAGCACCGCTTCCGCGAGCACGGCACGTCGAAATACGGCACGCTGGACCGGCTGGCGGTGAGTATCTTCGATATCTTCGGTGTCATGTGGCTGCAGCGGCGGATGTCGCGGCCCGACAGCATTCACGTCGAATAGCCGGAGGGTCGGGCATGCCGCTGGCGGAACGCATCAAGGCGCGGTTGCGGTCGCTCGATAGCCGGGCCGTCTTCATGATCGGCATCGCGTTCTTTGCCTTCGGCACGGCGCTGACGCTGATCCTGTTCGGCAGCGCGTGGCTGGCGGTGGAGGGCGAGGGCGACGTGGCGGCGATGCTGGCCGCGGTCGATGACCCGGTGCTGGCGCCGCTGGCGGTCATTCTTGTGTATGTGGGGCTGGGGGCGCTGGGGGCGCCGCAATTCCTGCTGCAGGCAGCGGCGATCGTCGTGTTCGGGCCGTGGCTCGGCTTTGCCTATGCGTGGGGCGCGACCATGGTGAGCTCGTCGGTGTTCTACTGGGCGGGGTTCATCTCCGGCGCGCAGGCGCTGCGGCGGTTTGCCGGGGTGCGCGTGAATTCCATCAGCGAAGCGCTGGGGCGGCACGGCATCCTGGCGACAGCGGTGAGCCGGGTGGTGCCGACCATGCCGTTCGTCATTCTCAACATGGCGTTTGGTGCCAGCCACGTGAATTTCGTGCAGTTCCTGATCGGGACCGGGCTCGGCACCATCCCCAAGGTGGCGGTGGTGGCCTATGTGGGCGCGAGCCTCGGAGACTTCCTCGCCAGCCGCGACCCGATGGACCTGGCGCTGATGGCGGTGATCCTGCTCTTGTGGATCGGTTTTGCCTGGTGGCTGCGCCGGGTGATGAAGCGGTCCGGCTGGCAGAAGGCCGTGGAGGACGCGGTGGAGACACCGGAAGAGGCACAGGCGGACGCGAAATAGCGTTGGCGTCCTGGGTCTGATCCGCAGCACGGCTCCTATCCCACTTTGTATCTCTCCGGTTTGACCGGAGGGTCTCCTCTCGTCGCTTCTTGCCGTAGCGATTGTGGAGGCGGCACGGCTTGAACCGCGTGTGATGTTGCCAACAGCCACAGCGAGTGGGCCCTCCGGTCAAGCCGGAGGGATACGGAGTTGGGTGCGGTGTTCGATTTTCACTTTGCCCCTCTCCCCTTGCGGGAGAGGGAGGGGCCCGCGCGCGTTAAGCGTGTGGGAGGGTGAGGGGGCGGCAGCGGTGGTGATTGAACTCTGACGGTGTCGTGGTGGGGAGGGTCATCCCCCTCACCCGGTGCTGCGCATCGACCTCTCCCGCAAGGGGAGAGGTGACTTTCCTCGGGCGTTGGGAGTTCTATTCCGCCGCGTGGGAGGCGACCTGCGGGGTGCTCTCGGGCTTCACTTCGGGGGCTGCGGTGTGGGCGGCCATGGGCTTCATGCCGAGGCGGCGGAGCAGGGTCTTGTCGTGGTCCTCGCCGGGATTGTCCGTGGTCAGAAGTTTGTCGCCCACGAAGATCGAGTTGGCGCCGGCGAGGAAGCAGAGGGCCTGAAGCTCGTCGGACATGTGCTCGCGGCCGGCGGACAGACGCACCATGGAGGCGGGCATCATGATCTTGGCAACCGCGATGGCGCGGACGAATTCGAGCGGGTCGAGGTCTTCCACCTCGCCGAGGGGGGTGCCGCCGACCTTCATCAGGGAATTGATGGGCACGCTCTCCGGATGCTCGTCGAGATTGGCGAGTTCCATCAGCATGTCGGCGCGGTCCTTCTGCTGCTCGCCCATGCCGATAATGCCGCCGGAGCAGACATGGATGCCCGCCTCGCGCACATGGGACAGGGTGTCGATGCGGTCATCGAAGGTGCGGGTGGTGATGATGTCGGTGTAGTAGTCGCGGCCGGTGTCGATGTTGTGGTTGTAGTAATCAAGGCCCGCCTCGCGCAGGCGCTTCGCCTGGACGGCGTCGAGCATGCCGAGGGTCACGCAGGCTTCCATGCCCATCTCCTTGACGCCTTCGATCATGGCACAGACGGCATCAAGGTCGCGGTCCTTGGGCGAGCGCCAGGCAGCGCCCATGCAGTAACGGGTGGCGCCGCGCTCCTTGGCCTTGCGCGCCTCAGTGAGCACCTTTTCGACTTCCATCAGCTTGGAGGCCTTGAGGCCCGTTTCGAACTTGGCGGACTGGGAGCAATAGCCGCAATCCTCCGGGCAGCCGCCGGTTTTGATCGACAGGAGCTCGGACTGCTGGACCTCGTTGGGGTCGAAATAGCGGCGATGGGCGGTCTGGGCCTCGAAGAGCAGGTCGTTGAACGGCTTGTCGAACAAGGCGAGGACCTCGTCGCGGGTCCAGTCGTGGCGGAGATCGGCACGCTGCTCGGCGTTCTGGTGGCTGCTCATTTCGGGGAACCTCTTAATCGGGTACGCGGGAATTGGCGGCCAGACTACCGGGACGGGCGCGCAAATGCGAGAGCCCTCAGGCGGGGGGCCTGAGGGCTCGTTTTTCCGTCGCGGAACGGGGGTTTCAGGCGGCTTTTTCGCCGTCGATTGCGGCAAGGAACTCCTGCAGCTTCACGACGGCGGGGACGGCCGCTGTGCGCATGCGCCTGACGATCTCCATCTTCGGCTGGTCATCGGGTGACAGGCCGGCGATGGTGCCGCCGACGGCATCCAGCCGGTTGCCGCGCATCCACTCATCAAGTCCGGGCTCCTGAGACCAGGCGTACTGGTTCATCATCGCCGCATGGGTGAAGCGGACGAAATCCTCGCAGGTGTCGGGCAGGGGAACGACGCCGCACAGGGCGTTCTGCTTGTCTTCGTCATTGCCATAGGCGGCTTCCACATGGGCGATGAGGGCGGCGCTGAAGACCGGCTGATAGGAGCGGATGAATTGCGGGGTGATCAGCTTGCCCTGGAAGACGGGAACGGGAGGCAGCGCCTGCAGGGCGGTGGCGGAACAATCCACGTGGACGGTACCGGGGGTTGTGGGGATCGTGCCGCCATCCAGGATGATCTCGGTGGGGGTGACTTTCTGCACGCGGCCGAGGCGCACCACGTTTTTGATGCGGCGCAGCTCCTCAAGCTCCATGGGGGAGATGGTGGCGCCGTGGAACATGGTGGGGCGGACAGTTGTGTCCACGCGCAGGAAGTAGCCCGAGGCCTCGAGCCGGTCGAACATGTCGTCGATGCTGTCAGCGGCGGCGATGGATTCGAACTGGGCGGCCTGGGCGCCGACGGTGTTTTCAAAGAATTCCAGCGTGGGCTGGGTGTTGGTGCGATCGAGCAGCCAGCCGTCGCGCGACTTGATCCAGGTGATCCTGTCGGGGTCCGTGCCCATTTCGAGCAGCCACAGGCAGGCGTCGATGCCGGTCTTGCCGCCGCCGATCACCACGAAGCCGTCGGGCGTGGTGTCGAGCCGGGGCAGGGTGTTGAGGGGCATAAAGGTGACGCCGTCGTCGATTGTGAAATTCGGCGTGTGGGTGGAGGGGACCGATGTCTTGAGGAAGGTGGCGTCGACGATCTTCTTTGTGACGGTGACTTCGTATTCGGTGCCGTTGAGGATCGAGTGGAAGCGGGCAGTGCCGTCCGTATCCTGATGATCGCACAGGCACATGGGGAAATAGTCCACCCGGCCGGAGGGCAGGAAGCGGTGGCGCATCACCTCGTCGTAATAGGCCAGCACGTCAGCGCCGGAGGAAAGATCATAAAGGCCCTTGTTGAGGCCCACCTCGTCCTTGAGGCCGTTTGACAGCTCGCGCGAGCTGACGCCGTAAAAGGCTGCGGGCTGGTGCAGGGTGACGAAGGGATAGGCGTCGTTCCAGTGGCCGCCGGGCTTGTGGTGGCGGTCCACCATCATGATGCGGGCGTCGGTCTCGCTGAGAAGGGTGTCGGCGAAGGCCATGCCGACAGCGCCGGTGCCGAGGATGAGGTAATCGGTTTCAAGCTGCGTGGCGGCCATGGGGTGGCTCCCGGGGTCAATTTCATAACGGTGTTATGTTTTGTTTGAACTGAGCCATAACAATGTTATGAGAGTCAAGTGCTGATGCAGAGAGTGAGTATGCCGCTGTGAGTGATGTGATTTCCGGTTCCGGCCAGTCGGCTGCCGCCAAGGGCCGCATTCTGGCGGCGGCCTCCGAGCTCTTTCTCGAGGGCGGGGTGCGGGCACTGAGCGTGCGGGCCATGGCCAACCGGGCCGGCGTGTCCACGATTGGCATCTACAGCCATTTCAACGGAAAGCAGGGCATTCTGGACGCGCTTTACATTGAGGGGTTCGAGCGGGTGTCGGAGGCCATTGATGTCTCCGCGCTTGGCCTGCCGCCGCGGGAGGCCGTGATGCTGGCCGCGCAGCGCTATCTCGACATGGCGGACCGGAATGTCGCCCATTACCGGCTCATCTTCGGAGAGAGCGGGCAGGCGCATGAGCCGTCGGACGAAGCCAAGGCTGTGGGTGCGCAGGCCTTTGCCACCATGGCGCGGCAGGTGGCCAAGCTGTTGCCGCCGGATGCCGACCGGCAGCGGAAGCAGGATGCAGCGCTTGAGGTGTGGGCGCTGCTGCATGGTTATGTGAGCCTCAAGCAGCACCATGTGTCGCGCATTGTGGACATGGACCAGTGGAAGGCCAAGGCGCTGCGGGTGCTGGCCGTGCTGGTGGATGAGCTGGCGGGCCAATAGCAGATACGCTGCGTGCGGATGGGTGCCCGATTGCGTGGTGTCCGGCTCCTGATCCCCTGTTAAGGTCGCCGCTGCATGTGGGCAGATGAGGCTGCGGGGGGCCGTTCATGACAACCGAAACTGTTTCCGCGCCGGTGTCGGTGCCTGTGTCGGCGACCGGCGGGCCGGTGGCGTCGCGTGCGGGGCAGGTCTCCTGGGCGCTGTTTGACTGGGCCAACCAGCCTTACTTCACGCTCATCACCACCTTCATCTTCGCCCCCTATTTTGCGGCCACCTATGTGGGCGATCCGACGTTGGGCCAAGCCCTGTGGGGGCAGACGCTGGGGGTCGCGGGGCTCGTGATCGCCTTTGTGTCGCCGATCCTTGGCTCGATTGCGGATCAGACCGGGCGGCGCAAGCCGTGGCTGTTTGCGTGCGCGGTGGTGTTTTGTCTTTCGGCGGCGGCGCTGTGGTTCGCGGTGCCGGGGGCAGGCGCGGTCAACCCGCTGCCGATCATGGTGGCGGCGGGGATGGCGGCGATCGCCATGGAATTCGCGGTGGTCTTCAACAATGCCATGCTGCCGTCGCTGGTGTCGTCCACCCGCATGGGGACGCTGTCGGGATTCGGCTGGGGCATCGGCTATGTGGGCGGGCTGGTGGCGCTCATCCTGATGCTGTTCTTCATGGCGGCGAGCGGCGAGACGGGCCTTACGATGATCGGCACAGCGCCGTGGTTCGGGCTTGATCCGGCGCTCAACGAAGCGGACCGGTTTGCCGGGCCGATGGCGGCCCTGTGGTTTGCGCTGTTTGTTATCCCGCTGTTTGTCTTCACGCCGGATGCGGCCGCCACGGGCGTGTCGCCGGGCCGGGCCGTGCGGCAAGGGCTCCGCAAGCTCAAGACCACGCTGGGGCATCTCAGGCGCTACCGGAATGTGGCGCTCTATCTCGTATCGCGGATGCTTTATTTCGACGGGCTGTCGGCAATCTTCGCGTTTGGGGGCATCTATGCGGCGGGCATCTTCGGCTGGGAGCTGATGACGCTGGGGCTGTTCGGCATCATCCTGTCGGTGTTCGCCGCGGCGGGCGCGTTTATCGGCGGCTGGCTGGATGACCGGATCGGGTCCAAGCCGACAATCCTGATCGCGGTCGCGGGGCTCGTGGTAGCGACGGTGGGGTCGGCCTCCATCGGTCCGGACACGGTGTTTTTCGTGGTGCCGGTGGCGCCACCTGAAGTGGGGGCTGCGCCGTTCTCCAGTGTGGGGGAACAGATCTATCTTCTGTTCGGCATATTGATCGGGATGGCCGGGGGGCCGGCGCAGGCGGCAAGCCGCACGCTGATGGCGCGCATGGCGCCGCCCTCCATGATGACCGAGTTCTTCGGTCTTTACGCCCTGTCCGGCAAGGCGACGGCGTTTCTCGCGCCGCTGGCGATTGCCTGGGCGACCACTGCCTATGCCAGCCAGCGGGCCGGGCTGATCGTGATTGTGGCCTTTCTGGTGATTGGCTTTATGCTGCTGCTCGGCGTCAGGGAACGCCAGGAAGACGCCATCTAGAGAACCATCGCGACAAGATGGGTCCGGACCTTCTGCGTGACCGCGCGGGAGGCCGGCGCAAGGGATGGGCGTTGCGCCGGGGAGGGCCAGGCTGCGTGTCGCAGGATATCACCGAACTACCGATCACACCGTCCACACCGGCCGGTGTGGATGAGCCGGGTCCGGACAATGTGGCGGCCGATGGCGGCACGCCGGCGGACCGGCGCGGGCAGATTGCCTGGGCGCTGTTTGAATGGGCCCGCAACCCCTATGTGCTGCTGATCACGATCTATGTGTTTGCGCCCTATTTCTCCAACCAGGTGGTGGGCGACCCGGTGCAGGGGCAGGCGATCTGGGGCTATATCAACGGCTTTGCGGGGGTGACGATTGCGCTGCTGGCACCGTTCCTGGGGGCCATCGCTGATCTCGGCGGCAGCCGCAAGCCGTGGATTGGCGCGTTCACGCTGCTGATGGTGCCGGCGATGGTGGTGCTGTGGTTCGCGCTGCCGGATGACGGGGGCATCGGCATTGCGGGAGTGACCGCGGCGATCATCATCATCGCGGTGGCGTATGAATTCTCGGCGGTGTTTCACAACTCCATGCTGCCGTCGATCGCGCCGCATTCGCGCATCGGGTTTTTGTCCGGGCTGGGGCTGGCGCTGGGCAATCTCGGCGGGCTGCTGATCCTCATCTTCATGCTGGTGTTCTTCACCCTGCCGGGCAATGTGCCCTGGGGGTTTGTTCCGGACACGCCGCTTTTCGGGCTCGACCAGTCGCTGTTCCAGGACAGCCGCATCTCGGGGCCGGTGTCGGGCCTGTGGCTGGCAGTGTTCGCGCTGCCGCTGTTCTTCTTCACGCCGGATGCGGCGCGTAACGCCGTGGGGCTGGTGGAGGCGATGCGGCAGGGTGTGGCGCGGGTGATGCAGACCTTGCGCAAGCTCAGGCACTACCGGAACGTGGCGACCTATCTGGGCGCGCGCATGCTCTATAATGACGGTAAGACGGCGGTGCTGATCTTCGGCGGCGTGTATGCGGCCGGGGTGTTCGGCTGGGGCGCGCTGGACATGCTGGTCTATGGCATCGTGCTGTCGGTGTTTGCTGTGCTGGGCGGGTTTCTCGGTGGCTGGCTGGATGACACGTTCGGGTCCAAGGCGGCGATCCTGACCTCGATCGGCGGCACGACGCTGGGCCTGGTGCTGGCCGTGTCGATCACGCCGGAAGAAATCTTCTTCCAGCCCTACCCGGATGCGCAGCCGGTCTGGTCGCTGCCCTTCTTCCAGACATTGCCGGAGATGCTTTATCTGGGCGTGGTGCTGCTGATCGCGATTTTCATCACAGCGGCGTATGCGAATTCGCGCACCATGCTGGCGCGCATCGCGCCGGCCACGATGATGACCGAATTCTTCGGGCTCTATGCCCTGTCCGGCACGGCCACGGCCTTTGTCGCGCCGATCCTGGTGGGCTGGTCGACGGATGTGTTCGACAGTCAGCGGGCGGGCTTTGCGTCCATCCTGGTGCTGCTGATCGCCGGCATGGTGGTGATGCTCTATGTGCGCGAGGTACGGGCAGAGCGGGCGCCGGAAGATCAGTAGGGGGATGAGTGCATGAGCGAGGGCTGGCCGCGCGGCGAAGAGGATGTGGACCTTGCGGGGCATGCCCCGGATGGGGGCGCGCATGGGGAGCCGGACAACCAGCCGGATAATCACCGGGCGGGGCAGGTCGGCTGGCTGATGTATGAGTGGGCCAACCAGCCCTATTTCTCGCTGATCACGATCTTTCTGTTCGCCAATTATTTCGCCAATGTCTTCTATCCCGGCGATGAGGCGACGGGGCAGGCCTATTGGGGCTACACTCAGGCGATTGCGGGGGTGGCGATTGCGCTGATGTCGCCGGTGCTGGGGGCGATGGCGGATGCGGCGGGGCCACGCAAGCCGTTCATCGCGCTGTTCCTTGTCGGCGTGTCGCTTGCCTGCATCGGCCTGTGGAGTGCGGTGCCGGGGGGCGCGGTGCTGCCGGTGATGGCGCTGATCATCCTGGCGTCGATCTCCGCGGAGTTCGTCACCACCTTCGCCAACGCCATGTTGCCGACGATTGCCACCGAGCGGCGGATGGCGCTGCTGTCCGGCGCCGGGTTCGGCATCGCACAGGTGGCGGGCATCGTGGCGCTGGCGCTGGTGCTGTTCGCATTCCAGCTGCCGGGCAATGTGGCGGCGGATTTCATTCCCGATGCGCCGCTTCTCGGGCTCGACCGGGCGGCCTATGAGGACGAGCGCATCGTCGGGCCGCTGGCGGGGCTGTGGTTCCTCATCTTCATGCTGCCGCTGTTCCTCTTGACGCCGGACCAGCCGAAATCCGGACTGGGCCGGGTGGCGGCGGCGCGGCAGGGCATCCGCCAGCTCGGCGTCACCTTCCGGCGGCTCCGGCATTTCCGCAATATCGCGCTCTATCTCATTGCGCGGATGCTCTATTACGACGGTTGCGCGGCGGTGTTCATGTTTGGCGGCATCATCGCCGGGGCGCTGTTCGGCTGGGGGGCGCTGGAGCTTGCGGTGTTCGGCATCGTGGTGACGCTGTTTTCCGCCCTGGGCGGGTTTCTCGGCGGGGTGGTGGACGCGCGCATGGGCAGCAAGCCCACTATCGTCAGTGCCCTGATGGTGGTGATCCTCACCACGCTGGCGCTGGTGTCGGTTGATCAGGACACGATGTTCTTCGTGATGGAGATCACCCCGCGCGCGGAGGGGGCTGCGCCGTTTTCAAGCACCGGCGAGATCGCCTTTCTGACGGTGGCCTGCCTGTTCGGGCTCGGAGTGGGACCGGTCATCGCTTCGAGCCGGACCATGCTGGCGCGGCTGGCCCCGCGTGAGATGATGGCGGAGTTCTTCGGCCTCTATGCGCTGGCAGGCAAGGCAACGACCTTCCTTGCCCCGCTCACAATCGGCATCGTCACACAGGCCACCGGCAACCAGCGGCTGGGGCTTTCGATCGTGCTGGTCTTCCTGGTGGCAGGACTTGCGCTGATGCTGTTCGTCCGGGAAGAACGCTCACGCGCCGTGCATGCGTGAGGGACTATTCCAGCACCACGGCGGTGCCGCAGGCGGTGGCCATGAGGATGGAGCCGCGGGCGCCGACGACTTCGTAGTCGATGTCGACGCCGACGACGGCATTGGCCCCCATGGCGGCGGCTGAAGCCTGCATGTCGGCGATGGCGGCTTCGCGGCTTGAGCGGAAGACCTTCTCATAGGCGCCGGAGCGGCCGCCGAAGAAGTCCCGCACGCCGGCGAACAGGTCGCGCACCACATTGGCGCCGGTCACGGCTTCGCCCGCGACGAGGCCCTTATACTCGACGATGCGGCGTCCTTCGACGGTGTTGGTGGTGGTCACGAGCATGGGTGCGGTCTCCGGCTGGCGCTGAACCTAGTGCCGGAAGTGACGCATACCGGTGAGCACCATGGCAAGACCCGCTTCGTCGGCTGCCGCGATCACTTCATCATCGCGGATGGAACCGCCGGGCTGGATGACCGCGGTGGCACCGGCTTCAGCGGCACTCAGGAGCCCGTCGGCAAAGGGGAAGAAGGCGTCGGACGCAACGACCGAACCCTTGGCCAGGGCTTCGGTAAGGCCCGCTTCCCTGGCGGCGTCTTCCGACTTGCGGGCGGCGATGCGGGAAGAATCCACCCGGCTCATCTGGCCTGCGCCGATGCCGACGGTGGCGTTGTCCTTGGCGTAGATGATGGCGTTGGACTTCACATGCTTGGCGACGCGGAAGGCGAACAGGAGGTCGCTCATTTCCTGCTCGCTGGGCGCGCGCCTGGTGACGACCTTGAGGTCAGCCGGCATGACGCGGCCGGCGTCACGCGACTGCACGAGAAGGCCGCCGGCCACCGTCTTGGCCGTGAGTCCGGGGGCTGCGGGGTCCGGCAGGCCGCCGGTGACCAGCAGGCGCAAATTCTTCTTCTTGGCGATGATTGCGCGGGCGGCATCGTCCGCGTCCGGCGCAATGATGACTTCGGTGAAGATGCCGGAGATCTTCTCGGCGGTGGCTGCGTCCAGCGTGCCGTTGAGCGCGATGACGCCGCCGAAGGCCGAGACGGGGTCGCAGCGCAGGGCTTTCTCATAGGCTTCGACAAGCGAGCCGCCCAGGGCCACGCCGCACGGATTGGCATGCTTGATGATGGCGACGGCGGGCTGGTCTGCGCCGAACTCGGCGACGCATTCAAAGGCAGCGTCGGTGTCGTTCAGGTTGTTGTAGGACAGCTCCTTGCCCTGCAGCTGGGTGGCGGTGGCAACGCCGGGGCGCGCGTCGCCCGTTGTGTAGAAGGCGGCTGTCTGGTGCGGGTTTTCGCCGTAGCGCAGGGTCTGGGCCAGGGTGCCGGCGACGGCGCGGTAGGCGGGGGCCTCGTCTTCCAGCTCGCGGGCGAACCAGTTGGAGATCGCGGCGTCATAGGCGGCGGTGCGCGCATAGGCCTTGGCGGCGAGGCGCTGGCGCAGGGCGAAGCTCGTCTGGTTGGCGTTGGCGTCCATGTCGGCCAGCACCGCGTCATAGTCGGCGGCATCCACCAGCACGGCGACGCCGTCATGGTTCTTGGCGGCGGCGCGGATCATCGCCGGGCCGCCGATGTCGATGTTCTCGATGGCGGTTTCGTAGTCGGCGCCTCCATCCCTTTCCTGGGCAGCAATCGTTTCCTCGAACGGGTAGAGGTTCACCGCCAGAAGGTCGATCGGCATGATGTTGTGCTTGTTGGCGGCTTCCTCGTGCTCGGCATTGCCGCGCATGAACAGAAGCCCGCCATGGACGCCCGGATGAAGCGTCTTCACGCGGCCGTCCATCATCTCCGGGAACTGGGTGATGTCGGAGACATCCGCCACTTCGAGGCCTGCCTCGCGCAGGGCCTTTGCCGTGCCCCCGGTGGACACAAGCTCCACGCCGCGCGCGGCAAGCGCCTGGCCGAATTCGACAAGACCGGTCTTGTCGGAGACGGAAATCAGCGCGCGGCGGACGGGGCGGAGGGGGGCTTGATGGGTGGCCATGGGCGGAGAACCTCGGGCGGCGTAAGGGAGAAAAGGAATGTGCCGGGCGCGATAGCATGTTTGCGCCTGTGGACAAAGTCCCCGGCCCCGTGCCGCATGGCGGAATGGTAAAAACCGCATGGCCGGGCGAGGCAGCCTAGTTGGACGGGTCATCCCCGAGGGGCGGCGACATGCCGATGGGGGGCACGGAGGGTTCCGGCTCTTCGGGCGCGAAGGCGTCCTGCTGGGCGGGGGTGTCTTCGTCGCCGCCGGTATCACCGCTGTTGGTGCCCAGATTGCGGGTGGTGAGGCGGCGGAAGCTCCATTTCACATGCGCTTCGCCACGGAAAACGTGATGGGTCACGACGATCTGACGGGCACGGCGGGGCGGGCCCGGCTGGCCCATATAGACCGTTTCCTCAAGCGTCATGTCGGCGTTGCCGCTGGCGCGGAACTGCCAGCCGTCGCCATTGGGCAGCAGCGCCAGCACCGTGGTGCCGTCATGGGCCAGGGAGGCGCGGACATCCGGGTGCAGATGAAAGCGGATGGCGAAGGATTCCTGCGGCTCCTCGCGGGAGGTGATGCCGAACGGGTCCCACCAGGGCGCGGCCGGCGGGCGCAGGCGGAACAGGGTGTCTTCGCCGCGGAAGTCATCGCCGTCGGCGGACAGGAACACCCGCCGCTCATGTTCAAGGCCGAAGCGCTGGACATAGCCGTCATGGCGCATTTCAAGCCATACGCCGCGCTCCTCTTCGGTGCGGCGGCTTTCAACCAGGCGCGGGCCGTCCACGAGGCGCGGGCCGAGAATGCGGCGGAGCCAGCGGGCCTGCAGAATGCGCGCCGAGGAAGTGTCGGCAACGGTGACGGTGGAATGGGCGGCGGTGGCGCGGGCCGCATCCGACCAGGCGGCGGCGTTGGGGGTATCGCCCGCTGCATGGGACGGTCCGCAATTGACCACCAGCCGGTGGCGGCCGGCGCTCATTTCGAAGGAAAGGCAGCCCGCATGGGCCTGCTGCGCATCGGCAGGCTGGGGCGGGGCGCCTGCATCCACCACCACCAGGGTGCGGCCCGCGGCTGCGCGCTGGAAGCCTGAATGGGGGGCGAAGCCGAACGGGCGGCCATTGGCATCGTCATGGGCCAGAACCGCGTCCAGCGCGCCCGTTGCGCCCTCGTCGGCGCCGTTGAACTGGGCCATGCGCCCGTCGCCATGGCGGAAGAAGCGGAGCATGGGCATGGCGCGGTCCACGGCATTGAGGATCGTGCCGGGCACTTCCACGTCGCGGGCCATCAGGGCGTCGCGCAGGGCGACAAGGTCAGCCAGCAGGTCGAGCTGGATCTGCGGGTTGCGGCTGACATGGCCGCCATCGGGCAGCAGTTGGCGGTCAAGCTCACGGGTGACGAGCGCAAGGCCGCGGCCCAGCCGGGCACGGCCCTCGCTGAGGGTGACGCCGGAGATGGCAAGGCCGATGGCCGCCGTCAGCCGTTTGTGGCCGCGCGGGGCGCGGGCGGCGGTGCGCGACAGGTGGCGGGCCTGGGCGGCCATGTTGCGCAGCAGGTCCGAGCGATAGACGACGTCCGCCCCATCGAGCAGCAGCTGGCCGTGGGTGGCCCAGCTTATCAGCCGCCGCGCCAGCACATGGGGCTGCCAGCCGGTGCGGTGCCACTGGCTGCAGGTCTCGAGCCAGGCCGCGGCCAGCGCCTGGGCGGTCTCCGTGCGGGCGTCATCCGGGCAGGCAGCCAGGTGGCGCAGCCAGGCAAAGCCGTGCAGCTGTTCGGCGAACAGGGCGGAGGGCATGTCGAGGGTGAACAGATGGGCCGGGTCCGCCTGCAGGTGGCCGCCGGGCAGCTCGATCTTGCCGTCTATCAGGGCCTGGCCGATGCGCGGGTCGGCGGGGCGCAAATCCTGCGGATTGAGGATGATGCCGTCGGGCATGGGCCCGCGCAGGGTCATCCGGTAGGGCCGGGTTGCGAATGCGAGATCGGCAAGCATACGGCCCGCCAGCCCCAGGGAGCGGGCGGCGGCCTGACCCGTGAGATCGACGGGGCCGCTCATATGCTTGTCAGTCTCCTCTTGCCGTCAGATCCGTGGGGTCCCGGTCTGCTTCAGGCCTCGCCGCGCAGGGCCTTTATGTTGGCCGCATAGGCATCGGGACCGCCCTTGAAGGTGGCCGAGCCTGCGACCAGCACGTCAGCACCGGCATCCACCACGCGGCGGGCGGTCTCCGCATTGATGCCGCCATCCACTTCCAGGTGAATGTCCCGGCCGGTCGCGTTGATGCGCTTGCGCAGCGCTTCGATCTTGCGCAGCTGGCTTTCGATGAATTTCTGGCCGCCGAAGCCCGGGTTCACGCTCATGACGAGGATCAGGTCCACGTCGTCGATGATCATGTCCACGGCGTCGGCTGGGGTGCCCGGGTTGAGCGACACGCCGGGCTTCTTGCCCAGGGAGCGGATGAGCTGCAGGGTGCGGTGGATGTGGGGGCCGGCCTCGGCATGGACGGTGATGATGTCCGCGCCCGCCTCGGCGAATTCTTCCACGTAAGGGTCCACCGGCGCGATCATCAGATGCACGTCGAAGACCTTGTCCGAATAGCCGCGGATCGCCTTCACCACCATCGGGCCGATGGTGAGGTTGGGCACGAAATGACCGTCCATCACATCCACATGGATAAAGTCCGCGCCGGCCTTGTCGATGGCGGCAACTTCCTCGCCCAGGCGGGCGAAATCGGCGGACAGGATGGAGGGGGCGATTCGGGTCTGTTGCATGGTCTTGACGTAGCAGAGCTTCTGGCTGGGCGGCAAGAAAGCCGCTTGAGGTGGCGGTTATGTGGCAGCCGGGTGGTGCGGCCGGGTGGCTTCAGGCGGTGCGCTTCAGGCGGGCGGCGAAGAACCCGTCCATGCCGCCCCGGTCGGCCCAGAAAGTGGGCAGGGTGCGCATGTCGCCCTTGGCGGTGATGGCTTCCGGCAGGCCGGGCAGGTCATCGGGGCTGAGCGGTGCGCGGGCGAAATCCGGGTGGGTGGCGAGGAATTTCTCGATCTGGCGTTCGCCTTCCTGCGGCTCCAGCGAGCAGGTGCAGTAGATCAGCAGGCCGCCGGGGGCGGTGAGGGAGGCGGCGCGCTCCAGCAGCTTTTCCTGCTGCTCCACCAGCTTGGCGAGGTCGCCCGGGCGCTTGAGGACGGGGATGTCAGGGTGGCGGCGGATGGTGCCGGTGGCCGAGCAGGGCGCGTCCAGCAGCACGAAGGGGGCGGGGGCTGCCGCCTCGTCCGGCTTCCAGGTCAGCGCGTCGGCAGTGATGACGCGGGCGGTGAGCTGCATGCGCTTGAGATTGTGGGTGACCCGGACAAGCCGGCGGGCTGAACGGTCGAGCGCTGTGACGTCGGCGCCGGCTGCGGCCAGTTCCAGGGTCTTGCCGCCGGGGGCGGCGCACAGGTCGAGCACCTGCTTGCCAGCGACATCGCCGAACAGGCGGGCGGGGAGAGCCGCGGCGGCATCCTGCACCCACCATTGGCCTTCCTTGAAGCCGTCAAGCTGATCCACCCGGCCGCCTTCGGTGAGGCGGACACTGCCGGTGGGCAGCACCGTGCCGCTGAGGCGCTCGGCCCAGCCCTGGGCTTCCGACATGACCGACAGGTCGAGCGGGGCCTCGGTGAGGTGGGCCGCGGCGATGGCGCGGGCGGTCTCCTCGCCATAGGCTGAGGTCCAGCTCTCCAGCATCCAGGCCGGCGTGTTGAGGGCGGTCGCGTCCTGGGCGTCGCGCAGGGCCGGGCCCTCGGTTGAGATGCGGCGCAGGATGGCGTTGATCAGCCCGGCGAAATGGCGGGCATTCTTGTCAGACTTGGCGAGCGCTACGCAGGCACTGACGGTGGCGTGGGGGGCCACCTCGAGAAACAGCAGTTCAGCAGCCGCCGCCATCAGCACGAAGGGGGCGTTGCCGGATTTCTCCGGCAGGGGCTTGTCGAGGAACTGGCCGAGAATATCGGTGATCTGCCCGTGGCGGCGCAGGGTGGTGGCGGCGATCATGCGGGCGAAGCCGCGGTCGCGCGGGGCCAGCCGCGACAGGGTGCCGTTCACCTCCTGCTCGGCGGTCAGGGCATCATCGAGGGACTGGCGCTCCTTCAGGACGGCGGTCAGCACCGCCACGGCAGCCCGGCGGGCGCCGAGGCCCGGCGTGCGGTCGGCAGGCTTGCGGCGCGGGCCGGGCCTGCGCGGGCCGGGTTTGCCGCCGGGTGATTTGCCACCGGGTGACTTGCCGCCGGGCATCTTGCCGGATGCGGCGCCGGATTTGGGGCGGGAGGAGCGTTTCTGAACTGTCATGCGGCGCAGCTATAAGCGCGCTTTGCAATGAAGGCAAAGGCTGCGCGCGCCTGCAGCCTGCATAGCAGCCCAGCGAGGGGACAGTGAGAGGGACGGGGACATGAGCCGCTTTACCGCCAACATGATGTCAGCAGACCGGGGAACCGAGGAAAAATACAGTTTCGAGGGGCCTGATGACCTTCTGTCCAAATCGCCCATCAAGGTGCTCAAGGCGTTCTTCGAGACCGTGGAGGGCGACATCATCCCCAAGGCGGATATCGACTACGAGATCAACGCCGCCTTCAAGCGGGACACCGCGATGGGCCCGGTGGTGACGGCCATGGGCACGCTGCACCTGCATGACAATCCGGGCCCGGCCATGCCGTTCATGGTGATGATCTCGGCTGACGGCTGACGGCTGACGTCTGACGGGCACCCTTCCCGATCATCCCCAGGGGCGGGCCTGGGCTGTATCGCCCATTTCGCCGGCCATCTCGCGCAGGCGGGCCACCCGGTTGGCGGTGTTGGGGTGGGTGGTGAACAGCCCGTCGCGCTTGTGGGCATGCAGCGGGTTGATGATGAACAGCTGGGCGGAGGCCGGGTTACGCTCGGCCACGTCGTTGTCGATGCGGCTGGCGAAGCCCTGGATCTTCTCCAGCGCTGATGCGAGCCACAGGGGGCGGCCGCAGATTTCAGCGCCGATCCGATCGGCTTCGTATTCGCGCGCGCGGCTGATCGCCATCTGCACGAGGCCCGCGGCAATCGGCGCCAGGATCATCATGGCGATGGCACCCAGAAGGCCCAGCGGGTTGTTGCGGTCCGAGCCGAAGAACAGCGCGAAATTGGCCAGCATGGAGATCGCCCCGGCAAGGGTCGCGGTGATGGTCATGGTCAGCGTGTCGCGGCTTTTCACATGCGCCAGCTCATGGGCCATGACGCCCGCCACCTCCTGCGGGGTCAGCCGCGACAGCAGGCCGGTGGTGGCGGCGACTGCGGCATTTTCCGGGTTGCGGCCGGTGGCGAACGCATTGGGCTGGTCGTTTTCGATGATGAAGACCTTGGGCATCGGCAGGCCCGCATTGTCGGCGAGCTGGCGCACCATGCGCACAAGGTCGGGGGCGGTTGCCTCATCCACCTGGCGGGCGCCATACATGCGCAGCACCATCTTGTCGGAGTTCCAGTAGGCAAAGGCGTTCATGCCCAGGGCGATCACGAAGGCGATGGCCGCCCCGCCAATGCCGCCGATCAGGTAGCCGATTCCGAGAAACAGCGCCGTCATGGCGGCGATCAGGACACCGGTACGCAAGCTGTTGGCCACTGTCAGTCTCTCCTGTGCAGGCGCAGATTGATCCATCGGCGCACCCGGCATTTTGTCATTCGCCGCGCGCGTCTTATATGCTCACCCATAGCCGCCCCGTATGGACAAGATATGGCGGGGCGCAGCCCACGCTTCAAGAACATGGATCCTGCATGGCGGACGACACCCGGAACGAGGCCCCGAACGCTGCCCCGAACGCTGCTCCGAACGGGGCAGGCAAGGACGCAGACGCCGGCGCCGAGGCTCCCCGCAAGGACCTGACACCGGCGGCCCGGCGGGCCCTTGCCGAAGCCGAAGCGCGCCGGGCGGCGGAGACATCCCGCGACATGCCCACCGAGATCAACGGGCCGGACGGGGCCGAGCCCACGCGGTTCGGCGATTGGGAACGCAACGGCATCGTGTCGGACTTCTGAGGGTGGCGCACCGGTCTTTGGTCCTTGCGTCTCTGCGCCGTGGCCTGCGCCGCTGGTGGCGCACATGGCGCGTGGTGGTGCTGGTGTTCGGCTTCGCGGCGCTCAGCGTGTTCGCCTTTCCCTATCTGCCGGACCGATACGACCCCTCCACCCCCATCGACCTCACCACCGAAGCAACCTTCGTCACCCCGCTGAAGCTGGCGCGCATCAACCGCTCCTACCCGGCCTGCGTCAACGCGGTGCGGGCGGCGGGCTTTAAGGTTGAGGCCGACACCATCGACAGCAGCCGCCCGGGCTGCGGCATGGCGCAGGGCCTCCATCTGAAGCAATCCAATTTCGTCTATGCGGGCGGTGGCAGCATCCGGCTCACCTGCCCGGTCATGGCGTCGCTGGTGCGGTGGGAACTGCATGTGGTGGCGCCGCTGGCGCGCAAGCATCTGGGCAGCGAGGTCGCGCGTGTCGTGCATTTCGGCACCTATTCCTGCCGCAATGTGAACGGGGCTCTCACGGGGCGGCTGAGCGCCCATGCGCGGGCGGAGGCCATCGACATTGCCGGTTTCATCCTTGCGGACGGGCGCGAGGTCTCCCTGCTGCGCGATTGGGACGGCGGCGGCGACAAGGCTGCGTTCCTGCGCGCCGTCCGGGACGGGTCCTGCGACGTGTTCCGCACCGTCCTGTCGCCTGACTACAATGAGCGGCACCGCGACCATTTCCATTTCGAGCGCGGCCGCTGGGGCATCTGCCGCTAGCAGCTAGGCCTTGCCCGCGGCGTCGTCCTGCATGGCGGAGCGGCGGCGCGACAGGGTCAGCGCCAGGTTGGCGGGCACATGACGCAGGATGAACGCGGTCATCCGGTTGGCGCGGCCGGGTATGACGGTGGCACGGCCCGCCTCGCTGGCGGCGTGGGTTTCCGCCACCACATCCTTGGCCTGCATCCACATCCATTTCGGCATCCGGTCCACGGTCTCCTGCACCCCTGCCGTGGTGTGGAATTCCGATCGGGTGAAGCCCGGATTGACCGCCGTCACATGCACGCCGGTGCCCTCGGTTTCCAGCGACAGGCTTTCGGACATCTTGATGAGGAAGGCCTTCGACGCGCCATAAAGCGTGTGGCCGATGGTGCCCGGCGCAAGCCCTGCCAGCGATGCCACATTGATGATGCGGCCATGGCGGCGCTCCAGCATGCCCGGTAGCGCCAGGTGGCACAGCTCCGCATAGGCGGTGACCATTACCTGGATGAAGTCCCGGTGTTCCGTCCACGGATAATCGACGAAGTTGTTGGTCATGCCATAGCCCGCATTGTTGATGAGCACGTCCACCGTCAGCCCGCGGCCGGTGATCTCGGTCCACAGGCGCTGCGGTGTGGCCGGGTCGGCCATGTCTCCGGCGATCACGGTGGTCGTTATGCCGTTGTCGGCAGCAAGCTGCGCTGCCAGCGTTTCCAGCCGGTCGGTGCGGCGGGCCGTGAGGATCAGGTCATGGCCGCAGGCTGCGTAGTGTTCGGCAAAGCACTTGCCGATCCCGGCTGATGCCCCGGTGATGAGGGCGGTCCGGCGGGCGGTGTTGTTTGCATCGGTCACGGGGAAATGTCCATCCTGCTGCATCATTCTCCTGCCCCCGATTGCACAGCCCCCATCCCGCGCGGTCAAGCCGGGGTAGGGCCCGCCGCCCATTATTCCTCCCTCACCGTCAGCCCCACGCCGTATCCCTCCGGTCAAGCCGGAGGGATACGGAGAAGGAGCAACACCCACGCCAAACCCTCCGCACACGGCATTGCCGTCACGGGCACAGGGGAGAGCAGGACGCGCCCGGCGCTCACGCGGCGCCGGTAGCAGCAATAAACAGATTTGGGTCGCAAGCCTCAGGCGCGTCCCGCGCGGATGGTTGCCAGCGGTGGCCGGACCGGGGCGGGGCAGGCATTACCCTGCGTGTCCAACCCCGCGAACCCTGCTTCCACCCTCCACACTTTGGAACGGGCCTGGACGCGGTGGGGCCAGCTTTTTCAGGGCGTGACCGGGTTCGGGACACCACCACCCATCCAATGCGCACCCGTTACTTGCGCATCGCGGCTGAGCGCGCGCACCCCACGTTCCCAAGGGGCCGCCTCTCGCCCGGCCTTCCGGGCATCCGCCCTCCCACCCAGGTCCGGTCGGCCCGGCTGCCCGTGTGGCGGGAGGTCATGGCAACGAGTATGCGGCAGGTGGCAGGGGGTGGGGAAAACTTGCCCTCATACCCTCTCAAACTCCCGCATCCCTCCGGCTTGACCGGAGGGCCCACTCGCCTCCGCTGTTGAGCACAGGGTGCGCGGCTCCTGCCGTGCCGGTTCCGCTCATGCTGCGGCAAGGGGCACCGAGAGTAGACCCTCCGGTCAAGCCGGAGGGATGCGGATGATATTCCGAATCTCCATTTGTCATTCCGTAGCTTGATCTCTAATGCCAGAGCATCCCCCCTCACTCGGTGCTGACGCACCGACCTCTCCCGCGAGGGGGGAGATGACTTTGCTCATTCCCTTGCCTTTTCCGTCACCCCTGACTTGATCCGGGGTCTACTCGCTTTGGCTGTTGAGCACAGGGTGCCCGGCTCCCGCCGTGCCGGTTCCGCGCGCGCTGCGGCAAGCGGCATCGAGAGCAGACCCTCCGGTCAGGCCGGAGGGGTACGGAGGATGTTTGCCCCCAGAGTTACCATCCCGCGATCCGGTTGCGGGATGGCAGTGCGGCGTGGGGCTTGCCGGGCCTCAGGCCTTGAGGCGGTAGGCATTGCCGTCGTGGATGATGTGCCCCGCCGTGGGGGTGGCCCAGTGGGTGCCCATGATGAGGGTCGGGCTGCCGGCATATTGCCGGAAGAAAGCAGCCCGGGTGGCGTCAGCCTGTTTCTGATCCGTGTCGAAGCCGGACGACCATTCCGGATGGGCCAGCTGGCAGGGGTGGTGGGTGAGGTCGCCGGTGATGACCGCCGTCTCGCCCTTTGAGATGATCTCGACCGACACGTGTCCCGGCGTGTGTCCCGGCGTCGGCACCAGCCGTACACCGTCCGTAACCTGATAATCCATCGGCACCAGGACAGCGAGGCCCGCGTCGAAGATCGGGGCCACGCTGTCGGCCATGATCTGCGCCTGGGCCGCGTCGCCCTCGGCCTCCCAGTGCTCATATTCGCGTTCGCCCATCAGGTAGCGCGCATTGGGGAAGGTCGGCACCCATTCATCGCCCACCTTCATGGTGTTCCAGCCCACATGGTCCACATGCAGGTGGGTGCACAGCACGATGTCGACGCTGTCGGGGTGCCAGCCGACATCTTTCATGTGATCGAGAAAGGGCGTCTGCAGATTGTCGAAGAAGGTGCCGGGACGGATCTTGCCGTTGCCGACGCAGGTGTCCACGACGATGCGGGTCGATGGTGTCTCGATGAGCAGCGCGTGGATCGCGGCGATGATCATGCCGTCATCAGTGGCCCAGTGGGGCCGCAGCCAGTCGATCTGCTTCACCGCATCCGGATAGGCCGCCTCCACCATGGAGCCCTCGCCGCCGCCGGGCATCGGCCCCTCATATTCCACGATCCGCGTGATCGTGATGTCACCCACCTTCCATGTCTGCATGGTGCGTCCCGTCCTGTCCCTGCTCACTCTTGCGTGATTGTTGAGGGACATGTGGGGAGCGCTGAGCGGCTGCGCAAGTTGTGAGGCGGGAAGAGGCACGCACCGGCCGGCCCGGTGCGTGCCTCGATTTTTTACGCGCTCTTGCCGCCGAGATTCTGGCGGTTGTCGATCAGGTCATCGACGACGCCGGGGTCGGCGAGGGTGGAGGTGTCGCCGAGATTGGAGAAATCGTCCTCAGCGATCTTGCGCAGGATGCGGCGCATGATCTTGCCGGAGCGGGTCTTGGGCAGGCCGGGCGCCCATTGCAGGAGGTCGGGTGAAGCGATGGGGCCGATCTCCTTGCGCACCCACTGGACGAGCTCCTTCTTGAGGTCGTCCGACGGGTCCTGGCCCTGCTTGAGCGTCACATAGGCATAGATGCCCTGGCCCTTGATGTCGTGCGGGTAGCCGACGACGGCAGCTTCCGCCACCTTCTCATGCGCCACCAGCGCGCTTTCGATTTCCGCCGTGCCCATGCGGTGGCCGGAGACATTGAGCACGTCATCGACGCGGCCGGTGATCCAGTAATAGCCGTCCTCGTCCCGGCGGCAGCCGTCGCCGGAGAAGTACTTGCCTTTGAACTGGCTGAAATAGGTCTCGAAGAAGCGCTTGTGGTCGCCATAGACCGTGCGCATCTGGCCGGGCCATGAATCCGCGATGCACAGATTGCCGGAGGTGGCGCCGTGCAGCGGGTGGCCGTCATTGTCCACCAGCACGGGTTCCACGCCGAAGAAGGGCCGCGTGGCGGAGCCGGGCTTCAGGTCGGTCGCGCCGGGAAGCGGTGAAATGAGGATGCCGCCGGTCTCCGTCTGCCACCAGGTGTCAACGATGGGGCAGCGCTCATCGCCCACCACCTTGTGGTACCAGAGCCAGGCTTCCGGGTTGATCGGTTCCCCCACCGAGCCGAGCAGGCGCAGGCTCTTGCGCGAAGTCTTTTTCACCGGCTCGTCGCCTTCGCGCATCAGGGCGCGGATGGCGGTGGGGGCGGTATAGAAGATGTTGACGTTGTGCTTGTCGCAGACCTGCCAGCAGCGCGATGAATCCGGATAGGTGGGCACGCCTTCAAACATCAGCGTCGTCGCGCCATTGGCCAGCGGGCCATAGAGGATGTAGCTGTGGCCGGTCACCCAGCCCACATCCGCCGTGCACCAGTAGATGTCGCCGGGCTTGTAGTCGAAGACATATTGATGGGTCATCGACGCATAGACGAGATAGCCGCCGGTGGTGTGCAGCACGCCCTTGGGTTTGCCGGTGGAGCCGGACGTATACAGAATGAACAGCGGGTCTTCGGCGTTCATTTCCTCGCACGGGCATTCATGGTCCACCCGCCCGGCTACCTCGTGATACCAGACATCGCGGCCCTCCTTCATGGTGACGGCGCCGCCGGTGTGTTCGACCACGATGACGCTTTCAACGTCCGGGCAGCTATCAAGCGCGTCGTCGGTGTTTTCCTTGAGCGGGATCGGGCGGCCGCCGCGTACGCCTTCATCAGACGTGATGACGAAACGGCTGTCGCAGTCCTGGATGCGTCCGGCCAGCGCGTCCGGCGAGAAGCCGCCGAAGACCACCGAGTGCACCGCGCCGATGCGCGCGCAGGCGAGCATGGCGTAGGCCGCTTCGGGGATCATCGGCATATAGATGGTGACGCGGTCACCCTTCTTGACGCCCTGATCCTTCAGCACATTTGCGAAGCGCTGCACGTGGTGGTGCAGCTGGGTGTAGGTGATTGTCTGGTCGACGGACGGGTCGTCGCCCTCCCAGATGATCGCCACCTCGTCGCCCTTGTCCTTTACATGGCGGTCGACGCAGTTGTAGCAGGCGTTGAGCGTGCCATCCTCGAACCAGCGGATATGCAAATCGCGCTGGTTGTAGGAGACGTCCTTCACCTTGGTGTAAGGCTTGATCCAGTCGACGCGCTTGCCGTGCTCGGCCCAGAACCCCACCGGGTCCTTGATCGACTGCTCGTACATCTCGGTGTATTTCGCGTCGTCCACATAGGCGGACTTGGCCCAGTCGGCGGGGACTTTGATTAGCTGGTCGGACATGGTTGCTCCCTGATCCCGTAAGGGGGTGCGGGAGGCGGGGCGTCATCACGCCCCCGTGTCGTTCTCAGCCGTCCCAACCCCGAACATCTTGTTGGCCCGCATTCTGGTGCCCCGACGCCTGCCGGGCAAGGGCAGGCGGGTTGCGGTGGGTCAAAAAGTGCGGCCGTCAGCGTTGCGCAGGTCGGTTCCCACTCCTCGATGGGGAGGGCCGGGGCGGCGGGTATTTGCTAACTCCCCACAGCCCTTCTTCTGTCATTCCGCGATCAAGTCGCGGGGTGACAGTAGTGGGGGTGGCTGGGTGTGAGGCCGAAACAAGTCGCCCTCAACCGCCCCACCACCACCGCTGTCCCTCCGGCTTGACCGGAGGGTCTCCGGGTGGGGGACGACAGCCTGACCGCCCGCACATACCTTCAGCCCTTCGAGACCGCCGCGATCTCCGCATCACTCAACCCGGCGTCTCGCAGCACAGCTTCCGTGTCCACGCCCAGCGCCGGCGGGTGGTGCCTGTGCGTCGCGGGTGTTTTTTCAAAATTCACCGGCTGTTTCATGGCCACATAGGTGCCTTCCTGCGGGTGGTCGTAGTGCTCGAAGAAGCCGATCGACTGCAGATGCGGGTCGCTGGTCACGTCGTCCAGGCGGTTCACGCGCATGGCGGGGATGTTCTTTTCCTTCAGCAGGTCGATCCATTCCTCGCTGGTGCGGGTCTGGGCCACTTCCTCCACCAGCGCGTAGAGCGCCAGCACGTTCTGGGTGCGGTTCTGGTAGGTGTTGAAGCGGTCGTCTTCCTGCAACAGGCCCTTGCGGCCGCCGAGCTCGAAGAAATCATCCCACTGGCGGTCCGAATACGGAACAATCGACAGATAGCCGTCCTTGGTCTTGAAGGGACGCCGGTTGGGGTTGAGCACGCGGGAATAGCCGTAGCCGCCGACCGGCGGCTCGAAGCAGTGGCCGTAGAGGTTCTCGCTCATGGTGAAGCTGGTGAAGCATTCCAGCATCGGCACTTCGACGAACTGGCCCTCGCCCGTCCGCTGCTTGTGATAGAGCGCTGCCAGCGTCGCATAGACCATGTGCAGGCCTGTGGTCTTGTCGGCGACGAGGCTCGGCAGATAGGCGGGGCGCTCGAACTGTTCGCCCTCAAGCCCTGCGCGCTGGTTGACGCGCGGCAAGAGGTCGGTGCCGCCGGAGGCTGCCTGGATCAGGTCATCATAGGCCTGCAGCCCGCCATAGGCGCCGTCCTTGCCGAAGCCTGCCGCGTGCACATAGACGATCTCCGGGTTGATCTTCTTGACGCTGTCATAGTCTATCCCCAGCCGCTCCATGCCCGCATAGCGGATGTTGGAAGCAAAGACGTCGGCGTCCTTGATGAGGGTACGCAGTGCTTCGCGCGCCTCTTCCCTCTTGAGGTCGAGCATCACCGAGCGCTTGTTGCGGTTGTACGTCATGAACAGCGGGCCCATGCCGGGGCCCTTGGGTGACTTGCCGCCCCAGCGCAGGATGTCGCCGCCGGGGGAGCCTTCCGCCGTCGGTGCCTCGATCTTGATCACCTCGGCCCCGAGATCACCCAGGATCTGCATGGCATAGGCGCCGAGCACCACGGAGGTGCAGTCGACGATCTTCACCCCGGCGAGCGGGCCGGTGTTTTCGGTGTCAGGCGATTTGGTGGCGGTCATGGGATGCGGGTCCGTTTCTTCAGGTGGCGGGTTCATGGCCAGCTATAGCGCGCATCCGGACATTTTTCCTCATTGGATTGTCCGTCCGTGAGGCCGACGCAGCGGAAGCCATGGGATTCGTAAAACGCACGGGCCGGCGCATTGCTCTGGAACACCCACAAGCTCAATCCTTGCGGGCAGTACGCCATCACATGGGCCAGCAGGGCCGCGCCGATGCCGCGGCGGTGGTGGTCGGGATGCACATAGAGGTGGGTGAGCCAGCCATCGGCATAGGCTGCGACCCCGGCAAGGGTGCCGCCGAGTTCCGCCACCGTCACGGTGTTGTCCGGCAGCATCGACCGGGTGATGAACGCAAGGTCGTCCTCCGCCGTGTGAATGTCCGGCACACCGGGCATGGCCCGGCGCGCGGGCGTAAACGCGCGGGCAATGGCGGCGGCGTCATCCGGGATGGCGGGGCGCAGGAGGATCTCTGACATGGGGCGATTTGCCGTCAGGGCGCCTGATGGGTCAAGCTTGGGCGTTATGACCCGATCGCCCGACATACGGATTGCGGACCCGGATGATGCGCTGATGGCGCAGGCGCATGATCTGTTGCGGCAGCATTGGGGAGACAGCGTCGTGTCGCTCGGCCGGGCGGTCGATCCCTATACCCTGCCGGTCAGGGTCGCCCTGGCGGGGGATGATTTTGCGGGCTGTGCTGCCTATCTCATTGAGGATGACGAGCTTGAGGTCGTTGCCCTTGCGGCGACAGGGGCTGTACGGGGCGCCGGCCGGGCGCTGATGGCGGACATGTTTGATGTCGCGCGGGGTGTGGGGTTGCGGCGGGTAAAGCTTGTGACCACCAACGACAATCTGCGCGCCATCGGCTTTTATCAGATCATCGGCATGCGGATCGCGCGGGTGGGGATCAACGCCATTGACGCGGCCCGCAGGCTGAAACCGCAGATCCCGATGACGGGCGAGAACGGAATCCCGATCCGCGACGAAATCGAATTCGAATATCTCACAAGGAGCTAGGCCCCATGCTGCTGCACCATTCCACCTGGCAGGAAATCGACGCCTATCTCACGCGCTCGAAAGCCATCATCATTCCCATCGGCTCGACGGAGCAGCACGGGCCGAACGGGCTGATCGGCACGGACGCGCTGTGTCCTGAGATCATCTCGCATGAGGCGCAGAAGGACGCGGACATGCTGGTCGGGCCCACCTTCAATGTGGGCTGCGCGCAGCATCATCTGGGCTTTGCCGGCTCGATGACGCTGCGGCCGTCAACGATGATCGCCGCCATCCATGACTGGGTGTCGTCGCTCGCCGTGCACGGGTTTGAGCGGGTGCTGTTCTTCAACGGCCATGGCGGCAACATCGCCACCATCAATGCGGCATTCTCGGAAATCTATGCGGACCGTTCGCTTGCTGGTGACGCGTCCAATCGCGGGCCGGTGAAGTGCAAGCTCGACAATTGGTGGGACTACAAGCCCGTCATGGACATGTGCATGAAGACCTACGGCAAGAGCCATGGCAGCCACGCCACCCCGTCGGAAGTGGCCGTCACCCAATGGGCCTATCCGGACAGCATCAAGCAGGCGGAGATGTCCCCGCAGATCGCCCCCAACGGCCGCTACACCGACGCGGCCGACTACCGCGCCAAATTCCCCGACGGCCGCATGGGCTCCGACCCGTCGCTCGCAACGCCCGAAGACGGCGGCAAGCTGGTGGCGTTGTCGGCCAAGGGACTGCAGGAGAGCTTTGCGAAATTCGCGGCGTCTTAGGCGTCCCG